>JAFXMW010000119.1 GCA_017530105.1 Bacteroidales bacterium
GATGATAATGCACGAAACCGGCCACTTGGGAACCCGGCTGTGCGTGGCATGAAGAGAACAATTGCGATATTATCGCAACAAGCAGAACCAGCCTATGCGCCAGCCGTTTCAATTTTCAACTTTCATTTTTCAATTCTTCCCTGTGTGTCCGAAACCACCGGTGCCGCGCTCAGTGTCCGACAACTCCTCCACCTGAATGATTTCCGCCTGCTCGTGGCGGGCGATAACCATCTGGGCGATGCGTTCGCCGTCGTTGATAACAAAATCCTCTTGCGAGAGATTTATGAGGATCACACAAATCTCACCGCGGTAATCGGCATCGATGGTGCCGGGCGAGTTGAGCACAGTGACACCTTTCTTCAGAGCCAAGCCGCTGCGGGGGCGCACCTGCGCCTCATAGCCTGCGGGCAGCTCCATGAAAAGGCCTGTCTTCACCAGTCCGCGCTCCATGGGGCGCAGTGTGACCGGCCCGTCGGGCAGGTATGCCCGCAGGTCCATCCCCGCGGACTGTGAAGTCTCGTACTTCGGCAGCGGGTGGTGAGAGGTATTTCTTATCTTGATTTGCATCATAAGACTACTAGCTATTCTGGCCAAACTAGTTTTTCTTGGTCAACACTTCGTCAATCATGCCGTAGGCCTTAGCCTCTTCGGCGGTGAACCAGTGGTCACGGTCGCTGTCCTTCTCCACCTGCTCGAAGGGCTGTCCGCTGTGTTTGGCGATAATCTCGTAGAGCTCCTTCTTCAGCTTGAGGATTTCGCGGACGGTAATCTCCATGTCCGTAGCCTGGCCGTCGGCACCGCCCATGGGCTGGTGAATCATCACGCGGGCATGGGGCAGCGCGCAGCGCATCCCCTTCTCTCCGGCGCAAAGGAGCACACTGGCCATCGAGGCGGCAAGACCGGTGCAGATGGTGGCAATCTTGGGCTGGATGTATTGCATGGTGTCGTAGATACCCAAGCCGGCATATACCGAGCCTCCCGGCGAATTGAGGTAAATCTGAATGTCCTTGGAGCTGTCCACACTCTCCAAGAAAAGCAACTGGGCCTGGATGACGTTGGCGGTATAGTCGTCGATGGCGGTGCCGAGGAAGATGATGCGGTCCATCATCAGACGGCTGAACACATCCATCTGGGCCACGTTCAACTGGCGTTCCTCCACAATATAGGGAGTCAACGAATTATTGATTGCCGAAGTGTACTTGGCGTAAGTAGTACTGCTGATGCCACGGTGCATGGTGGCGTATTTCTCAAATTCTGTCATAAAAGCGATATTATATCATTAACGGAAAAGTAACGCCGAAGCGGCAATAAAATTGCCCTCCACAAGAAAAAAAACACCCATTGGGCTATCCTCACATTTAAACATTTTTTCACCCCCTCACGAATATTCCATGCCAGATGTTCGTTTATTGGGCAAAGAGACAAAAAGCAAATATCAACAATAAAAAAAGTCAAAACAATGAATACCACACTGACCCCCAACGCAAGAAGAAGGCACACCCTTCCCAGCAGAAAAGACAAATTCTTTGCCAAACTCTTTATGAGCGGCATCGTCGTAGCAATCATCCTGATTGACACGCTGGTAATCATCCTGGCAAGTTAAACTCTCAAAAGAAAGGACATCACAATGAAGAAAACCATCATTATTCTGGCCTGTATGCTGGCAACGGCAATGGCCACTGCACAAGAGCACAATTTCACAATCAACGGGACTAACCTACCACGCAAAATCAAAAATGGCAAGACAATCGTATTGTGTGACATCCAAAACAACGACAGTGTCGGGAGCGGCATCATTAAAAAAGGTAATTTCACCATCAACGGGAATACTGACACCGTCTTCATGGGATATATCACAGACAGACATCAACTTTTCATTCCCATAACAATAGAGCCGTACATGACGGCATCAATTGATGTACGCAACTATGTTGTTGGCGGCTCTCCCCTAAACGACCAGCTGAACCGCTATGTACACGGCTACATGTATTGCAAGAAACAACGAGACAATGCATATTACTTTGGGCCAAAGCGGGAAGAAGAACGCTTTCAAGACTCAATAAACGCTTTTCATGAAGTATCCGGTTGGCAGATTTTCAACGACAACGCCGACAATGTGGTAGGGGCCTATGTTCTGTACAACCTCTTCAACGGCATCGTCAATCGAGGAGATTATTATTCCGACACCGTCAGCCATCGCCGCAAAATGGTAGATTCAATTTATGCAACTTCCTCCCCCGTAGTGCGCAATTTTCTCCTCAACCGACAAGTATACGAGAAAAGCCAGCACCAGCAAGCTGTTGCCATAGGCAAACAATTTGTGGATTTCGCTGGCATCGACCGTGCCTCTCACGACACCGTTTCCCTCTCACGGCTTATTTCCGGACACGTTGCGATTGTTGATTTCTGGGCATCGTGGTGCGGCCCCTGCCGACAGGAAATCAAGCAGTACCTCAAGCCCCTTTATGAGAAATATTCCGACAGCGGTCTGGTTATCGTAGGGGTTGGCGTTTGGGACAATGAAAACAATTTCGACAAAGCAATCAACGACTTGGAACTCCCCTACTCCCAATTAATAGACCTTACTGGAAAAACCGCATCCTCACTCTATGGATTTGTTTCTATTCCTCAAGTCTTCCTTATTGACCGCAACGGCACCATGCTGGGCAAATATCGTGGCGAAGAACTTGTACGTGAAACCGAGACAGCTTTGAAAAAACAATATGTACCCAGCCAAATCTCATCTGCACAATAGCCTCCTACCCGAAAAATGGAAATTCATTAACACAACAAGTCCCCTCATGCAGCCAATGCGTGAGGGGACTTATATTTGTAGCAGGATCTACCATCATGCTTTGTCAAGGAGACCCGGACGGCGCTGACGTGTACGCTCGATAGCTTGTTCCATACGCCATTGTTCTATCTTGGCGTGGTTGCCGCTCAACAACACATCCGGCACCTTCCATCCACGGAATTCAGGCGGTCGTGTGTATTCAGGCGGCGCCACAAGACCATCCTGGAACGAGTCGCCCAATGCTGACTGCTCATCGCCTATCACGCCGGGAATAAGACGGATGACCGTGTCGGCGATGACCGCAGCGGCCAGCTCGCCACCCGTAAGGACATAGTCGCCTATGGAAATCTCCATGGTGATGAAATGCTCGCGTATGCGCTCGTCCACCCCTTTGTAGTGGCCGCAGAGTATCATCAGGTTCTCTTTCAACGACAGGGTGTTGGCCATCGGCTGCGAAAGCATCTCGCCATCGGGGGCGGTATAGATAATCTCATCGTAGTTGCGCTGACCCTTCAGCTCCTCGATGCAGTTGGCCAAAGGCTCCACCGCCATCACCATTCCTGCGCCGCCGCCATAGGGATAGTCATCCACACTGCCGTAGCGCGACAGGGAATAGTCATGCAAATTATGGAAAACCACCTCCACAATGCCTTTCTTCTGGGCACGGCTGAGGATCGACTCCTCAAAGAACATGCTCATCATATTTGGGAAGAGGGTAAGAATGTCGAGACGCATAGGCTAACGCAAGCGAATAGTTTGACCGGGGCGCAACACTGAATTTTCTCTCAGACCGTTAAGTTTACACAGCTTGCTAACCGTAGTGCCGTTGCGCTTGGCGATACGGCTGAGGGTGTCGCCGGTACGAATCTTATAGGTCTTGCCGCCATCGCTGTAGTTGCCCACCCTCGATTTGGGGCTTTGGTTGGAATAACCCCGTTTGGCCACTTTTCTGAACGAATCCTTAGTAAGGCGCAAGGTGGGTTTTACAAGGGTGTGGGTCTCACAGCTGATGACATCCTCGGGATTCATGGCGTTACCGTTGTAACGTATCTCGAAATGCAGATGACTGCCGCGCGAACGTCCCGTGTTACCGCACAGGCCTATCTCCTCACCTGCCTTGACACGTGTGCCGGGGGCAACGTGACGTTTGGACAGATGGGCATAATAGGTTTCCAGACCATTGTCGTGACGGATGACGATGAGGTGCCCGTAAGAGCGGTTGTATTTGGAGAAACGCACCACTCCGTCGAAAGCAGCATAGATGGGTTCGCCGGTAGGCATGGCCAAGTCGAGACCATAGTGGAAACGACGGCGACGGGGACCGAAATGCGAGGTGGCACGGGCATATTCGGGCGTGGGGAAAACAAAGAACTTGCCATGCTCGGCATCGGTGAGTTTTATCTCCACCGGAGCCATCTCTGAGATGTCCATCTTAAGCGTGTGCACCAACGCCGAGTCGCCAGCCATCAGAATGTCTTCTTCGCTGTCGGTACCCGGGTCGTCATGCATCGAAAAAGCATATTGTGGGGTGACGATACCCATTCTCTCCTCTTCCTCAGTTTCCTCTTCCTCTTGCTGTTTGGCTTTTTGGGCGTTCTTTTTATCCACAATCTCGTTTTCCTTGTCCTGTGGGTTTTCGTCAAAGAGATAGTTATCCGGATAGGTGGGCTTGACTTCAACATCGTCGGCCACGTCCACCGTGTCGTTATTCACCTTTTTCTTGGGCTTCTTCACCCCGTAAGGCTCCGTGCGGACACCCGAATACTCATCACTGGGGTCGCTGGTTTTAACCAGTTTGTTGTGTTTAATTTGCCCCCCGTTGGTATTGGCATATACACGGGGCTTATTTTTGTTCTGCTTTGCATTAGGACGATCCTGAGCATTGGCGACAATAGGCACAAACATCATCAGAATCAGTACAATATGGAATATATACTTCTTCATAACAATAATGCAAAGGTACGAAAAAAAATGGAAACAGCAAGCAAATGTGTTACAGTTCGCGCATTTCCTGTTTCAGAAACTCCAGTGCCGGGGCTGTCGGCTGGGTGCCCGAAGCCACTGTGGCAAAGATGGTACTGGCCAACCGAGCCGGGTCGGCATCGGCGGGTATGGTGATAGCCGCCGAGTTGATAACACCAACCATTTCGTCCTTTGCCTGACGGATACGGTTCCACGCCTCGCTTGAAATATAGACCTGCTGGCTGAGGTTGTGTTCCCACTCATCGCGGATGGTCTTGGTCATGACGCCCTGCAGCAGTTTGGTGTCCATGCCCGGCTGGTAGCAGCGCAGCACAAGGCTCTCCGGCGCGATGCGCTCCAGAAACAGCGCCATACGCTCATAAGCCTGCAACCGGATAGGAGTTAACAGTTTCACCGCCTCGCGGTGCTCGTCCACCCGCATCTGCAGCATCTGCATCTTCTGCTGGTTGTCGAAATAACGCTTGGTAATGCGGAAAAAGAGATACCCTGCCAACGCCAGCGTTGCCAGCACCGCCACCAGGGCGCCTAAGAATGCCAAAAAGAATATTTTCATAAAACTAAATCTGTTTTCTCTTCGATTATTCGTATTATCAGTTCTCGGATTAATCCAGCTTCAGCACGGCGAGGAAGGCGCTCTGCGGCACCTCCACGTTACCCACCTGGCGCATACGTTTCTTGCCCTCCTTCTGTTTCTCCAGCAATTTGCGTTTGCGGGTGATGTCGCCGCCGTAGCACTTGGCCGTGACGTCCTTGCGCACCTGCCGCACCGTCTCGCGGGCGATAATCTTGCTGCCGATGGCCGCCTGTATGGCCACGTCGAACTGCTGACGGGGAATCAATTCCTTCAACTTCTCGCACATGCGTCGCCCAATGGGGTAGGCATTGTCCACATACGTCAACGTCGACAGGGCATCCACGGGGTCACCGTTCAACAGTATCTCCAGCTTGACGAGTTTCGACGGCTGGAAACCATTCAGGTAGTAGTCGAACGAGGCGTAACCCTTCGAGATGCTCTTCAACTTGTCGTAGAAGTCGAACACCACCTCGCCCAGCGGCAGGTCGAAGGTAATCTCGATGCGGTCGGTGGTGAGATAGGTCTGGTTCTTGAGGATGCCGCGTTTGTCCATGCACAGCTTGATGACGGACCCGATAAAGTCGGCCTTGGTGATAATCTGGGCGTGGATATAAGGCTCGTACACCTCGGCAATGTTGTTTGGTTCCGGCATACCCGAGGGGTTGTAGACGTCCTTCTCCTCGCCGTTGGTCAGTTTCACTTTGTACTGCACATTGGGCACTGTGGTGATGACATCCATGTTGAACTCGCGTTCCAAGCGTTCCTGCACAATCTCCATGTGCAGCAAACCGAGGAAACCGCAGCGGAAACCAAATCCCAAGGCCAAAGAGCTCTCCGGCTCAAAGGTCAGCGAAGCATCGTTCAATTGGAGTTTCTCAATTGATGCTCTCAACTCCTCATAGTCGTCCGTGTCCACCGGATACACGCCCGCGAAAACCATGGGTTTTACCGACTCGAAACCCTCGATGGCCTTCTCGCAAGGACGCTCCACCTGCGTGATGGTGTCGCCCACACGCACCTCCTTCGAGGTCTTGATGCCGCTGATGATATACCCCACATCGCCAGCCTTCAGTTCTTTGCGCGGTTCCATATTCAGGCGCAGCACGCCAATCTCGTCGGCATGATAGTCCTTTTCGGTGCTGACGAACATCACATGGTCGTTGGTGCGGATGGTGCCGTTCATGATGCGGAAATAGCTGATGATGCCCCTGAAGGGATTGAACACCGAATCGAACACCAATGCTTGCAACGGAGCATCGGGGTCGCCCTTGGGGGCAGGAAAGCGGTCGACAATAGCCTGCAACAGCTCCGGCACACCCATACCCGTCTTGGCGCTGCACGAAAGGATTTCCTCGCGTTTGCAGCCCAGAAGGTCTATTATCTCGTCGGCGACCTCCTCGGGCATGGCGCTGTCGAGGTCAATCTTGTTCATCACGGGGATAATTTCCAAGTCGTTCTCCAATGCCAGATACAGATTGGAGATAGTCTGTGCCTGGATGCCCTGCGTGGCGTCGACCACCAGCAAGGCCCCCTCGCAAGCCGCGATTGAACGGCTCACCTCGTAGCTGAAGTCCACATGCCCCGGGGTGTCGATCAGGTTCAGCACAAAGTCCTTGCCCGCGTTCTCGCCCTCGCCGTCGTGATGGTAATTCATCTGTATGGCGTGGCTTTTGATGGTGATGCCGCGCTCCTTTTCCAGGTCCATGTCGTCAAGCACCTGGTCCTGCATGTCGCGCTGCGACACTGTGGCGGTATATTCCAAAAGACGGTCGGCCAGCGTGCTCTTGCCGTGGTCGATGTGGGCTATAATACAGAAATTGCGTATATTGTTCATCTGTTCGTCAAAGAGTTATGTCCTGTTTCCTCAAAGGTAATAAAGTGCAAAGATACAACTTTTTTGTGAATTGGTAACGGAGAAAATGCGATTTGTTTCTAATTTTCTGTTTTTTGCCAATTCCCCGTCCTGCTGATTCCTCACTTCGGTTGCTGTCGTAAATCACTTTTGTTTCTCTTGTTTTACACTTTAAAAGTGTAAAACAAGTGTAATACAAGTGGGAAAAAAGTGTAAAACAAACAAAAGAAGACACCCTCCAAAGTACGTGAGACAGATGTCGCCTTAGCCCCGCGACCCTGATTAACAGCCAGGATGAGAAATGATTAATAGAAAAAAGGATTGGACCATCCTGTGGTGTCGTAGGTGTTGAACTGAATGTCGAGATGATGGGTGATGCCGTTGTCGGCGTCCATGCCCAATTGGTTGAGATAGTATTTGGTGCCATCGGTATGTAGTTGTAGCCGGTCCTCGCCCAGATAGGGCGGTTGGAGGCCATAGCGGGTACGCGCCTCGACCCATTCCCACACGTCGCCGACATGTTCTTCCGCACGCTGTACAAAGAGGTCGTGGGTCCGCACGTCGCCGCCGTCAACACTGTTCACCCCGGTATACCAATAGAAGGAACCGCCAGTATAGTCCTGCGGGTGGCGGGAGTACATTTCCTTTTCGAAGAGTACTATCTGGTCCTGCATCCACCGCTGCCGCCGGGAGAAGATCGAACAGTTGAGCGACCATAAGGTGTCATCCTTGTCGATGGTTCTTAATACGTATATTGCGGTATCGGTTGGGCATAGGTAGGTGATTTGCCTGTATCCCGTGTATAGCGTGTCACCGTACAGAGTATACCCCTTTCTGTCCACGTATTTCTGAACCGAGCCATGCCAATGGGGTGAGGTGCGTTGCTCCCACAATGAAACCAAATTGACATACAGGCTATTGGACATTGGACTAATGTCCTCTTTGCCACAGGCTGCAAAGAAGATTGTTGCACACATGGCGACAATGGTTCCCCGAATCAGTTTTTTCATAATAATATCTTTTATATAATATATAACTATATAACGCACATTTTACCTTTTTCTTACGTCCAATTAACAATATTTAATAAAAATACATTCAATATTCAAAATTAAATCATTATATTTGCAAGTTGAACATAGTCAAACATTAAATAACTAACAACATGAAAAACAAATCTCTAATCATTGTTTTTATTATGCTTGCAGGAGCATTTTCCGCCATTGGGCAGAGCCATCTATGGGAATTCCCCACTTGCCCAACCGTCACGTCCATTGTTCGAGAATGGAAAAATGGAAAGTATCTCGTATACTCCAGCGACGGCATAACCCAGAAGGTGACGCTGCACGACAACGCATCTTCGCCGGCCGTTTCTGTCAACTTGCCCTCGTTGGTGTACATCAACGACTTCCGCATTGCCAACGACACAGTGTTTGCCGGGGGATACCTGAACAACGCCTCCTCAAGGGTCGGGCTATTGGCTTGTTTCGACATCAACGATATGATTATCGGTTCCGGCACTTTCCAATGGATGACATTTACTAATACTAATCTATCTATTAGTAACTGTGAAATTGCCGACTATGATGTTTTAATTACAGAAGTGAATCGGATTTCACTTTTCAAGGACGGTCCTTTGACACGTATAGCCTTTCTGGCAAACAATAATATTGTGGATCATGGAAACCCTTCCATTGTCTATCTACAACGTGTAGGCTACGGTGATGCCGCTTTCATAGGAGCCCCCGTCACTCCTTGGGAGTTAAACCAGTACCATTACAACAAGGACGGTGTTGAGGAATATACAGACATCGCCTGCACAGAAAATCGCATCGTAATCACGGCGAAAGACAAAGACTACAACTGGTTCCACTTTATGGTGTTCAACCGGACGGCAAACTTCGCCAACTACAGTCCCCTTTCGCCACCCATCTATTACTTCACCGACCACACGGTGGCCGAACAGGTGATGGTGGCAGACTGCGGAGGCGACAAGGTTGCCGTGACTTACAACTTCAGTGAACCTGCTAACCGGGGCATCGCAGTAAAGTACCTGAATGTGGGCAGCGGCGCTCCTGTCCTTCTCAACAGCCTCGACATCCCATTGGGTTCATCTGCCTATCTCGGCACTATGAGGGACACCCGATACTGTCAATCTTCCAACTGCTTACGGTTCCTGACCGATGCTTACAATCCCATAACCAGTGTATGGGGGCATCACATATATACTATCGACATGAGCAATATTTATGCCGGAATATACGAGGCAATATTTATCATCGACAAGGAATTCCACTCTCTCGACAACTTCCTTTCCAACGGAATCGTCACAAGCGGACTGGCCGTACCTTATGGCTATCTGAATGTATATTACCATGATTATTCGGGTGCTCCGGATGTCTGCTGCAAGACCGTGATGGTCCCCGGCATCTCCTCCTCGCCGGCATACCGCACGTTTGGAAGGCACCACTGCATAATCGAACCTGATAAGTTTTCCAATTCTATTTTTTTCAACACCTATGGAGAAGATGTGGGAATAGAATGCGAATAGACTGATATAACAAATTAATACTAAATATCATGAAAAAGATTATTCTGACCTTGATACTGGCGGGCTGCACACTTGCAGCTGCGGCGCAGAAGTATGTACGCATCGACACGGTGTATACACCCTATTTCGACTTTGACTATGATGCCTGGCTTTCAGACACTACACACCCGCTATATTTGGCTGACTCATGGAATGTTGACGCATGCTTCCGCGATGATAGCGGTGGTTATCATAATATAGCTATCATGGGAGACAGAATGGAATATAACTATATTGAGGGCGGAGCCGACATTTACGGTATAGATGTATGGACACACAATAGCGTTATTGCCAGCAATTTTCACCCAACTATTTTTCAAGAGTACCTGCTGTTATATGATGCCACACCCGACTCGTTAATCGAACTGGCTCAAATTCCATTTATCCCTACCGACTCAGCGTATTATATGGGGGAATACCATTTCACGACCCAACAGGTCCCTCATAGCACTTCTCGTGAATGCAGCGATCACCTGACCCGTTCCCAAGAAGGGTTTGCTTTTTGGAGGCGGTTCTTTTTCGACAATCCCATTCATGTGAAGGATTCTTTCTATGTCGGGCATACCAATAATAATTATTTCCGTCAAACTCCAGAAGAACTCAATTGGACCTTTCCAGAGTATTGGTGTGTCTATTCTACCGACTGCACTTTCAGTGACGACATCTACTTTGACTCAACCTGCTGGATGCCGACCAGAAACTGCAAAGCACGGTTTGTATGCCCTTATGACTCCTCCGCTTGCCGCGCTTTAGGGGTGCCGATGAACGAATGGCTCGACTTCGAAACACATGAGTTTTTCCTCAATGTACCCATCCTACGGACTTTCGACACCATCTGGGCCGTGGACACCCCGGCATGCACCCCTGTGTACGACCTCACCATTATGAGCCGCTATGGCAACACCGTCTCGCTGCGTTGGAGACACGACGGCACGCACGACGAATGGCAGGTCTCCTACGGTCCGCAAGGCACTCCTCCGGACGAAGGCACCTGGGTGGAGAGCCACAGCAATATCTGGCGATTCACCGACACCCTCGGCATACCCATGGTGGCTTACGTGCGTACCGTTTGCC
>JAFXMW010000018.1 GCA_017530105.1 Bacteroidales bacterium
CCCCTATTTCGACTATGCCTTCGGCTACGGTGTACCCCAGGCCTCCTATTTCTGCAACAAACGGCAGAAAGCCGCTGCCCGTCCCTCGTTCCGTTTCGTCGAGAAAGACGATGTGGTCGAGCTTCATCTCCTCAACCCCGTACTTCCTACCGAAATCAGCCGTTCCCTCTTCTGCAATGTGCAGAACGAGCAGGGCACCCTCGATGCCTATCGCCAAATCGAAATTGACAACATGGACACCGCCTCCTGCATCACCTTCGACAAAAAGCAGCTCTACCGCCGCATCCTCAACGTCTGGTTCGACGGCTACACCGCCAGTTTCCGCCTCACCGACGAGCAGAACAAGCGCCTCTCCGTCACCGGCTACAGCAACGACTTCTCCTACCAAATGAAGCCTGCCAAGTTCGACAACTTCAGCTATTCGTCCACACTCAGCAAGCAATGGAAGAAAGGCGACTGGTCCGATGTCACCTCTTTCGGCAACAGTGCCAAATGGCGCGGCGACTTTTATATCCAGCTCGGCGACATGATCCGCCTCTCCTCTCAGGAATACGAAATCGGGCTCTGGTCCCCTGTCTCGCGTATAGGCGTCCGCGTCATGCGTGCCCTCGCCAAGCCCTACTGTATCGGCCTGGGTCTCGAATACGGCAACACCCGCTATACCTTCGACCCCGAGCGTCGCCATCGTTTCGACAACCTCTTTGCTCTTCCCACCGCCAGTGTTGACTACAAATACTACTACGTCGATGAGGTCTCCCTCGAGCTCTTCCAGCGTGTCCGATTCGTTGCCGGCGGCCTGTTCGGCAAAGGCCTCCACTGGGACCTCGGTGCCTATGCCTCCCGCTGCTGGTACAGCTATCAGGTCGCCTACAAAAACATCCCCCATGCGTCAAATGGCGAAGTGGAGATCAAAGACCCGCAATATCAAGACAACTACAAGTTCAACTTCGGTGTCACCACCCGCTTCTCCTACGATGCCATCGGCATTTACTTCCGCTACCGCCTCACCGGCTTCGCTATCAGCTACGATTCCGACCTCACCAGCCCCACAGCCTTCAAGCTGGACCTCCCCCGCTTCGAAGCCGGCATCCAACTTTGCTTCTAAAGCATGACTACAAGATAAAATATGTATTTAAGGTCGAAAAGGGTTAAGGTGTTAATGCACCAAGCCCTTTTCGGCTTTTGTGTAACAAATCCACTGATTTCGAGAGCGGGAGCAGTTTTATAATGCATTGTTTTTGACTAATGCGAAAACAAAAACTTGCTATGTCGCTTGAATTTTGTATCTTTGCATTTTAAATTGGATATGTGAAATAGTTGCTCTCGATAATAAATAAACAAATTAGTAATATGACACTCGAAGAATTCCAAAATGAATTGCGTCAGGGTATTCCCAATCCCCTGCCCGAACCGCAGCCTTATGACCCCACAGTGAACCATGCGCCCAAGCGCAAGGACATCCTCACGCCTGCAGAGAAGAAGCTGGCCATCCGCAATGCCCTCCGCTATTTCGACCCGAAGGACCACGCCATGCTGGCACCTGAGTTTGCCGAGGAGTTGAAGAAATACGGCCGCATCTATATGTACCGTCTGCGTCCTACCTACAAGATGTATGCCCGTCCTATCGACGAGTATCCTGCCAAGTGCCGTCAGGCTGCCGCCATCATGCTGATGATTCAGAACAACCTTGACCCCGCAGTGGCACAGCATCCCCACGAGCTGATTACCTACGGCGGCAACGGCGCCGTGTTCCAGAACTGGGCCCAGTATCGCTTGGTGATGAAATATCTCAGCGAGATGACCGACGAGCAGACGCTGGTGATGTACAGCGGTCACCCGATGGGACTCTATCCTTCGCACAAGGATGCTCCCCGCGTGGTGGTAACCAACGGTATGATGATACCGAACTACAGCAAACCCGACGACTGGGAGCGTTACAACGCCCTCGGTGTGACACAATACGGCCAGATGACCGCCGGTTCGTACATGTATATCGGCCCGCAGGGCATTGTGCATGGCACTACCATCACCGTGCTGAACGCTGCCCGTAAGCTCGGCGGCGGCACTGCAGGTAAACTATTCATCACCGCCGGTCTCGGTGGCATGAGCGGTGCCCAGCCCAAGGCTGGCGACATCGCCGGTGTGGTGAGCATCACCGCCGAAATCAACCCCGCCGCCACGCAGAAGCGTTTCGAGCAGGGTTGGGTTGATGAGGTTCACGCCGACCTCGACGAGCTGTTTGTCGAGGTGAACAAGGCCATCGCCGACAAGAAAGCCCGTAGTTTCGCCTACCAAGGCAATGTGGTTGACCTGTGGGAGTACTGTGCCGAAAAGGGCATCAAGGTGGATCTCGGCTCCGACCAGACCTCGCTGCATAACCCCTGGGCCGGTGGCTACTATCCCGTGGGTGTCAGCTTCGAGGACGCCAAGGTGATGATGGCAGAGCAACCCGAGCTCTTCAAAGAGAAGGTGCAGGAAAGTCTGCGCCGCCATGTGGCAGCAGTCAACAAGCTTACCGCCAAAGGTATGTATTTCTTCGACTATGGCAACGCCTTCCTGCTGGAGAGCAGCCGCGCCGGTGCCGACATCTGGAATGCCGACCACAGCGCTTTCCGCTACCCCTCATACGTGCAGGACATCATGGGTCCCATGTGCTTCGACTACGGCTTCGGCCCGTTCCGTTGGGTATGCACCAGCGGCAAACCTGAAGACCTCGACAAGAGCGACCATATAGCCATGGAGGTGCTGGGCGAGATTGCCGCCACGGCTCCCGCTGAAATCCAGCAACAGATGCACGACAATATCCAGTGGATTAAGGGTGCCAAGGAGAACCACCTTGTGGTGGGCAGCCAGGCCCGTATCCTCTATGCCGACTGCGAAGGCCGCACTAAGATTGCCGCCCGCTTTAACGAGGCCATCAAGAAAGGCGAGATTTCCGCACCTATTGTACTTGGTCGCGACCACCACGATGTGAGCGGTACCGACAGTCCCTTCCGTGAGACCAGCAACATTTATGACGGCAGCAACCGCTGTGCCGATATGGCTGTGCAGAACGTCATTGGTGACAGCTTCCGCGGTGCCACGTGGGTCTCTATCCACAACGGCGGCGGCGTCGGCTGGGGCGAAGTGATGAATGGTGGCTTCGGTATGGTTTTGGACGGCAGCGAGGCTTGTGACCGCCGTCTGCGCATGATGCTGCATTGGGACGTGAACAACGGCATCAGCCGTCGCTCCTGGGCTCGTAACGAGGGTGCCATGTTCGCCATCAAACGCGCCATGGACATCTGTCCCGAGTTGAAGGTGACTATGCCCAACTTGGTTGACGACAACCTCCTTGAAGGCCTGTTTTAACCCAAATTGGTCGTTAGGTTTTATGCCAGAGTGGTATTTGTTTCGAGAAGATTGTCGGCGAAACCATTGAAGACGTAGCGGGCTACGGCGAAATGGTTTCGTCGGCAAGATTCCGAAAGAAATGCCGCTATGGCATGAAAAGGAGATATTATCTGAATATTAGTGCACTTCCCGTCCTAATGACCGATTTGGGTTTAAGGCAGAATGACTAAGATGGGGCAGTCCGAGAGGGCTCCCCATCTTCTATTACAAATAACAGCAGAACTTTTACAGAAACAAATAAGGACAGCCGGTTGTGGCTGTCCCTTTTTGTACTCCGACCGGGAATCGAACCCGGATCTACTCTTTAGGAGAGAGTTATTCTATCCATTGAACTATCAGAGCGTGGTGAACCGCCAACCGGTGTTAAGGCTGGCGCGGTTCGTGTATTGTTCAAAGCTTGCGTTTGATTTCAATAATTTCGTATGCTTCGACAATGTCGCCCACTTTGATGTCGTTGAAGCCTTCGATGTTCAGACCGCAATCCTGACCGCTGACAACTTCCTTGACATCGTCTTTAAAGCGCTTGAGGGAGGCCAGTTTGCCGGTGTAGACCACAATACCGTCGCGGATGATGCGGACGTTGTGGTTGCGGGTGATTTTACCATCAAGACACATACAGCCTGCAATGGTACCCACTTTGGAGATTTTGAAGGTTTCGCGGATTTCAAGATTGGCGACAATCTTCTCTTGTGTTTCGGGCGAGAGCATACCCTCGATAGCGTCTTTGAGCTCGTTGATAGCGTCGTAGATGATACTGTAGAGACGGATGTCAATTTGCTCGGTTTCGGCCATCTTGCGTGCGCCTACGGAGGGACGCACCTGGAAGCCTATGATGATAGCGTCAGACGATTCGGCAAGGAGCACGTCGTTCTCGGTTATCTGACCGACGGCCTTGTGGATGACATTGACCTGCACTTCGTCGGTGGAGAGCTTGAGGAGGGAGTCGGAGAGGGCTTCGACAGAACCGTCGACATCACCCTTGACAATCACGTTCAGTTCCTTGAAGTTGCCAATGGCAATACGGCGGCCGATTTCGTCGAGGGTCATGTGTTTCTGGGTACGGAGACCCTGTTCGCGCTGCAGCTGTGTACGCTTGGAGGCGATGTCTTTGGCTTCCTTCTCACTTTCGGTGACGTTGAAGGTGTCGCCTGCCTGACAGGCACCGGTAAGACCGAGGAGAAGCACGGGCTGAGAGGGACCTGCGGACATAACCTCTTGGTTACGCTCGTTGTACATGGCGCGTACACGTCCACTGATGGCACCGGCCACGATGGGGTCGCCCTTGCGGATGGTACCGTCTTCGACAAGCAGTTTGGCGACGTATCCGCGGCCTTTGTCGAGCGAACTCTCAAGCACAGTACCTTTGGCTCGTTTGTTGGGGTTGCCTTTCAGTTCCATGATGTCGGCCTGGAGGATGACTTTCTCAAGCAGTTCCTCGACATTGATACCTTTCTTGGCCGAGATGTCCTGGCTTTGGTATTTACCGCCCCATTCCTCAACGAGGAGATTCATGTTGGCCAATTCAGTCTTGATGCGGTCGGGGTCTGCACCGGGTTTATCGATTTTGTTGATGGCAAAGACAATGGGGACACCGGCGGCTTGGGCGTGATTGATAGCCTCCACGGTCTGGGGCATTATCTTGTCGTCGGCAGCAATGACGATGATGGCGATGTCGGTGACTTTGGCACCACGGGCGCGCATGGCGGTGAACGCTTCGTGACCAGGAGTGTCGAGGAAGGTAATCTTACGACCTTCTGCAGTGGTGACCTCGTAAGCACCGATGTGCTGGGTGATACCGCCGGCCTCACCAGCGATGACGTTGGTTTTGCGGATATAGTCAAGGAGTGACGTTTTACCGTGGTCCACATGACCCATTACAGTGACAATGGGGTTGCGGGTAATCAAATCCTCGGGACGGTCTGCCTCTTCTATCTTGTTCAGTTCATCGATAACATCGGCACTGGCAAAGTTGATTTCAAAGCCGAATTCATCGGCGATAAGTTTGATGGTTTCGGCATCGAGACGTTGGTTGATACTGACAAAAATACCCACTGACATGCAGGTGCTGATTACCTGTGTGACGGGGACATTCATCATGGTGGCCAGTTCGTTGGCGGTGACAAACTCGGTCACCTGCAAAGTCTTCTGGCTTTCCATCTCGTTCAGCTGCTCCTCCTCGATACGTTGATGAACCTTCTGGCGTTTTTCGCGGTTGTGCTTGGAGGTCTTGGACTTGCCCATTGGGCTGAGACGGGCCAGGGTGTCGCGAATTTGCTTCTCGATTTCCGAATCGTCAATCTCAACCTTTACTGGCCTCTTCTCCTTTTTCTTTTTCTTTTCGCTCTTCTCGCTCTTGACGTCAGTGCCTTGTGCTGGCGACTCGGCTTTGCGGCTCTTGTTGCTGTTTTTGCTGTTGCCGGAGTTGGAGGCGGTTGTAGCCTCTGCCTGCACGGTGACATCGTTCACCTTGACGCCTTTATTTTTGATGCGTTTGCGTTTGCGTTTTTCCCCGCTTGAGGACTTGGTCTTCTCAAACTGGCTCAAATCGACTTTGCCGACCAGCTTGGGGCCTTCCAGCTTCTTATATTGGGTCTCGATAAATTCGGGTTCCTTGACAGGTGCGGGTGCCTGAGGTTGTGGGACTGGAGCAGCAGGCTGGGCAGGCTCTACAGGTTTAGGACTTGCCGGTTTTTCGGGAGCAGGAGTGGTGCTGGGTGCTTTGGCTTTGGAAGGAGCAGGTTGTGTGGCGGCAGCCCCTTTGGCGTTTTTATCGCTCTTGGCGGCTTTTTCGCCTTTGCTTTTCTTCTTTTTGTCAGGACGCATCTTGGAATTGATTGCGGACAAATCAATCTTGTTTACGATGCGTAAGTCGCCCACCTGTGTGGGGATGAATGCAGGTTTCACCTCTACCTCGGGGACCTCGGGAGCGACAGTCTCTTCAACTGTTGGAGTGTCGGCAACGGGTTCCTCGGCAACAGGTGCTGCTTCGGGGGCTTTCTCCTCGGGCTGGGGTTCTGGCTCGGGAGCGGGTGTCTCTGCCTTTTCAGGGGTTTCGGGCGAAACATCAGGCACGTTCGACTCGTTGGGAGTGTCGGCAGATTCAACGGGTTTGGAGGTACCCTTGATGTCCGAGGATGACAAATTGTAGTTTTTGATAATAACCTCTTCGGTCTCTTCTCTTCTTTCCTCTTGATTGGCTTCAACCACGACATTGTTGCCGCTGGGTGTGATTTCAATCTTGTCGGCCTGCTCCTTCACGGCGCGCTCGGCCTGGAAAGCTGTGGCGACAATATCATACTGTTCGGCGGTGAGACGGGCGTTGGGATTGGACTCTACCACATGTCCTTTCTTGGCCAGAAACTCCACCAAAGTGGATATACCGACATTCAATTCGGTTGCCGCTTTCTTTAGTCGTATTCCTTTATTTTCTTCTGCCATAATACACTCCTTTTTTATTGTTACGACGGAGTTTCTCCGCCAATATTAATTTCTTTTTTCCATGCCCCGGGGTGGCAAAGCCTGTCACGGTAAAGTACCGTTTACTCTTCTTCGCTTTCGGTGGTCTCTTCAGGTTGGTCTTTGCCTTCGGTTTCGGGAGCCCCCTCTTCAAACTCGGCTTTCAGGATACGGATTACATCGTCGATAGTCTCCTCTTCCAAGTCGGTGCGGCTGAGCAAGTCTTCTTTGCTCAAGGCCAACACATTTCTGGCCGTGTCGCAACCGATGTTGATGAGAACATCGATAATCCACTGGTCAATCTCGTCTGCAAATTCGCGCAAATCCACATCGTCGGGGTACTCATCGCCCTTGCGGTACACGTCAATGTCGTATCCCACCAGTTTGCTGGCCAGTTTGATGTTGCATCCGCCTTTACCAATTGCCAGCGACACCTGGTCGGGTTCCATGAACACTTCCACTTTCTTGGCCTCGTCATCCACCTTGATGGAGGAAACCTTGGCGGGAGCAAGAGCGCGCTGCACCATAATGTCCAAACGCGGGGTATAGTTCAACACATCGATATTCTCGTTGCGCAGTTCGCGCACAATGCCGTGGATACGGGCACCTTTGATACCCACGCACGATCCCACGGGGTCGATACGGTCGTCATACGACTCGACGGCAATCTTGGCACGCTCGCCGGGGATGCGGACAATATTGCGTATGGTAATCAAGCCATCGTAAATCTCCGGCACCTCAGCCTCCAACAAACGCTCCAGGAAGATGGGCGATGTACGCGACAGCACGATGACGGGGTTGTTGTTGCGCATTTCCACCTTCAGCACTACGGCGCGTACCGTGTCGCCCTTGCGGAAGCGGTCGCTCGGTATCTGTTCCGACTTCGGCAGCACCAACTCAATCTTCTCCTCGTCGAGGATAAGTATCTCCTTGTTCCAAGGCTGGTACACCTCGCCAACCACTATTTCACCCACTCTCTCCTTGTATTTCTGGAAAATAAGCGACTTCTCGTAGTCCTGAATCTTGCTCACCAGATTCTGACGGATGGCAAGAATCTCGCGGCGGCCGAAATCAGACATATAGATGGGTTCCGACAACTCCTCGCCCACCTCAAAGTCAGACTCTATCTTAATGGCATCGCTGTAGGCAATCTCCAGGTTCTCGTCCTTCACCGCTCCGTCCTCAACAATGGTACGGTTGCGGAAAATTTCCAAGTCACCCTTGTCGATGTTGACAATAATGTCGAAGTTGTCCTCTGTGCCGTAGCGTTTGGACAGGGCGGCACGGAAAACCTCCTCGAGTATATGCATCAGCGTCTCGCGGTCAATGTTCTTGAATTCTTTAAATTCCGAAAAGGAATCTATCAGGTCTAATGTCTTCATCTGACTTGTATATTGTTTTTGTTCTTTTTATTCCAGTTAAGGGGATGTTAGAAGCGGATCAGCACTTTGGCGGTCTTCACATCCTCGTAGGCGAAAGTATACTCTTTCGGAGCCACTTTCTTTGTGCCTTTAATCTTGATGGTGAAATGGGTGTCGTCGGCCTCGGCCAGAGTCCCTTCCACATATTCGCCCTCAAAAGGCTGCACCCCCAGCTCTCTGCCCACATGACGGCGGTACTGACGGGGCATCTTCAGCGGCGAGTCCGCACCCGCCGAACTCACATTCAGCTCAAAGTCCTCCTCGTCCCTGTTAAGGCTGTTCTCTATTGCACGGCTCACCTCAATGCAGTCGTCAATATTGATGCCGTTGTCCCCGTCGAGATCCACAAAAATGCGGTTATCAGGGGTGATTTTCATGTTTACGAGGTACTTGTCGCTTCCCTCAAGCACATCTTTTACTATGTCTAAAACCTTGAATTTGTCTATCATAAGCAATAAAAGAGGGGACTCACGTCCCCGCACTTAACCGTTGCAAAAATACACTTTTTTTTTAACATATTGAAAAAAACTTTCTCTATGCCTATATTTTTATAGTTATCACATACTTTTTTCAGCCTATTGTGCCCCCCTTTCCGGGGCGAAAACGCCCTGTCGCACTCCTTTGGTGTGAAAGTTGCCGCTCACGGTTATGCGTATTCTATCCTAAAACAGTGTCTCGCCGTGCCGCACTTTCGCTCGTTCAACCTTAGTTCTCCCATATTTCTCCCATATTTCTCCCATTGCGGATGGGAGAAATATGGGAGAAATGAGGGTTAAGTGTTGGATAACGAGCGAAGTAACTATTGTCTTGGGGCAAAAATAGGAAGAACGGGGAATTTTCGGGCAGACACAATAAAAGGTGGCGAGGTGCGTTTTATAGCAACAATAAATCAACAATTATGAAAGGAAGAAACATCCCGTTCAAGAAGAACATGATTATGGGCACCAGCATTGTGCTGGCGGCTCTGGTGCTGGGCTTGATGCTGATTTGCGCCGTGCGCACGCTCAAGTCGTTCGACGACACGGTCACCGTGCGTGGCCTCTGCGAAAAGGAGGTGCCCGCCGACCGGGTGGTGTACCGCATCAACTACACCGAGAAAAGCAACTCGTTGGCCGATTTGCGTACCATTGTGCGCAACAACAACGACATTATTGTCAAGAAACTGACTGAGGCCGGTTTCAAAAGCGATGAAGTCAGGGTGGGCAACGCCAGCTATGACGACCGCTATACCTATGCCAACGACGTGTCGCAGATTACGTTCCGCTATCAGGCCAGCCAGACGGTGACAGTCTTTTCGAAGAATCTGGAGTTGGTACGCAAGGTGCAGCAGACCCTCGAAACCGACTTGGTGAACCAGAATATCTTGGCCAATACATGGGCTGACTACCAGTATCTGGGTCTCAACGAAATCAAACCTTCGATGATTGCCGAGAGCCTGGAGAACGCCCGTGCCGCCGCCAATGAGTTTGCCAAGAACAGCCATAGCAAGATTGGCAAGATGCGCACCGCTTCGCAGGGCTATTTCGAGGTGGACGACCTCGACGAGAACACGCCTCAGGTGAAGAAGGTTCGCGTGGTGACCACAGTGGAATACTATCTGAAGTAATGCCCTCCGTAGCAGTGGGAAAGACCTGACGGCGTGATGCCGAAAGGGGTCTCTCTCTTGCGGACGGGAACACGGGTTAACACGGATTGCCCATTGCCGTGACGATGGGTTGTCCATGATAGTCCGTGTTCCTGTTTTTTGTAGTATTCCGATTTTTTTTTGTAAATTTGCAACTCGATTTTGGTTCGAAATAACACATGATGCTCTAAAAATAAAGAATTATGAAACACTTTGTTATCCGATTGGCAGCTCTGGGGCTGACTTTGACGGCGGCCCTTTCGTTGAGCGGCCAGAACACTTTTCAATTGCCCAACAACGGGTTTGAGATATGGGACGGCAGCGACATTTCGTCGGAGCCGGAGCATTGGAACTCCTTCGCATCGAGCGACGGCTCGTGGGCTTCGTTGGCATCGTCCACCCATCACTATCGTCGCAACGGCAGCCGTCCCGGGGGTACCGGTTCTCATTATTTGACCATATACACGCAGTCCATTCTCGGCATCAAGGCCAATGGCAATATGACCACAGGGCGCATCCATGCCGGCAGCCTTTCGGCCAGTAGCAGCGACAACTATAACTACACGGAACGGAGCAATGCCGACCACAGCTGTCCTTTTACGGCAACGCCCGACTCGATGTATGTGTGGGTGAGTTTTTATGCGGGCAGCGCAAGCTCGACGGCTCAGGTGGAGGCAGTGCTGCACGGCGACAACGATTTCAAAGCTCCCAACGATGTGGGCAACGGGTCGCTTTATAAAGGACGTGCCGTGGCTCAGACCACGCGCACCACTACATCCTCCTCACAACTGCAATGGCAGCAGCTGCGCGTGCCTTTCGTCTACGACGGGAACTCGTCGGGCAACTACGTGCTTGTCAACATGACCACTAATGTGGAGCCCGGTGGGGGCGATGGCAACGACTCGCTTTCAATCGACGACATCGAGTTTATCTATAGTGCATGGCTGACGGGCATCACGGTGAACGGGCAGCCGATGGAGGGTTTCAGAAAAGACAGCATGGCCTATGCCGTTGCGGTGGATGATACCTCCATGCTGACAAGTGCTGTGGTCGAGGGGGAGACCGAGGTGGACGATGCCACCCTGGGTCTGTCGTGCACCCGTCTGAGCGACACCAGCGCAAGGATTACCCTGACGGTCACCGCCGAGGACGGGGTAACAGTGAAGGAATATAGCGTTATATTGACAACGGGTATGCCCGAAATTCCCGTGTCCATTGCTGGGGTGCAGGAGCGCACGCCTTTTGTTGTTTATCCCAATCCCACAGGGGATGTGCTGAATGTCGAAGCCGAGGGCAGGGTGGTTGTCACCGACCTGCTGGGGCATGTGGTCAAGGCGACCGAATGTCATGGCACTCAAGCGATAGACCTCAGCGGGTTGGCCGCAGGGGTGTATCTTGTGCGTTACAGCAGCAGCACCGTGAAGATTGTCAAACAATAATATGGATTATGGAGTTGTCGTTTCCCGATGTCCGTCCGTGCGGTCCGGGGCAGTTGGGTGATATTCTTGCCATTGAGCAGGAGGCGATTGCCTGCCTGGAACGTCCCGACCTGTTGCGCCGCAACACGGTGGAGATGTGGGAAACCTGCCTGCAACCGCCGCACCTTTGCCTTGGGGCGTGGGCAGGGGAGGAGTTGGTTGGTTTTGCGGTGATGTATGTGCCGCAGCCGGGTGAGGGTGAAGACCTTTCTGTCCTGTTGTCGAAGATAGATGCCTCTGCCTATACATCGGCCAATTTCAAGATTTGCATTGTCCGCCCTCAGTGGCGGGGGCGTGGTTTGCAGGTGCTGTTGGGCAAGCATTTGGGCAGAGAAGCCCGTGCAAGGGGTATCGACCTGCTGTGCGCCACGGCTTCGCCATATAACAAACCCAGTGTACACAGTCTGCTCACATTGGGTTATCAAACAGACCATCTCTTGACAAAATACGGCTACGAGCGGATGCTTTTCTATTGTGTTAATTTCGATATACGGATATGAGTTTCAACAGACATGATATAACGCGCGATGCATGCCAGCTGTTTGGCAAGCAGGCCAGGTGTGGCTACGACTGGTGGTGGCATAGCCTGACGGCATACGATGCTGAGACGGGCCTTCCTCGCCCTTTCTTCATCGAGTTTTTCCTGTGCAATCCTGTCAAAGGAGGCTCTGTGCCTCAACTGGGACAACTGCCTGAGAACAGGACTGCCGGGTTGCAGCCCTCTTACTTGATGGTGAAGGCGGGCGCCTGGTGTGGTGC
>JAFXMW010000120.1 GCA_017530105.1 Bacteroidales bacterium
CATGGTGGCTTACGTGCGTACCGTTTGCCGCGAACTGGACACTCTGCGCTACAGCGAATGGAGCGACCCCGTGGAATGGCAGGTGTTCCCCGACGGCTTTGACCCGATGGACAGAGAGACTGACGGGCTGGTGTCTATCAGACCCAATCCCAGTACCGACATGGTGACTGTAGCATCGGAATATGAGATGTTTGGGATTGAGGTGTTCACTTCGGCCGGCGCGAAGTTGTTGGATTTGGCTGCGGGGAGACACTCGGCTTCTTTCTCCGTCAGGGAATGGGCAGAGGGTGTCTATCTGGTTGTGGTTCACACTGCACAGGGCGACATTTCGAAGAAACTTGTTGTGGAAAACTGACTTTTGCCTGACATCGTGAAATCTTAGTACCGTCCTGTTAGTGGGGAGAATGCAAAGAGGTATATCGCTCAATTATTTAGTATTTATCTCATTTGTATTTTCACAGTTAAGAAAAAAATATTCTAAATAAAAACATTATATTTGCAAATTGAACATAGTCAAACATTAAATAACTAACAACATGAAAAACAAATCTCTAATCATTGTTTTTATTATGCTTGCAGGAGCATTTTCCGCCATTGGGCAGAGCCATCTGTGGAAATACCCAACTTGTCCAACCGACACTTCTATTGTTCGGAAATGGAAAGATGAAATGTATCTCGTCTATTTCCGCTTTGGTTTAGTCCGTGAAGTGGTACTGCATGATATTGCCACCTCTATGACATATTCCGTGCCCATTCCATCCGTCATCAACATCAACGACTTCCGCATAGCGGGCGACAGCGTGTTTGCGGGGGGGTATATTCAAGATGTATCCGGTAAACGCGGGATTTTGGCCTGTTTCGACATCAACGATATGATTAATGGCTCCGGCACTTTCAAATGGATGAAATTTGATAATTCCAGTTTACAATATACTTGCTGTGATATTGCCGACCGTGGTGTTTTAATCACCGAAGTGAAAAGGATTTCGCTTTTCAAGGACGGACATCTGACCCGAATCGCCTTCATTGCCAACAACCATATTGTAAATTATCCTAATCATAACATCGTCTATATGAAACATATCGGGTATGGTGATGCCGCTTTCACAGGAGACCCCATCACACCTTGGGAGTTAAATCAGTACCATTACAACAAGGACGGTGTCGAAGAATATACGGACATCGCCTGCACGGACAACCGCATCGTGGTGACAGCAAAGGACAAGGAAGAGGACTGGTTTCACTTTATGGTGTTCAACCGCACGGCAAACTTCGCAAACTACTGCCTCCTCTCGCCTCCCATCTATTACTTCACCGACCACACGGTGGCCGAGCAGGTGATGGTGACAGAATGTGGAGGCGACAAGGTCGCCGTGACTTATAACTTCAGAGAACCTGCTAATCGGGGCATCGCAGTTAAGCTTCTTGATGTGGGCAGCAGCGCTCCCGTCCTTCTCAACAGCCTTGACATCCCCACTACCGCCGTCGGAATGATGAAAGATACACGGTACAGCCCTGCAGGGCCTCGCCTGTGGTTTCTGACAGAAGCCAATAGCCCTTTTACTAATATATGGAATTATTATATCTTCTCTTTAGATGTGAATAATATCTATGCCGGTTTTTATGCGGCAAAATCCATCACCGACTGCAAGTTCCACTCACTCGACAATTTTCGCGACAATGGATTTGTAGCAAGCGGCATGAATAACGGCGTCTTGAATGTTTATGATTTATTTGATTGGAGTGAACCTGACAACTGCGGCAATACTGAAATGATTCCAGGCACCCCGTGTTCTCCGACATTCAGGTCATTCGGAAGGCACCATTGCATTGTCACTCCTAAATATCGCTTTTATTCAAATTATTTTACCACATCCGGTGAAGAGACAGAAAACATCTGCATTACTAAAGATTAACACAACAATACCGACATCATGAAAAAAACAACGTTAATAGCATTTTTTATAGTTTGGTCGCTTATGGCGGCGGCACAGAAGTATGTACGCATCGACACGGTGTATACACCCTATTTCGACTTTGACTATGAAGCCTGGATGTCCGACACTACCCATCCGCTTCTTGCCACACATGGAGTGCCAACACTTGTTTTTTCAAAAAACATTGATGCAGGTACCCGTCCAATTCACGCTGACAGGTTGGAATACAATTATATTGAAGGCGGTGCCACTATTTACGGAATATCGGTTTGGGGGTTTACTGTTCCTACTGGTCCGTTGTCTTATCAATTTCTTCCTAATGAGTACCTATTTCTCTACGATGCCACACCTGATTCATTAATTGAACTGGCTCAGGTCCTTTTTGACAACCTCGATACCAATGCATACATTGGCTGGGGGGAATCCTTGCCGTCGCAAGCAGGCTTCCCTTTTAAATATTGTAACGACACCAATCATAGAATGGATGTAAATTTCTATCGTTGGGAATTTTATTTCGATAAACCGATACATGTGGATGACTCATTTTATGTAGGCCATTCGAACAATAGTGGATATATTGAACGAGTCTGGCCAATTGAAGAACCCATACCACAAGGTTGCGAAATGCTCTGGGGCGTGTGGACAACTGACGGCTCATGCCAAGAACACATCAGATATGACTCAACCTGTTGGATGCCAGCCCGGAATTGTAAACTACGCATTAAACGAGACCGCTACAACTTTGACTCCATTGCCGGTAGCATCTATGGGCTACAACCGGAAAAATGGGGAAACTATGCATCACATGAGTTTTTCCTCACAGCGCCTATTCTACGGACTTTCGACACCGTCTGGACCGTGGACACCCCGGCATGCACCCCTGTGTACGACCTCACCGTTATGAGCCGCTATGGCAACACCGTCTCGCTGCGTTGGAGACACGACGGCTCGCACGACGAATGGCAGGTCTCCTACGGTCCGCAAGGCACTCCTCCGGACGAAGGCACCTGGGTGGAGAGCCACAGCAATATCTGGCGATTCACCGACACCCTCGGCATACCCATGGTGGCTTACGTGCGTACCGTTTGCC
>JAFXMW010000121.1 GCA_017530105.1 Bacteroidales bacterium
GTCACCTGTCACTCTACCTCAACGTCAAGGATGTCTTCAACACCTACTCGCGTTCCTCAGCCAACACCAACCCCTACCTCTCAAGCAACTCCACCACCCGCTACAGCTCGCGCTACATCTCCTTCGGCGTTACCGTCCGCCTCGGCAAGATGGAACTCGAGAGCAAGGCCCGCATGGGTGGACAGGAGAAATGATTATCCCCAAACATGTCATTGTTTTTTACCGATCTCAAGAAGAATCTCAATGTCCACAGCGGATTGTCCATAGAGAACCGCAAGCGGTTCATTAGTGGGTTTTTCAGGCATCGTGTGCAATCTAACATGTCATAAAAGGCAGACGCCCACCGACATGGTGGGCGAATGTCAATATTGACTTGTCGTCATGCACAGCATTCCTATTCCTCGCGGGTTGCTCCCCAGCAGAGCCCGCTATGCTTCAGAATGCGAGGGCAAAAATACTAAATATTTTTTATCCGACCAAACGGTCATACGAAATATCAGCCTGCAATTTGACTATTAGAACAAAAATTGCAATTTTTAGCCTGCAATTTGACTATTACGCCAGTTTTTTTGCTGCCTTCTCTTTTGGAGAAAGCAAAGCCTAGCAACGGCAAGCGTTGCTAGGCTTTGCTATCGAAAGGCATTCACTGGATGCCCTTCTTCACGCTTCGACTGGCGAGGCTTCACTGAGGGCGGCATCAAACTGGTGGCTGGTGTCGCCTTTTTCGATGGTGAAGGTGAGGCTTTCGGTCTTGTCGTCGTCGTCGAGGGCGGTGATGTGGATGGTGTCGCCCGGGAGAAGGTCGGCTTTGATTATCTCGTCGGCGAGGTCGTCTTCGATGTAGTGCTGGATGGCGCGCTTGAGGGGTCTGGCTCCGTACTGTTCATCCCAGCCTTTGTGGAGAATGAAGTCTTTGGCTTTGTCGTCAATATCAATGCCATATCCCATATTCTGCACCCGCTTAAACAGTCCCTTTAATTCAATTTCAATAATCTTATGAATATCGGCTCTTTGCAAACTATTGAAGAACACAATGTCATCAATGCGGTTAAGGAATTCAGGGGCAAATTTCTTCTTCATCTCCTTGTCAATAACCGACCTCTCCAATGAAGCCCTTTCGGCCTCGCGGGCGGCAGTGTTGAATCCAACGCCGGTGCCGAAATCTTTCAACTGTCGGGTACCGATATTTGAGGTCATGATGATGATGGTATTCTTGAAGTCCACCTTGCGACCCAAGCCGTCGGTCAGTTGGCCATCGTCAAGCACCTGCAGCAAAACGTTAAACACATCGGGATGTGCTTTTTCAATCTCGTCGAGCAAGATAATGGAGTAGGGCTTACGTCGCACCTTTTCAGTAAGCTGTCCACCTTCCTCATATCCCACATAGCCTGGAGGTGCTCCGATAAGACGCGAAACGGCAAACTTCTCCATGTATTCACTCATGTCGATGCGAATCATGTTTGCCTCGCTCTCGAAGAGATATTTAGCCAACACTTTGGTCAAGTAAGTCTTTCCAACGCCTGTGGGTCCCACAAAAATAAAGGAACCAATAGGCCGGTTAGGATCTTTCAGCCCGGCGCGGTTTCGACGTATTGCTTTGGAAATCTGTTTGACGGCTTCATCCTGTCCCACTACGGTACCCTGCAGTTCACTCTCCATTTGAAGCAAGCGGGTGCTCTCGCTGGCGGCAATACGCTGCACCGGAACACCGGTCATCATGGCCACCACCTGCGCCACATCCTGTTCGGTGACAAAAGGACGCTGGTCGCGGTCATCGGTCTCCCATTGGCGTTTGCGCATAGCCAGTTTTTCGCGCAGTTCTCGTTCCTGGTCGCGGTATTCTGCGGCTTCGTTGTAGCTCTTCCTTGCCAGCACCTCCTTCTTCAAACCCTCAATCCTGGCAATCTCGTTTTCGAGGGCAATAATGTCGGCAGGCACTTTCACATGCGAAATACGCACCCGGGCACCAGCCTCGTCGAGAGCGTCAATTGCCTTGTCGGGCAACAGACGGTCGCTGACATAACGTTCGGTCAATGCTATGCAGGATTTGAGTGCCTCGTCGGTATATTGCACAAGGTGGTGATCCTCATATTTGGTCTTGATATTTTTCAAGATGGCAAGAGTCTCCTGTGGAGTTGTTGCTTCAACCAATATCTTCTGGAATCTCCTTTCCAAAGCCCCGTCTTTTTCAATATACTGACGATATTCATCCAAGGTGGTTGTTCCGATGCATTGTATTTCGCCACGGGCCAAGGCTGGCTTGAACATATTGGAAGCATCAAGTGAGCCGCTGGCACTTCCAGCTCCCACAATGGTGTGTATCTCGTCAATAAAGATAATGATGTCGGGGTTTTTCTCCAGCTCGTTGAGTACAGCCTTCATCCTTTCCTCAAACTGGCCGCGGTATTTGGTGCCTGCCACCAGCGAAGCCAAATCGAGGGAAATGACCCGCTTGTCATACAAAGTCCTTGGCACACGACCCTCCACAATCCGGGTGGCAAGACCTTCGGCAATGGCACTCTTACCCACACCGGGTTCGCCTATTAAAATAGGATTGTTTTTCTTGCGACGGGAGAGTATTTGCGCAATGCGTTCCAGTTCACGCTCGCGTCCCACAATGGGGTCGAGTTTCCCATCACGAGCCATCTGTGTCAAATCGCGTCCAAAATTCTCCAAGGCGGGAGTCTTGCTCTCCGACTTTGCGCTTCCACTGCCGGAGCTAAAGGCTCCACCGGGGCGGCGCAACTGGTCATCGTCAGGGTCGGCATACGGATCGTCATTATCATCGTCGCTGGTCTGAGCCCGGAAATCGGGTAGGGGAGTGGAAAAATCCCCCGGCGAGACAGAGGGAGGGATGTTGCCGGTACTTTGCAGATACTCAATGCAGCGTTTGTGATCCACACCCGCCTGCTGCAAAATCTGAGCCACGGTGTTTTCTCCTTCCTGCAGCATGGCAAGGAAAATATGAATAGTGTGTATTTCCCGTGACTTCAGTCGGGTGCTCTCGAGAAAACTGAGGCGCAAAATCTTCTCTGTCTGACGCAGCATAGGTATTTCGCTGTCTATACTGAAACGGACATCGCTGTCAATTTGTCCGATTATCGATTCAATGCGCGATTTCACCGCAGGCAAATCCACATCCATCTTCTGCAGCATCTGTACGGTTGACGAGT
This sequence comes from Bacteroidales bacterium, assembly GCA_017530105.1. Lineage (GTDB taxonomy): Bacteria > Bacteroidota > Bacteroidia > Bacteroidales > P3 > Colimorpha. The sequence goes on from JAFXMW010000121.1 coordinate 3,174, forward strand.
TAGGCTCGCGCAGGATGCCGAGAAAAAGATGCTCGACTCCTATAGCCCCGTTCTTCAGCCTTATAGCCTCGTCTCGGCTATTGGCTATCGCTTGTTTTGCGTGTTCTGATAATTTAGGTTCCATTGTGTTTTTAAAGGAATTGCAGATTTCTTTATTCCCGGATTGTCAGCATGTCAAAATGTCCGAGATTCAGTCTATCTGGTTGTCCATTCAAAATGCAAAATTACTACAAAAAGAGTATACTGCAACTTCCATGCCACAATTATTTTCAACACGTCATTGTTGGTTACACACACCGCACCCCTTGCAATGGCAGTCCCGGCAACACTGCAACGCGTTTTTTCATTCCACCAAATGTTAATAAATATATGGTATAATATCGTATTATTTCAGAAAAAATTCGTATCTTTGTATTTTAAATGCAACAAAATATTGCTATTTTACACCTGAAACACAACAAAATAAGTAAGAGATGATTTCTGAAAATGAAAAAATAACGCGTGTAGACATTGAAACTACCATGAAGACTGCCTATATCGACTATGCCATGTCGGTCATCGTGTCACGCGCGTTACCCGATGTCAGAGACGGCCTCAAACCCGTCCAACGGCGCATCCTTTACGCCATGAACGACATGGGAATGTTCTACAATACCAGTTACCGCAAATCCGCCACCGTGGTAGGTGAAGTGCTTGGCCAGTACCACCCTCACGGCGACTCCTCGGTCTACTTTGCCATGGTTCGTATGGCACAGCCCTGGAACATGCGCTATCCCATGGTCGACGGACAGGGTAACTTCGGCAGCATCGACGGCGACAGCCCTGCAGCCATGCGTTACACCGAGTGTCGCATGGAGCAAATAGCCAACGAAATGATGGCCGACATCAAGAAGGACACTGTCGACATGATGCCCACCTACACCAACGAGCGCGAAGAACCCACCGTCCTTCCCGCACGCGTCCCCAACCTCCTTGTCAACGGCTCCAACGGTATCGCCGTGGGTATGGCAACCAACATGCCCACCCACAACCTCCGCGAAGTCCTCAATGGTTGCATAGCCTACATCGACAATAACGACATCACTGTCGAGGAACTCATGCAATATGTCAAAGCCCCCGACTTCCCCGGCGGCGGCACCATCTACGGCTACAACGGTGTACGCGACGCCTACACCACTGGCCGCGGCAGTGTGGTGCTGCGTGCCGACACCACCATCGATGTGGACAACAAAGGCCGCAACATTATCGTTGCCCACACCATTCCTTACGGTGTCAACAAAAGCGAAATGATCAAACGTCAGGCCCAATTGGTCAAAGACGGCAAAATCGTCGGCATTACCGACATCCGCGACGAGTCCGACAAAGAGGGCACCCGTGTAGTCTACATGTTGCGCCACGATGTTGTGCCCAACGTCATTCTAAACAAACTCTTCCAACTCAGCGAACTGCAAAGTTCCTTTGCCGTCAACAACATCGCCCTTGTGCATGGCCGTCCCATGCTGCTCAACCTCAAAGACCTCATCCAGAATTTCGTTGAGCACCGCGAAGAAGTGGTCACCCGCCGTACCAAATTCGACATGGCCGAAGCCGAACGCCGCGCCCACCTCCTCGAAGGATTCCTCCGTGCCATCGACATCATCGACGAAATCATTCAACTCATCAAACGTTCCAAATCCGTCGAAGAAGCCCGCCAAGGCCTCATGGACACCTGGCAGTTCAGTGACCTCCAAGCCCAAGCCATTGTCGAGATGCGCCTGCGCCAACTCACTGGCATGGAACGTCAGAAACTGCAAGACGAATACGACGAGAAACTCCGCTTCATTGCCCGCTGCAAAGAAATCCTCGGCGACAAGAACGAACTCTTCGGAGTCATCAAAGGTGAGCTGGAAGAAATACGTGACAAATACGGCGACGACCGCCGCACAGCCATCCGCTACGAAGCCTCCAACTTCCGCATCGAAGACACCATCCCCAACGACCAAGTGGTCATCACCATCTCCCACATGGGCTACATCAAGCGCACTCTCCTCAACGAATACCGTGCGCAGACTCGCGGAGGAGTTGGATCGAAAGGCAGCTCGGTGCGCAGCGAAGACTTTGTCGAACATATCTTCATGTGCACCAACCACAACTACCTCCTGTTCTTCACCGAGAAAGGCCGTTGCTACTGGATGCGCGCCTTCGAAGTGCCCGAAGGGGAAAAGAACGCCAAAGGCCGCCCCATCCTCAATATGATTAATATCGAGCCCGACGACAAAGTCAAGGCCTATGTCAACGTGGAGAACCTCACCGATGCCGACTACCTCAACAACCACTTTATTGTCATGTGCACCAAAAACGGCATAGTGAAAAAATCCTCGCTCGAAAATTATTCGCGTCCCCGCACCAACGGCATCATCGCCGTCGGAATACGCGAAGGCGACGAACTCATCTCCGCACTCCTTACCGACGGCAACTGCGAACTCCTCCTGGCCTCGAAGAACGGCAAAATGGTGCGGTGTGACGAAAGCGAGTTCCGCGAAATGGGACGCGGTGCTTCGGGTGTAAAAGGTATCACTCTCGAAGGCGACGACGACGCCGTAATAGGAATGTTGGCTTCCAATAACGAAAACGACAACATCCTTGTCGTTTCTGAAACAGGCTTCGGCAAACGCTCCGAACTCAAAGAATACCGCAAAACCCACCGCGGCAGCAAAGGCGTCATGACCCTTAAAGTTACCGACAAAACCGGCGGACTCATTGCCGTAACCAATGTCAACGACGAAGAGGACCTCATGATTATCAATCGCTCAGGCATCACCATCCGCATGAAAGTCAGCGAACTCCGTGTCCTTGGCCGCAACACCCAAGGTGTCAAACTCATCAATCTGAGGGGTAAGGATTTCATCGCCTCCATTACCAAGGTGCCGACCGACAACGAAGAAGAATCCCAGCCCGCCACCGAAGGCGAAACCACCGACTCCCCAACCACCGACACTCCTCCCGAAACTCCCGAAAACGAGTAGGGGAGAAGACCTGCTGCAATAATTCATTAACAATAGATACATAATATAAACAAAATAGAAATACAAACTTAAAATTCAATATCATGAAGAAAATTGCTTTAATGCTGGCTCTTGTAGTCATCGGTTATGCAGCCGGAGCACAGTCACTGAATGTCTCCAGCGCACGCGAAGCCCAAAACAGAGGCTATTTAGACAAAGCTAAAAAACTTATCGACCCCGCCTGCGAGCACGAGCAGACTCGCAACGATGCCAAAACCTGGTACTATGCAGGTTTCATCTATGCCTCCATCGGCGGCGAAGCCGAAAAGCCCAAGTCAAAGTACAAAAACCTTGACCCCGACTGGCTCGTCAAATGCAAAAATGCCGCTCTCCGTTGCAAAGAACTCGACACCGAGAAAGAATACGCCGAGGGCAACAACGCCACCCTTGCTTTCGTAGGCAATGAATACTACAAAAAAGCCATTGGCGTCTTCAACCAGCAACAATGGGACGAAGCCATGGCATTATGCGAGGAATCTGTCAAAATCTTCAACGAGTGCGGCAAGAAAGAATTCGCCTCCGAGTCCTACCTGCTCGCCGGCAAAGCTGCCATCTATGCCCACAACAACGAAGCTATCCTGAAATACTTCAAACCGCTTGTCCGCACCCGCACCAAAGAGCAACTCGTCTACAAGACCCTCTTTGACCTTTACAAAAACAGCGGGGATACCAACGAAGCCATCAAAGTCGCCCAGAACTACGCCAAAGCCGCCAAAGACGACTTCAACGCCAACATGATGCTGGCCGAAGCCTTCCTGCTGAAAGGCGACCTTGAACACGGCAACGAGGAAATCCAGAAAGCCCTTGACAAAACCGTCGACAAACCCGACATCCACTCCGGCCTTCTTGCCGCTGCCGGTGCCGTCTTCGAAGGTGTCAACGACTACGAAAATGCCGAATTGCGCTACAAAGAGTCCATCAAAGCCATGCCCAACCAGTTCCTTGCCAACTTTGGCCTTGGCAAAATGCTCTACAACCGCGCCGTCGACAAACTGACCGAAGCCAACAACGTTCCCCCTGACGATGAGACCGGACTCTACGAAAAGCTCAACAACGAGTGCAAAGACTTCTTCCGTCAGTCAATTCCTTACTTCAACAGCGCCATAAGCTACATCGACAACCTCAATGAAGAAGGAAAATCCATGAACCGCGCCAACCTCTACCACTGCCTCAACGCTCTCAACACGGTCTATGCCCGCCTTGAGATGTACGACGAACTAAAACCCGTCAAAGCACGTATCGAAGAGCTGCAAAAGGCTGCACAATAATCCATTAAATAAACACTATTTCAAAACTATCATCATGGAAAACAAACTTGATAACATTCAGATGGCCATTGCCAGAGCCGTTGACCATCCCGAACTGAACTTCAATGTCGGCAAGATGTATTACAACAACGCCATCGACAAACTGATTGGAAACAACAAGATTCCCAACTTTGTCCACAACGGCTCCAATTTTAAAGTCAACGAAGAGAGTAACATGCTTTTCAAACAGTCCATTCCTTACTTTAAGAATGCCATAAAATATTACGACAGCCTTGATGATAAGGATAAGGATGAAAACCGCAATAATCTGTACCACTGCCTTTACTCCCTTAGCACAGTTTATATCCGTCTTGGGATGTATGACGAACTAAAACCTGTCAAAACCCGTATTGATGAAATGTATTAATCGGTTCTGAAAACAATAAACCAAACAACAAAAAGAGGACTTCCGATAGGAAATCCTCTTTTTCTATAGGAGAAACTTCGCTCGTTATTCGTCAGTTCTCCCATATTTCTCCCATATTTCTCCCATGCAGGATGGGAGAAATATGGGAGAAATAACCCTTATGTATGGAATATCGAGCGAACCTTGAAGTTATTTTGTTATTTCAACGATCCATGTAATATTAATTAATGAATGGATGTAAAAATGAACAAAATCAAGAGGTTTTTACAAAATCAATACCGCAGAAAATAGTGAAAGCAACAAGCAATATAATAATAATAGCAGCAGGCAAAATACAGCCTAATCGTAACGTCTTGAATAATTTATCCTTTTCTGATAATTCTTTTTTCATAATGCAAATATACACAAAAAATATAAGACTAATAAAATATTTGTAATCATGGTTGAGTATTGGCTCTTAAATGGACAATTATTACTATGAGTATCCATGTAATGATAAAAATTTCAAAAAATCATTCAATTTACATCTATAATCATAGGAAAAATATCTATAATAATTGCAATAAATATAATTACAACAATAAATATGATAGGATACAAACAACCTATCTTAATAAACTTCAAAAATTTAGCAATTTCTTTTGTCTCTTTTTCCATAATGCAAATATACTAAAATTTTAAATAACACAAATATTAATGTATAATTTGCATTTCACAAGTGTAAACCTTTGGCGAACTACTAATCGCCACAAACTTTTTTGTCTCTTTTTCATTTACTTAACATTTTAAAATGGTTAAAAAATTCTATGAGTATCCATGTTATGTTAAGTAAAGTATTGCAAAATGTATATTGCCCTTTCCAGGTGACATTTGCACTATTGTAAATAAGCAATGGCTTTTATTAGTTGCATGAATGAATTGTAGTGACCTAAGCCACACTTTTCGCAGGTGTCGTCAGGATCATGATAACCACCGAAAGGTTGTCCCATTGTGAGAAGGAATATTGAAGGGCAATAGTTGCTGAACCAATAATGATCGCTGTTTGGACGGTTTTCACGAGGACGTATTTCAACTGCAGCATGGATTTCATCGTTCAATGACTTCATTTGTTCGAAAATGTCTTTGGTATTATTGCTTTTAGCGTTAAAGAACATAATACCTTCGTCGCCCCCACAAAACATGTCGATATTACAAAGCAATTTGACTTTAGAATAATCAATTAAAGGATTTTCAGCCGCATATTGTGAGCCTATCAATCCTGCCTCCTCACCACTAAAAAGCATGAAAACCATTGTATAATATGGTTTCTGAGATGCTGACATCCGTGCCAGATCCATTACCGCGGCAACTCCGCTGGCGTTGTCGTGCGCTCCAGGGAAGATTACGCCGTCACCCATAGTGCCACAATGGTCATAGTGGGCAGTGAATACAATCATGCTGTCGATTACACCACGTACATATCCCACTACATTTTGGGTTTTATAATCTTTCTGGAATTGGATGGGAATATCTGCTTTGATTTTTTTTACCCGCTTGGGAATGAAAGAATTGAGTATCTCGATACAGACAGGATCACTACGTTCAGGACCAACAATCGGGCCATAGGTGTCGAGTTGGTCAACTCCTATCAGCCAAGTACCGTCTTTGAGTTGCTTTTTCCATGTTGCTTTTTCAAGACTAGCGGGTTTTGCATAGCGTGCAGTGGAAAGCAGTCGGTATTGGGTAAACGGCAGAAGTTCAGTACCGTTGAGGGAAAGCGAAATAGGGCCTTCAAGACTATAACAGTCGTATGTATAATACTGTAAGTAGTTGACTTGCAGAGGCAACACCCCTATCCTTCTCATCTCTCCAGCAAGGAAATCGGCAGCGACAGAATCGCCTTTATAACATGTCCCCCTACCATGCATTTGTTCAGAAGTCAGAGCCTTGATGATGCTTCGAACATAGGCAGAATCTTGTGCTTGAGTAAAAGAGAACCAGCACAATGTTATAGCAAGACAGAAAAGAACTTTTTTCATGATGTAAATGTTTAAAAACCGGGGAAATCGATAAAGATAGTTGGAAGGAGAAGAAGGAAACCGATGACGATGAGCGCGAGAATGAATTTCCAAACCCATTTGACCCACGTGGCGTAGGGGATCTTTGCAACACCGAGCACGGCAATGAGCACGCCGCTGGTGGGGGTAATCATGTTGGTGAAGCCGTCACCGAACTGGAAAGCCAGAACTGCAGTCTGGCGGCTGACACCTATGAGGTCGGAGAACTGTGCCATGATAGGCATAGTTAATGCGGCTTTGGCGGAGCCGCTTGGCATGACAAGGTTGAGGAGAGTCTGGAAAATATACATGGCACTGACAGAAGTCACATCGCCGCTGGTGGCGAGTGTCCGAGTAAGACCATAGAGAAGGGTGTCGATAATCTTGCCGTCGCGAAGGATGAAGATGATGCCGCTTGCCAAACCCACGACCAGCGCGGCAGAAAGGATATCCTTGCATCCGGCAAGGAAGAGTTTGGCGATGTTGTCGGCCGATTGTTTGTCGGCTATGCCGCTACAGATGCCCATGGCAAGGAAAAGCGAAGATATTTCTTTCACATACCAACCATAGCCTAATACTCCAGCCACAAGAAAACATACGGTGAACAACAGAATGTCGAGGATAAAGAAATGAACGGATTTGCGCAGGGCAACGATTCCTGTAACGACAAACAGTGCAGCAAGTATTGGTAGAATGGGAAGGCTTTCCTCTCCCCCACCGACAGAGATGGTCGTGGTTGGCATGGTGACAGCGCAGTAGATTAATACCACTGAGAGCAGACCGAACATGACCCAGGCAACGGGAGGTGTATGGTATTTGACCGGGTTTTGCTGCTGTTCTTGGGAGCGTTGGCGCCAATAGTTGTCGATTTTGTACGTAGGTGATTTTGTCGGATTGGCTTTAACTCGGTTGGCGTACCAAAGTACAAATGCGATACCAATGATGGTAAGAACAATCCAACAAAGGAAACGGTATTCAAGTCCGGAGAAAATGGGCAGCTCGGCAATACCTTGAGCGATGCCTATGGTAAAGGGGTTGAGCATGGCTCCAGCAAAGCCTATATGGGCGGCCACGTAGCACATGCATACACCCACTATCGAGTCGTATCCCATCGAGATGGCCAAGGGAATGAATATGATGACAAAAGCTATGGTCTCTTCGCTCATGCCGAAAATGGCACCGAAAAGACTGAACATTATCATAATAAGGGTGATGATTATATTTTCCACTCCCAAGCGTTTGAAGAGTTTGTGGCGGTTGAGCCTTAGCACCCTTCGAAGAAATGCCATCACCCCTACCTCAATGGCACGGCTGTTGTTGAGGATATTAAAGGCTCCGCCCACCATGAGGATAAAGATAATGATGTCAGCCTTGTCAACAAACCCGTCAAATAGAGCAGAGAAGATTTGCCACGTTTGGGGTGCGCGCTCAACGTAACGGAAAGAGTTGTTCTGAACCACTTCTTTGACTGAGGTAGTGCCGTCGGGGTTCTGTATTGTGACAGATTCACGAACAAATTCACCGGCAGGAATGAACCATGTGCATACGGCTGCCAGGAGAATAAGTGCGAAGACAATGGTAAAGGTATGCGGAATTTTTTTCAATGGTAGAATATTTTAAGGTATTAGGACATCGATGCAAGGAAACTATTACGGTAGCAGGGCTCGTTTGAGACATCTTCTCCAAACCATTCTGGAGGGATGAAGTTGTTGGCGCACAATGTGTCGGGGAACTCTACTTCAACTAATAGAAGACCATCGTGTCGCCCATGAAAAACATCTAATTCTGCAACGAGATTTCCATATTCGGGGTTGCCGGTCTGCTGGGAAAGTGGAATGCGGTAGCGGGTTTTGGAAACTATGCCGCTGTCACATTTGGAAAGAAGGGTCTGGTAGCTTTGGGGACTAAGCGAGAACTCCTCTTCCCTATTGTGGATGGCTGAGGAGTTGAGTTGAAGGCGTTCCTTAACTGTAAGAATATAAGAATCCCCCATGCGGCGGATGCGCAGCGTGGGGGATGAACATAAATAGGCTTGTTCAATCTCAATATGCTCGTAGAGATTGAGGTCGTCAGGCATATGGGAAACAAGATATTTGCGTTCTATTTCCATGAAAGCAATGCAAGTTTCTTAAAGACTGTTGAGACAGTTTGTGACATTTTTCTCGATTCGACCAAGAACATCGGCACAGTCTTCGGCTTTCTGGAATTTCTCGCCTGTGATGTGTTCATATAGTTCGATATAACGGTCGGTAATGCTATTGACAATCTCGTCAGTCATTTCGGGTACTTGCTGTCCTTCTTTACCTTGGAAACCGTTGGCCATAAGCCATTCGCGTACAAATTCTTTGGACAACTGACGCTGATGTTCTCCTTTGGCAAGGCGTTCTTCATAGCCGTCGGCATAGAAGTATCGGCTGCTGTCGGGAGTGTGGATTTCGTCAATGAGATAGATTTTACCATCGCGTTTGCCAAATTCATATTTGGTGTCGACAAGGATGAGCCCTTTTTCGGCAGCCATTTCAGTTCCCCTCTGGAAGAGAGCGAGAGCGTAACGCTCCAATTGTTCGTAGTCTTCTTTCGAGACTAAACCAGAACGGATAATCTCATCGCGGGAGATATTCTCATCGTGGCCTTCATCGGCCTTTGTGGTAGGAGTGAGAATTGGTGTCGGGAATTTCTGGTTCTCGACCATGCCATCAGGAAGAGGAACACCGCAGAGTGAGCGAGCACCAGCTTTGTATTCGCGCCATGCGCTACCAGCGAGGTAGCCTCGAACAATCATTTCAACACGGAAGCCTTCGCATTTAAGGCCGACGGTAACCATAGGGTCAGGAGTGGCAAGTTTCCAGTTGGGGACGATATCGGCGGTTGCATCGAGGAATTTGGAAGCAATCTGGTTAAGTACTTGTCCTTTGTAAGGGATGCCTTTGGGAAGCACGACGTCGAAAGCACTGATGCGGTCGCTGACAACCATGGCCATGTATTTGTCATCGATGTTATAAACATCACGTACCTTGCCTATATACAAACTTTTTTGTTTGGGGAATGAAAACTGTGTTTTAACAACTGCATTCATGATATTGTATTGATTTATTATTTTTAAATTAAACTATTCTTCGTTAAGTTTCTGAGCAAAGAAAGAAAAGTTGACTTTGCCATAATTGCGGTGCTGCCAGAAATGAGGATGAGACTCGAATTGAAATTCGCGGGGATGTTCAAGAATGAAAATGCCATCGTCGGTGAGTACATTGCTATTAAAAATAATGTCGGGCAGCTGAGGAAGGGATTCTAAAGAGTATGGAGGGTCAGCAAAAACAATGTCGAATTTTTTATAAGCCCGTTTGAGTAGTTCAAACACATCCGAACGAACTGCCTTGAGGTTGGCGACGCCGAACTGAATGGCGGAATGTTTGATAAAGTCAATGCACTGATTGTTGATATCAACAGATGTAACCTCCTTTGCACCTCTTGAGATAAACTCGAGGGATACCGCTCCTGTGCCGGCAAAGAGATCCATGACCGAGCAATCTTCATAGTCGACATAGTTATTGAGTATATTGAAAAGGCTTTCCCTCGCCATGTCGGTTGTAGGGCGGACTGGCAGAGAGGTTGGAGGGTTGAGTCGTCTACCTTTTAGAGAACCTGCTATTATGCGCATGATAAGTGATTTTTTAAGAAGTGATGAGAGTTATTTGCTTAATACCAATGCATACTTATATGTGTGAAGGGTTTGGAAATCCGGATTAATAAAGGAGTATTGTTTGCCCGTGAAAAGGTCGACATTGGGGAAGAAATGGCAGAGGTGAAGATAGAAGTCTCTGTCGACTTGGCCGCAAATGGAGAGTTGGATGTCGGGGGTTTCGAGATGTAATTGTTTCATGACATTCAAAGTATGGTACAACACTTCTTCGCGGTCGGATGAAGGATACGTGGCCGACAGTAGCAAATGGCCATTATAATAAGCCTCGATGTCAGTCATGCCGCTGCGAACATGAAGGAGAATGGCAGGATGTCCGACACTGGAAGAGAGTGCAGAACTATCGGCAAGGACGGAGTGTTGGCAATGGATATCGATGCCGGGAAGAGCAACCTTGAAAGCCGTCACAATGTCGGACGGAACAGTGAAAACAATATACGATTTCAGTGCAGGGGAATAGATTCTTGACACTCCGGCAGCATCGGGAATCGAGGCAACAACATTGAGATATTGCCTATCGCGCGAAGGGTCGTAGAGATGTTCCGGAATCCATGCAAAGTGCATGGAGGGAAGAATCAGACTCATTTGCTTGTAGCCTAAAGCTGCCTCGCCATTCAAGACGGTCTCTGCCACAAGGCGAGCCAGGCTTGTGGCGGAAGAGTATTGCCCTGAACCGACTTCGCCCACTGTGAGCAACACGTCATTGAGAGTGGCTACTGAAAAAGAAAATCCATTTGACCCAAGGCAAATGGATAATCTTTTTTCGGTGTTAGCCGCTGCACTATCTGTCGTGATGATGTCCGTGACTAAAGATTGCATTTTATTCAAAGTTACCGTCCACGATGGTTTGGGTCATGTCACCCACTTTCCATCCAGGGAAACGTTGGTTTTTCACCAATTCATCGATTTTGTTCACTACCAGCTGATGGTCGAGGTCGGCAAGGAGGTCGTCCATCATGACAAGACATTCGAAAACGGGCATCTGATAACCGCTCTTTTCGATGAAGCCGGCTTGGAGTTTAAAATCGTATTTCCTGTCGCGGGGATAAGGAACATAGCGGACATTGCGTATTTCCTCATCGGTGAGGTTGAATTTGCCGGATTTGCGTAGATTCTCGATGGGGTTGACAAATTCGACCACACGCGAAACGTAACCGGCCTTAATCTGGTCAGCCTCGGTCATCTCGTTGATATCTACATCTTCGGGAATCCTGTCGTAGTTGATGTTCTTATTCACAACGCTGAGACTGTCCTCGTTCAACAGGCGGTTGATGAGAGTGTCGAAACTGCCGGTGTAGCAGCCGTAGGTGTTTTTGTAAGCCTCTTCGAGTGTACGGATAGCTTTGAGCTTCTCGGCGCAGGCGTCGCGACGTTTCGTGAATTCACTGTTGAATTTGATGGGTTTTGTCATACTCAGGTAGAGAGCGACAGCCAATCCGACGATGGCAACACCCAGAAGGATTTGAATCAAGGTCTTATTTTTCATGATATAATGTTGTTTTTTTATTTTTCAATCGGTTTTGCAAAGATACGAAAAAAGAATGATGTGATAAAAAAAAGTGAAAAGTATTTTTATTATTTTTGTTCAACATGATTAATAACAACCTGACAATCAAAATTTTTAGATATCCAAGAAGCAAGACGTTCTGCACAATATACTGACCTGTGTTGGCCTCCTGTACAGCCGAAACTGACAGTAAGACTGGTAAAGTTGCGTTCAAGGTATTTCGAAATAGAGGCTCCCACTAGTTGTTCGACGGCAGATATGAATCGTTCGACATCTTCATTGCCCTGCAGGAAATCGACGACGGGTTTGTCTTTCCCGGTGTACGGTTTGTATTCCGGATAGCGTCCGGGATTGGGCAGGGCACGACAATCAAAAACATAGCCTCCGCCATTGCCCGATGTGTCGTGGGGGATACCTTTTTTATATGAAAAACTATTCACCGTTACAACCAGTCCAGCACGGGGTGAAGGCTGCGGCTTCGGTGAGTCCGTTTCGACAATATAGCGGAGCACATCGTTCAGATGAGGCAGGGGGATGGGCAGGGGATGAGTGTCGAGAAGTGTCCTGATGTTGTTGGCGGCAAGATGGATGCTATTGAAAAAACAGTCCTTATGTTCGTAATAGCCACGGTAGCCGTAGGCACCCATGGCCTGAAGGATGCGGATTAGGACATAGCCGTAGAAACGCTGCCGGAACTCGTCGGGGTTGACAGGACGGTGCGTTGAAAGACATTTTAGATAATGGTTCAAAAGCTCCTGGCGTATGGGTTCGGGAAGATTGCTTTTGGAGCTGTAAAGCAACGAAGCGACATCGTATTGGGCAGCCCCCCGCCTGGCGCCTTGAAAGTCGATATAGCAGGGCTGGTCATGATGCAACATGATGTTGCGCGACTGGAAGTCGCGATGCATGAAGAAACCGCAGTCGGTGCCGAGAAGATATTCGACGAGGGTGGCAAAGTCCCGCTCCAACAATTCTTCATCGAAGGGGGTGTAGCTCAGTTTGAGGTAGCAATACTTAAAATAGTTCAAATCCCACTGGATGGACTGAGCATCGAAGTCGCTTCGCGGGTAGGCATGGGAGAAATCCATATCACGGCCTGCAGTCTGCATTACGGCAAGGTCGGCCAGCACACGTTTGAATAGACTGAGCATCGCGGCATCGAATCCACTTCCCGTCCTTTGCTTATCGAAAAGGATGGAATACAATGTAGTATCGCCAAGGTCCTGTTGCAGGTAGCATTTGCGGTTGGGGGATACTGAGAAAACCTCAGGCACATTAATGCCCCTGCTTTTGAGGGCTTTGCTGTAGTAGAAAAAAGCCTCGTTCTCTCTTACATCGTCGTTCCATGCAGCAATACAACAATGGTCGTTGGCGGACACTCTCCAATATTTGCGAGGGCTGCCATGCGCACCAATGGCAAGCAACTGCTCAGGCGGTATTCCCGCCCAAGCCTCGAATAATTGTCTGACGTTTTCCTCTTTTGACATAGGGAATGATTGGTCAGTCGGAGAGCTCGTCGAGCATGTGGCAGCTGCCAGTGAAATAGGCGCCGGGTTCGATGGCTAATTTGTTGGCGACTATGTCGCCTTTTACTCGCGAAGTGGCATACAGTGTGAGGAATTCTTTCACTGAAAGATTGCCGTCGATAATGCCGATAACATTGGCATTTTGGCATACCACATTTCCCACGACATGCCCCTGCTCGCCGATAACAAGTTTGCCTGTAAGGGTGATATTGCCTTCCAGGGTGCCATCCATGCGGAAATCACCGTTGGCCTGGATGTCGCCTTTAATGGATGTGCCTACCGTAATGGTGTTGATTAGGCTGTTGATATTGTCGCTCATTTTAAATAATATTTATCGTAGAACAATTTGTATGCATCGACCTTCTTGCGGTTGTAGAGTGTGGTATAGTTTTGTTTGGAGATGGCATACACTTGATAGTCGTCAGGGCTATACTGGATGAGTGGTCCGTCGTCGGTGAGTAGATGGTTGGCGAAATCCATGGCTTCGCGTGCATCTTTGAATGTATTGACGGTGACCATCTGTGTTGAGTCGGTGAACATAAGCGGAGAAACCTTGTATCCCGAATTAGAATAATATGTCAAGATGAAAGTACCCATCTTGGCCTGTAGTTGAGTGGCACGGATTTTCTTTTCTTTAACAAGAATAATGACAGAATGTGGCATGTTTTCGCGATAGCGGAATAGTTGAGCCTCGGGAGGAAGTTCATCAATGTTTGTTGAAGAAGGACGAAGTCTGTTAACCTGACGTGCTTTTTCCTTTGAAGCAACCACATTGGAGACAGAATCAACTATTTCTTCATCTCCGCCACTGTTTGCAATATACCGTCCATTTTCCCCTTGCAGATACTCCAGCTGCTCCTGAGCCAGAGCTACGAGGGTGTCGTCCTTTGCATATTGTTCAATAATCTCCTCGAAGGTGGAGATTGCCGAGGATTTATTATCCATCCGTGCGTGGGAAAGGCCTTCCCAATAACGGAACCGGCCCAACGATGGATTGCCTTCGTATAACAATTTTGCATTCTCTACACTGGCAAGAACCTCGTCATACCGATGTCTTCGGTAGAGATTATAGACATTGTCGTAGTCTTCGTTGACCAGTTGGCTGCGGCGCATTATTTCTTTATAATAGTCTTCGTCGAGTATAAGATTGGAAAAATCACTGTCGGGGAACCCCATCAACACCATGTCGCGATAATAATTGGAGCTTGGAGTATTACCTTGCCTGTCGTATATTTTATATAGCATAAAGAATGCTTGCACGATTTCGGGATTGGTGGTGAAATCGCTTGTCATTCTAATGTAACATTCGAGAGATTTGGGCAGATTGTGTATACCGTCGTAGAAGATGTATCCAGCGTTCAGTAGGCTAACCGATATTTCACTCATCATCGAGTCAATTTCCTCCTGAGACTTTGGAAGGTCTTTTAAATAATAGGCCACGTCGTGCGGGTCATTAGGATTGCCGGCCGGAGCCATACTGGACGAATCCTTTGAACCATCTTTTTTATCATTAAGATTGGTATTGTCTCCATCAAGCGTGTCGCTTTGTTCGCGGTCGTCCTGCTGCGCCAACATATTCATCCCCAATAAACCTTTGTTTGAAAGAAACCAATAATCTTCCAACGAACGCATACCCCATTTCTGGCGGAAGGATTCTTTACCTTTCTGCACTGTATTGCTGTTGTAAAAATACCAATCGCCTTGCAGGGTATTGAGTTGGGCTTTGCCATCGTTGGCGAGCTGTTCCAGCAACTCTTTTTCCTTGGCTGCTTCTTCCGCTTTCTTCAGTTCCTCAATCTTGCTGTTGATAATGGCCAACCGTTTGTCCTGAGGCATTTGGGCAACAGCTATTAAACTATCATTGCGGTCAATGACGCGGGTGTATGAAACAAGGGAAGACAGGAGGGTGTGTCGGGACTTGATTTCGGAATAATGGGGATAGTCAGGCTTAATGATTGAAATAGCGGTGTCGTAATATATCTGTGCTTGGTCATAATCTTGATACTTATCGAAAAGGATGCCAGCCAAACGAAGAGCAGAACGTGCTTTTTGCGCAGGATTGTTTTTCGACACAGCCGATGACACTTTGAATTCGGCACAAGCTTTTTTCACATCTCTCATGCCCATATACATTTCTCCCTTGGCATAATGTATCTGGTCGAGGAATTCTTCGTTCTTCTTGTCCTTCAACATTCGGTCAAGCAGGCGTTCCAATTTCTCCCTGTCAGTGTGCTGAAGGTCGGCGCATGAGGCCATGTTCAGCCTGGCATTGAATTCCATCTCGTAAGAAGGATTGCATTTCAGCACTTTTTCATAGTACTTCGATGCCGTGGGGCGCTTATCCTGGCTTTGGTAAATCTGTCCCAAGATAAAATAGATACGGGCTTTTTGTTCCTGTGAAGGGTGCTCGTCGAGTGCCATTTTAAGGAAATTGACGCCCTTCTTGTACTTTTCCTGTGGCAATGTACACTCGGCCATGGCGAGGTAAAGGTTCAGTTTCTGACTAGAGGCGAAATTGTCCTTGCCGGCAGCCACTACCATTTCGTCCAAAGCCCCTTCGGCATCCTGATAACGTTGATCCATGGCGGAACAGCGTGCTTGCAGAATCGCCGCCTCGTCGCCAATGGCAGTTCCTGCATATTGTGAGGCCAGCATCTGGCAGGTGCTCGCAGCGGTCACAAAATCGTGTTTGTAGAAGGTAGCGTATGCCGTCATCAAATAGCACTTTGGAATATAAGGTACATGCTCCTGTCCGTTGACAAAAATACTGTGTTTTTTGATTCCCTTGACGCTCTTTTCTATGGCACGGTCAAACTGAGGATTAAGCGATGCACACTCTTCCTTGGTACCCATTTTATAGACAGGCAGAATCCTTGTGTAATCGTCTTTACACCTGTCGTTCATCATGGCAACACCTTTTTTAAGGCTCTCATTGCCATTCCACCAAATGTTGTAGTGTGTAGTAATGTTGTGGAATTGAATATTACCCCATGTGGCCTTTTGTGTAGAGCAGCTGGAAAAAGCCAGACATAGCAACAGTACAATTCCTGTTGAAATACCAAGTGTCTTGCTATGGAACATGGGGCTCATTTTGGTAAAATTACACATTGAATCTGAAGTGCATGATGTCGCCATCCTGCACTACATAGTCCTTGCCTTCAACAGCGATTTTACCAGCCTCGCGGCACTTGGCCTCGCTGCCGAGGGCAACATAATCCTCGTATTTTATCACCTCGGCACGGATGAAACCACGCTCAAAGTCGCTATGGATGATTCCTGCTGTTTGAGGGGCTTTCATACCTTTTTTGAAAGTCCATGCTCGACACTCCTTCGGACCTGCCGTGAGGAATGTTTGGAGGTTAAGCAGTTTGTATGCGGCTTTTATCAACCGATTGACACCCGATTCTTTCAATCCAAGGTCTTCAAGGAACATCTGTTTCTCTTCGTATGTCTCCAGTTCGGCTATGTCAGCCTCAATGGCTGCACCAATGACGAGAACTTCGGCATTTTCATCCTTCACTGCCTCGCGCACAGCATCGACATATTTATTACCTGTCACCACAGATGACTCGTCGACGTTGCATACATATAAAATCGGTTTGGCAGTAAGAAGCATCAAGTCTTTGGCTGCCTCTTTCTGGTTTTCGTCAAGAACAACCGTCCTTGCGCTGTGTCCGCTAAGGAGAGCCTCGCGGTAAAGATCCATTACCTCAACAAGTTTCTTGGCCTTGGGGTCGCCTCCAGCTTTGGCTTTCTTCACCTCCTTGTCGTATCGGTTTTCAATGGTCTCAAGGTCTTTGAACTGTAGTTCAAGGTCGATGGTCTGTTTGTCGCGAATAGGGTCGACACTGCCATCCACATGGGTGACGTTGTCGTCGTCAAAGCAGCGCAGCACATGGATAATGGCATCGGTAGTACGAATGTCACCCAAAAACTTGTTGCCAAGCCCCTCCCCTTTGGAAGCTCCTCGCACAAGCCCTGCTATGTCCACAATCTCCACCGTGGCGGGAACGACACTGGCGGGACGTTCCATCTCAACAAGTTTAGCCAACCGTTCATCCGGGACGGTGATAACACCCACATTGGGTTCTATTGTACAAAAAGGGAAATTGGCCGCCTGTGCTTTGGCATTGCTCAGACAGTTAAAAAGGGTCGACTTGCCCACATTGGGCAGTCCTACTATTCCACATTGCAAACTCATTTGTCAATCACTTTTTCAATTAAATACTGGTTTCGGGTAGTGGAGTTGCGGCAAATCAACTCGCCAAGGAATCCGGCAAGGAACAACACCGTACCCATCATTATAAAGAGCATCGATACATAGAACCACACGCTATTGGTGAGAGCAATGCGACCACAGATACGCATGACGCACACAATGATAAAGGCAATGAAACCCAGAATAAATGCCAAACTGCCCACAAGACCGAAGAAGTGCATGGGCTGTTTGCCAAACTTGGACATGAACATGATGCTCATCAAGTCGAGATAGCCGTTGACAAAGCGGTTAAGGCCGAACTTGGTGACACCAAACTCACGCTTGCGATGCTGTACCACCTTCTCTCCGATATTGCTGAATCCTGCCCATTTGGCTATTACGGGAATGTAACGGTGCATCTCGCCGTATACCTCAATGCTCTTCACCACATCGCGACGATAGGCCTTAAGTCCGCAATTGAAGTCGTGGAGTTTGATGCCGCTCATCCGACGTGTGGTCCAGTTAAAGAACTTTGAAGGGATGTTCTTCGCCAGTTTCGAGTCGTAGCGTTTCTTTTTCCAACCACTGACCAAATCATAGCCATCCTCTTTAATCATACGATAGAGTTCAGGCACCTCGTCCGGGCTGTCTTGCAGGTCGGCATCCATGGTAATTACCACATCGCCCTGAGCCTTTCCAAAACCGACATTGAGGGCGGCGGACTTGCCATAGTTGCGACGGAACTTCACCCCCTTGTAACGGGGATTTCCCGAATGTAATTGCTCTATTACATTCCATGAGTTGTCCTTGCTCCCATCATCAACCATTATCACTTCATAGTCGAAATGATGCTCGGCCATAACACGGTCTATCCATTCTGCCAGATGCGGCAGCGATTCGTCTTCGTTAAATAGCGGAACAATTATTGATATGTCCATAGTTGTATTTGTTTAGTCAATTATTTATTATCTTTTGTCTTTATCGGAGCCTTCTCTGTACGGAATACCAGTGCGGCAAAAAAGGTTACGATAATGCTCATTACAGCCGACCGGAACCCGGCAATAAATCCCCAGTCTCCAGCCGTATAACGTTTAACGCTTTCAATGGCCAGTTTGGCATTGGCGCTGGTCTCAGCAGGTTCCATAACCTCAATCCTACATTTATTGTAGTATTGAACAAGTGACGTATTCAATACTCCACAATTAATCCACGTCCACAAACCATACACCACAGCACTCACCACACCTATCACAACTCCCAAAAGCAACAACTCCTTCAACATTACCTTTTCTCCATCCAACTGTTTGCGGTAATGATATGCCGCCCAGAAAATACCTACAGCCAGTACCACTTCTGTGATATAGTTTTCGGGAGTGGCCATAGGCTTTGATGCCACCCAATCCCTCACAGCCATAATCAACGACATAACCACACCTATCAGCAGCCCGTCAATAAGACCTGCTTTACGATAGTTGCCGTATATGGTTGATTTATATCTTCTAAAAAACTTAGCCATTCTAATGTGTAAAATGCAAAGATACGAAAAAATATTTATATAACACCTACTTTTCCCTCGTTTCTGAGCAATATGTTTATTATTGATATGTTTAATGAGAATCGTAAACTTATCAACGTATCAACTTATCAACGATTTGGATAAAGAGTCCCAGTTTATAGAATGCAAACGCTTTCATGTTCACAAACTTCCCGTTCAAAAAACCTTTCTCAAGTACCGGACACAACAGTCCGTATATCCAGCCCACAATACCTGTCAGCCCAAACCGACGCATCTTGCCGTAGAAGTCCAGCAGCGACACCTGTTGCAGGAATAGCGGGTCGTCCTTTTTCCATCCGTAGATGGCAGCAAGGCTCCTCACCCCTTCCCTCGTCTTACGCAGAAACTCGCTGTTTGTCTCTACGTCGCCGTTTATCACAGGATTATCTACATGCACAATGGGCACCCGATGCTGCATAAGGCAATATCCAAAGAGGGTGTCCTCGTGCCCATAAAGCGCTATCCTTTCGTCGAAAGGGATTGCCCCAAGCACTTCCCTGTCGATGATGAAGTTGTTGGTCAAAAACGACCTGTAAGGCTGTCGTCTGCGCTCGGCTGCTGAGTGGCTTTCGCAACGGATGCCGTAGATATAGCGCAAATGATGCTCCCTGTCGTCACTTTCTGCTTCATATACTCTCCCGCCGCACACCACGCGGGGCTTCTGCCTAAGAATCTCAGCATAACGCTTAATGAACCCGTCGGGAAGCAATGAGTCACAGTCCAGAAAAAGCAGATAGTCATACCTGGCATATTGCAGGAAAAGATTTCTTATCCTGGCTCGGCCAATGTTCTGCTCCAACTCAACATACCTGCACATGCCGTGCAACGCCCTGTTCCCTTCTTTGTAAGTGCGTTCAGAACAATCGTCAATACATACTATCTCGTACTCAATGCCCGCCTGTGCTGCCTGTTCGGCAAGCCGGCGCACTGTGTCGCACATATCGCGGTTGTATATGGGAATGCAGATGGAAAGCACTTCGTTGTTAATTATATTACCACTTTCAACCCGTCGTAGGCTATCTGCACATTCGGGGGCAGTTCCTTCGACACTTCTGCGTAAAAACCCATCTCATGGCTCACATGAGTGATATACGCCTCACGCGGCGAAACCTTTTCTATCACCTCAAGAGCCTCAGACAAACAGAAGTGCGAGAAATGTTTCTGTTTTCTCAATGCATTAATCACCAGCACATCCACCCCTTTCAACTTGTCCAACTCTTCAGTCTCAATACGGTTGGCATCGGTCACATATCCCAGCCGTCCAATTCTGTAAGCCAACACGGGCATGTCCTTGTGCATAGCCTTGACCGGCACCACTTCTACACTGCCCACACGAAACGAAGGCTCATCGCCCGAAAGTTCGTGTATTACAGCCTCCGGCAGACCGGGGAATTCATGCGGCTCAAAAATGTAATGGTAGTCGCGCTCGATGGCGATACGGGCCTCTCGGTTGCAGTAAAGGTCCATCTTGCGCCCCTGTACATAGTTGAATGAACGTATGTCATCCAATCCTCCCACATGGTCTCGATGGGCGTGGGTGATAAGAATACCATCAAGATGCATCACCTTCTCCCTCAACATCTGACACCTAAAGTCTGGACCAATGTCTATCAAGATGTTCTCCCCGGCATCAGTCTCTACCAAGGCCGATGTGCGTAAATGCTTGTCATGCCAGTCATCCGACTGGCATACAGCACATGTACAGGCAACAACGGGCACTCCCATCGAAGTACCCGTTCCCAGAAAAGTCAATTTCATTATTCGTTCTTTACCGTGAGTCTGAATCCCACCCCATGCACATTGACAATCTGCACAGACGGATCCACTTTTAGATATTTGCGTAGTTTAGTGATATAGACATCCATACTTCTTGCGGCAAAGTAACTGTCATCCTTCCATATCCGTTGTAGAGTGCTTGTCCTGTCAACCAACTGGTTGAAATTCATGGCGAACATGCGCAGCAACTCACACTCCTTCATCGTCAGTTTCTGCACATTGTCTCCACAAGTCAATGTCTGGTGTGAATAATCAAAGACACACTTGCCTATATGGAATATGTTTTTGTCCGGCTTGCCATCGTCAAAGGAACGGCGAATGGTGGCATTTATACGAGCCAACAATTCCTCCATACTGAAAGGCTTGGTGATGTAGTCGTCTGCACCAATCTCAAAACCTTTCAGCTTGTCGGCCTCCAGATTCTTTGCCGTCAGGAAAAGAATGGGGATGCGCTTGTCCACGCGGCGTATTTCCTTGGCAACGGTAAAACCGTCCTTA
Source organism: Bacteroidales bacterium (assembly GCA_017530105.1). GTDB lineage: Bacteria > Bacteroidota > Bacteroidia > Bacteroidales > P3 > Colimorpha. The sequence continues at coordinate 24,685 of JAFXMW010000121.1, forward strand.
ACAGGCATCATTATGTCCAAGATACAGGCATCGACATCATCGTTCTGATAGGAGTCAAGAGCCGCCTGTCCGTCCACGGCCAGGAAAACTGTATACCCTTTCTGCGATAGATAGGCTTTCAATATTGTTCCCAGATTGGGGTCGTCTTCTGCAACAAGCAGTTTTATTCCTAAATTCATAGTCGTAGTCTTTGTTGGTTAAACGTATTTACCTTCGTGTTTTGAGGTTTTAAATATGGATTAACCCTATTATTCCTCAACAATCTTTATGCTTTCAATCAAGTCTCCGGCTTCAATCTTGTCAATCACATCCAATCCTTCCACCACACGGCCGAAACAGGTGTGGACCCCGTCCAGATGCTGGGTGTTCATCCTGTTGTGGCAGATGAAGAACTGGCTGCCGCCCGTGTCCTTCCCGGCATGTGCCATCGAAAGCACACCGCGGTCGTGATACTGTTTCTCGGCATCGGTCTCGCACTTAATCTGCCATCCGGGACCGCCCATGCCCACACGCGGGTCTCCTGGATTGCGGCTGTAGGGACATCCACCTTGGATCACAAAATCGGGTATCACCCTATGGAACCGCAGGCCGTCATAAAAACCCGACTTGGCCAGTTTGACAAAATTAGCCACTGTGCCAGGCACCTCTTTTTCATACAATTCTGCTTTCATTACCCCTTTGGGCGTATTGATTACTGCGTACATTTCTTTCTGTCTTTTAATTGATTTTTAAATTCAAATCTTCTCAATCACAATTATTGACTTCTGTTTTTCTTTTAGTTCACAATTAACTTAAAAAATTGCAAAATATTGTATCATTTTGAAGATTTTTTTAACTTTTCACCAAACCCACAACAGTTATTTCAACGATGAGGCCTTCTTGAAAACCCTGTTCCAACGCACTTTCCCATGGTCTTTGTCCCAAGAGAACACTATCAGGCTTGCCTTTCCGGCCACGTGGTCCTCAGGCACAAAGCCCCAGTAACGGCTATCCACCGAATTGTGGCGGTTGTCGCCCATCATCCAGTAATAGTCCATCTTACACGTATACTGTGTCGTCTCCTCACCATTGATATAAATCTTTCCACCGCGCACCTCAAGGCTATTACCCTCATAGGTTTCTATCACCCTTCGGTACAATGGCAACGTTTCAAGGCTCAGTTTCAGGGTCTCACCCTTGGCAGGGATATGGATTGGACCGAAATTGTCCGTACTCCAGCCGTAAGGGTTCCCGTCGGGATAGATATCCACATCGGGCATACCCTCTCCGGTATAGGCAGGCCGTACCATCGGCACCACCTCAACCACATCGGGCCGTGCACGCAACTCCTCCACCTGTCCCTCTGTCAACGGCACAATATAATGTGTCCCTCCCTCGTACATCATATACGACAATGCGTTGCTGAAATCCTCGTTGCTCACACCCATATCGTCCAACACCTTGCGGGCGTTAATGCCCGACTTCAGCAACACAGCGTAGCTCTGCTGGCTCTCCGGTGGGTTGGCAATCATCTTGCCGTTGATATACACTTTTTGGTCGATAATCTGCAAATCCTCACCTGGCAAGCCGATACAACGCTTGATAAAGTTCTCCCGCTTGTCCACCGGACGCACCCGGATATGGTTCTCCACCATCTGGTTGCCAACGGGCAGCATCTTGGCGTTCAACACGTTCTCCCTGCCCATCTCACGCACTAATGAATGGTAGCTCCTGTTGCTCTTCCAAGCCGTACACATTGTGTCGCCGTCGGGGTAGTTAAACACCACCGGATCATACCTCTCCACTTTCCCAAAACCGCAGTAACGGTGATAAGGCAACCGTATCCATTTCAGATACGACTCCCTCTGTCCGTCGCTCATCGGCATCACATTATGTACCAGCGGCACCGACAGCGGAGTCATTGCCGACCTCGGCCCGTAAGCCACCTTCGACACCAGCAGATAGTCGCCCGTCATCAGCGACTTCTCCATCGAGCTTGAAGGGATATTGTAAAACTCCAGAATCATGCTGCGGATAATCACCGCCGCCACCAAAGCAAACACAATAGCATCCAGCCAGTCCCTCGCCTCGCCCACCTTGTGGGGCTCCTCTTGGGTGGGGTCGTGGTATTCCAACTTGCTCAAGCCCAGATAAGGCAGATAAATCCATGGGAAAATGACTGCAAACGTCTGCTCCCAGAAATTGTAACGGTGGAACGTATTGGCCGTCTCCACCACCAGCAGCAGAAACGTAAACACATTGATGGCCGGGATAAGGAACCCGATATACCATTTCCACTTCTTCTTAGTCTCGACCTTGCCGCAGACCTTAATCCATACAATGATGTTGTAAACAGGAATCAGAGCCTTCCAAGGCTTCTCTCCCGCCTTCTTGAACACAAACCACAGGCCGACCAAGCAGCCCACAAAATAGAGGATTAACAAAATTTCGTATACCATTCTTAATTAGTTTTAGTTCTCTTGTAACGTATTTTTAAGTTATATATTGCCCACAAAGTCATTTTTTCATAGTCATACAGACCAAGTGGATTGATAAAGTAATAACATAAACTAATGGTAACTTCTAACTTAATAAATCATTACTTCCTGTATTACGCACATGCCGCACAGACCGCCCCTGCCTTTTCCCTGGAAGGGGATGCTGCCGCGTACAATGTCCCCTCTCAATGATGATTCATAGATATTCAAAAAAAAAGGAAAACCTGCATACGCGAAAGAAAAAGGGTACCCCGTTTTATTTGGAGCACCCTTATTTGTGAGAATAATAGGGTATTATTTCTTCACCACCTTTTCAACGGCAACGCCGTCGGCAAGAGCCACACGCACATAATACACCCCTGAGGGCAAAGCCGACATGTCAATGCTGCGCACATGCTCCACACTCATCACCCTGCGGCCACCGAGGTCATATACCTCCACGCGCACTACTCCTTCACCCTCTATATTCAGCAAACCTGTAGTAGGATTGGGGTACATGGTCACATTCATTCCATCCACAGTCTTAATTCCCACACTCTCTTCAAACTCTGCGGTCAGCTCAATGTCCTCTACAACCACAACCACACGTGGATTCTCAGTCACACCGTCGCTCCACTGCACAAAACGGTACCCATCGTTGGCCGTGGCCGTGATTTCCACCTCAGTGCCGTAAGCATACTCACCGCCACCTCTCACACTACCCCATTCAGGGTTGTTGCTGCCGAGTGTCAGAGAATAGTAAATCGTGTCGAACAAAGCCGTAAGAGTCACATCGCTGTTCATTACAACTTCAATAGCTGTCAATGTGTCGCCCGTCTCTTCCCAACGGTCGAATACAAAGCCCTCGTTGGCAACAACCGTTACCGAAGCCGTGTCGCCATAAAGATATACACCGGCACCAGTAACAACACCCTGTGTCTCGTCGCAGACCACCGCAAGCGTGTACTCGTTCCGTTCAAACAAAGCCGTCAGCACTGTGTCGCACACCACAATCACACTCCGCGGATTGTCCGTAACGCCATCGCTCCACATAGTGAAATGATAGCCATAATTTGCGGTTACCGTCACCATGGCGGTATCCTCATACAAGTAAGTGCCAGCACCCGACACAGCACCGAACACAGAATCGCATTGTGTAGTCACCACATACGGGTTGCGGTCAAACAAGGCTGTCAACAACGTGTCGCGTGTCACCACAATAGTACGCGGATTGGCGGTCACGCTATCACTCCACATGGTAAAATGGTAACCATAGTTTGCCGTAGCAGCCACCGTGGCAGTGTCCTCGTAAAGGTATGTTCCTGCACCCGCCACGGCTCCCTGTACCGAATCGGACAAAACAACCAATTCATATTCATTACGCTCGAAGAAAGCAGTCATATAAACACTATCACCGTCAGCGACTGCAATACTACGAGGGTTGTTTGTGTCGCTGTCACTCCAACAAGTAAAGTGATATCCATAAGATGGAACAGCCGCGATTTCCCCGTTTACCCCGCAACTTGGACTAACTATTACATTTGCACTACCCATTAAAATATTAGCTGATGAAACAGACAAAGCGCCATCATATAGTTCTATGAAATTAGTGAAGTGAGGCCAGCGGGAAGTATAAGATGCCAAGCTCCCACATGGTATATACACGGGTATATTGGCCGGAATGTCGCGGAAAACATCTACACCCAACATGGGTGCTTCCATACTGTAAGACCATATAGTATCTAACCCAAAGCATCCCAAAAATGCATAGGATGGTATCCAGCGGACGTGTTCCCCAATTGTCAATGAAGAGATATTTATATCATTCATAAATACAGGCAAAGAATCGTTGCCCATATAGGTGCAGCTGTCTGCCTCATAACAAACACGGGTTATGGCAATGCAATTGCCGAAAGCAGCATTTCCAATACTCTGAATAGTTCTTGGAATTCTAATTTCTGGAATCCCGGCTATCCATGTGAATACGGAAAGCCCCTCGCACCCTTCGAAGGCATAATCGTCAATCGTAAGTATTATTCCACTATAATAAAAATAGTTCAAGTAGGAATTGCCAGAGTATGTTCCAGAACTGATTGAAGATCCACCATAAGTGAACGACCCAAAGTTACAGCCACCAAAGGCTCCTCTACCAACCCATGCGGTAACCGATGGTGTCGGTCCTGTATAGTCAGGGGGAATTACTATTATTACCTCCACTCGACCACAACCAAAGAGTGCACTGTCTCCCATGTATAGCAGTGATACTCCCCAAGATATTTCATCAATCATGAAATCAAATGCGAAAGCCTTCCTCTCGATAGTGTCAACACTATTGGAAATTATAACACTTGTGATTGATAAACAATTCATGAATGCTTCCTCTCCCACCTTGGTGACATGATATACATTGTTATTGTACACAACTCTATCGGGAATGAAAAGCATACCTGTAGGCTGTGCATATCCTGTCCAGTATGAGTTGCCAATACTGTCAAACTCAAGAGGGTGAACCACCATCACCCTTGACGAATCAAGTATTTTATAATAAAGCGTTCCCCCAGATGAGACAGCACAAAAATCATAATAAGGTCTTCCACAATCGGGCTGTTCAACTACGTTTCGACACCGACTCCAAGGATACAGCGAAGAGTAATATGATGTTCTACCGCAAGGAACAGTTAGCGTAACGCTGTCGAGAGTGGTGTAATTAAAAGCCGAATTAGACACATTAGACAACGATGGGTTTAGTAAGGTGATAGAGGTTAAATTCGAGTCATATTCAAAAGCCCAGTTACCAATTGATGTGACGGATTCACTAATTGTTATACTTGCCAATTGTCTACACTCATAGAATGTTTGCTTTCCAATAGAAACAATAGTATTCGGAATAATCATCTCCGTAAAAGACATATACGACAACGAAAAGTCGCCCAATGCCGTCACACTACTTGGGATAATGGTAGTGTTACATCCTTTAATAAGAGTATTAGTTGCTGTTTCGATGATAGCGTTGCAGTTGTATCTACTGTCAAAAACGGTGTTCCCTGTATCAACCACGATAGTGTCCAACAATGCTGTGCTAAAAAAAGCGAACTCCTGTATTTGTGTTACCGATTGAGGGATGTACACTGATGTAATGAGCGAATCTTGACCAAACGCAGATCGTCCTATAAAAGTTATAGTGTTGGGTATGGAAACTCCTGTAATATGACAATTGAAAAAGGCAGCAGTGTCAATTTTTGTCACAGTATACACCACACTGTCAATAGTTACTGAAGATGGAATAACAAGGTGGCCTGAAGGTCTAATATGACTGCCATACCAATCGATATACCAATTGCTAATTCCGTGAAGAGGGGCTGTCAGTGATACAGTCATACTATCACTATTAATCTTGTAATACAGAGTGTCGCCAGATGGAGAAACTATCGGGAAAATAGTAATTGATTTTGCGTCCTTCCTGTAATTTTGTTTACTTCCTTTTGGGGAGCACTTGTTCGTTGTTTGCCCAAGAACGAGACTAAAACCTGCCAATAGCAGGAGGGCGAGAGAGAATAGTTTTTTTCTCATATAGTTAATATTTTAAGTTGTGCTGCGGCTCGGCGGCACGTCTTTACACACTATATGAAAAAGTGGAGCCATCCATGATAACTCTATTTTTTATGTGGAGTTTGGACTCCCTAAAGGTAAAATAAAGATTCAGTGAATTGCTCCACCGAAGGATGTATCATTAGGGGATAAGTGTCCAAGTTCACATAATTGGAATAGAGCGAAAATGCACTTTCTCAATTACTTGCAGCACCAATCTCTTGGTGCTTCCGAGTGCAAATATACATGTTTTTTTTCGTTCTGCATACTATTCTTTTGGGAACATATTTCCCTGTATGCCTGAATCTGCTGATTCTTTGTGCTTTATCTATCACATCTATATTACATATATATCACATATATATCAGTTATATATTGAATGGATATATAACTGATGGATATATAATGGGTTTGTGTTGGATTTGGGGCGGGGTTAGGGGGTGGGCAGGGCGCGGAAGGCGTTGAGGAGGAAGTGCTTCTCATGCTGCCAGTTGAGTTCCTCCCCTGCCCTTTCGAAACGGCGGCGACACTCGTCGGGGGGCAGGGTGTCCCAATAGCGGAGGGTTTCCCGAATGGTTTCGGCAAGGCGGGAGATATATTGCTCGTAGGCCTTGCCCTCTTTCTCGCAGGGCAGTGGCTCGGCGAGGGTGCCGGTGCGGTATTCTTCCAGCGTGCGACGTATTTCGGGGAAGTCGGTGGCCAGCACGGGCACTCCAGCATTGGCAAAATCGGCTATGCGGTTGGGCAGGGAATAGCGGTAGTTAAGCCCCAGGTCTTCGAGTAGGCAGAGGCCGAGGTCGGCGGTGGCGGTGAGGTCGCGGAGACGGTCGGGCTGCACCCGTCCGAGGAACTCGACACGGTCGTGCCAAGGCAACGCGGCGGCACGGCGACTTTCCTGTGCGAGGACATCGCCGTCCCCTGCCACAACCAACCGGCACTCGGGCAGCAGCCCGAGGACATCGACCAACTCGCGGATGCCGCGCCCGAGGTTGACTGCCCCTTGGTAGAGCAATGTGCGGGGTGCGGGGTGCGACGGGTCGGGAACGGGCCGTTTGCGAGGCGCGAGCGGAGGACGGTCGGGTACATTGCGCACCACGGTCATCGCTATGCCGTAGCGGCGGCGGTATTCGTCCGCAACACTCTGGCAGACGGTGAAAGCCACCTTCACATGGGGTAATGAGTGGCGTTCCACCCACCGCCACACAGCTTGCACACGGGGACGGCCTTGCAACTCGGGTACGTCGGGGAAGAGTTCATGGGCGTCGAACACCAGTGCTTTGCGGCGCAGACGCGAGGCCAGGATGCAGGCGGCGAGGGTGTCGGTGTCGTTGGAAAAGAATGCGTCGGCACAGCTGACAAGGAGCAGGAGGAAAAGGCGGATGTTGTATTCGGCGTAGAAGAGTGCGGAGCGGCGGAAGAGGAGCCTCATGCGGCGAGTGTCGTAGCTCCTTGGGGCAAGGTCGGGGCTGTGGGGCAGCCGACGGCCCACCAACAGCACCTCCCACCCTGCCTCGACGAGGGCGCGGCAAGTGCGGTCGACCCGCTGGTCGGTGGCCAAGTCGTTGGTGACTGCAACTATAATATGTGGGGCGCGTTTTGCCATAAGAATGTCATAATAGGATGCCGATGATGCTCTTTTGTTTGAAAAGTAACGCAAGAATGAAAGTTTTCGTACTTAATAATTGAAAAAAACACGAATTGCCAAGGTCTGTCCATTGACTTCTTAAGGGGACTTCGACAATCACCCCAAAGGGGTGTGATATGAATAACACCGTACAAACCGTAGGTGCAGTGCGGTGATTATCTGAAATAAACAGACGCGTCCCGTCAGGGACGCGACATGAAAATAGAAAAAACAGGCCTGCATTAATGGGTCAGCAGTGGGTATTTTTTAAGTAATCCAAGATTTTTATGTACTTTTGCACGTTCAAAATGGATACTTTTTTTGTTGATGTCATATTGCCGCTGCATATCCACGACACCTATACCTACAGGGTGCCGCAGGAGTATAACGATGTGATTTGCGTGGGTCAGCGTGTGGTGGTGCAGTTCGGACCGCGTCGGCTCTATTCCGCCATAGTGCGGCGGGTTCACACCGAGGTGCCGCGCTACATGGTGAAGTATGTGCTGTCGATATTGGACATCCAACCCATTGTGGACGAGAAGCAGCTGAAGTTCTGGGAATGGATTGCGGACTATTACATGTGCTATGTGGGCGATGTGATGGCCATTGCGCTGCCCTCCGCTTTCAGACTGGCCAGCGAGTCGTCGGTCTCCATCCATCCCGATTACACTGGAGAGCTGTCGGACTTGACCGACATGGAGATGCGAGTGGTGCAGTTGCTCACCGAGCATCCCGTAATGACAGTGGACGACATCAGCCGGGCCATCGGACTACAGAAGATGATGCCCTTGTTGAGCACCATGATTGAACGGGAAATCATCGTGATGGACGAGGAGCTGAGACAACGTTTCGTACCGCGTACGACCACTTACCTCACCCTCGCCCCCGCTTACAAGGAGCAGGGAAAAGCCAAGGAACTGTTCGACTCGCTGGAGCGGAAGAAAAGCACCCAGAAACAGGTTGACGTGCTGATGAAATTCATGCAGCTGAGCAGGTTCGGCGAGGTGTCGGTGCCCGAACGCACAATGCTCGACACTACAGACGGCAAACCCATTTCCGATTCGGCACTGAAAACCCTGATTAAAAACGGGGTGCTGTTGCAGGAGGAGCATGTGGAGTCGAGGCTGGAGCAGTATGAGCGCACCACCTCGGCAGAGGAAATTGAACTGAACAGCGAACAACAGGCGGCATACGAATACCTGAGCCGAGGCGAAAAGCCGGTGTCGCTGCTGCACGGGGTCACCTCATCGGGAAAGACCGAAGTGTATATCAAGCTAATCAACGATACGATTGCCAAGGGCGACCAAGTTTTGTTTTTGCTGCCCGAAATCGCCCTCACAGCGCAGATAATAAACCGACTGCGCAAGTATTTCGGCGATTTGGTTGGGGTGTACCACTCGCGTTTCAGTGCGTCGCAGCGTGCCGAGGTGTGGAACCGCACCAGGGACGAGGATCCCGCCAACCGCTACCAGGTTCTGTTGGGAGCAAGGAGCGCCCTCTTCCTTCCTTTCCGCCGTCTAGGACTGGTGATAGTGGACGAGGAGCACGACAGTAGTTACAAGCAATACGACCCTGCACCCCGCTACCACGGGCGCGACGCGGCGATATATTTGGCTCACCTGTGGGGCGCACGGACGGTGTTGGGGTCGGCCACACCCTCGTTGGAGAGTTATTACAACGCCAAGCAAGGCAAATACGGTCTGTGCGAGATGACCCACCGCTACGGAGGCTTGCTGATGCCCGAGGTGCTGTGCGCCGACATGAAGGAAGAGGCCAGCCGCATACGCCGCGAGAGAGGCGAGCAGGCTGTGGCGGGGACAACACACTTCTCGCAATTCCTGTTGGATCATATCAAGCAGGCCCTCGCCGACCACGAGCAGGTGATATTGTTCCAGAACCGGAGGGGCTTTTCGCTGCGCATAGAGTGTGACGACTGCCATTGGACACCCCAATGCCAGCACTGCGATGTGTCACTGGTGTACCACAAGGCCACCAACAGCCTGAGGTGCCATTATTGCGGCTACTCCATCCCCTTGCCTACCGAATGTCCCGCCTGCCACAGCCATCATCTTAGCATGAGAGGCTTCGGCACCGAGCGCATAGAGGACGACCTGAGCATCATCTTCCCCGACGCTAAGGTGGCACGGATGGATCTGGACAGCACGCTGCAGAAGAACCGCTATCTCGAAATCATCAATGACTTTCAGGACCGCCACATCGACATACTGGTGGGGACGCAAATGGTTACAAAAGGGTTGGACTTCGACCATGTGAGTGTGGTGGGCATCGTGAGTGCTGACAATCTGATTTATTTCCCCGACTTCCGCGCTTTTGAGCGGGCATTCCAGCAGATGACACAGGTGAGCGGGCGCGCCGGACGGCACGGCCACAGAGGTAAAGTGATTATTCAAACATTCAATCCTTATCATCAGGCAATCCGCAATGTAATAGACAACGACTACCAGTCCATGTACCAAAGCCAGATAACCGACCGCCGTGTGTTTCGCTATCCCCCCTACTACCGGCTCATCACCATCACGATGAAACACCGCGACAGCGATGTGCTGAACGAGGCGGCAGCACGCTTCGCCGGCGAGTTGCGCGGAGTGTTCGGCACCCGCGTAGTGGGACCTGAATATCCGAGCGTTACCAAGGTGAGGGGTCTGTACCTGAAGAATATCATGATGCGCTTTGAACGCACTGAGGCCATAGCCGAGGCCAAGAGAATCATGGTGGAGATGGCCGAGAAATTGAAGGGCGACAAGAGCCTGTCGCCACTTCAGATACATTTCGATGTGGACCCGCAATAAGGGGTTCCCAATGCAACTTACTGATTGATGCGCAGCTGCCAAAAAGCCACAGCGGCGGCGGCAGCCACATTGAGCGAGTCGACTCCGCGCTGCATGGGGATGATGGCCTGATAGTCACATTCCTCAATGATTCGACGGCTCAACCCGTCGCCCTCGGTACCCAGCACAATGACCAGCTTTTCCTCGGCAAGGAGGTCAGGATGGTTAATCGGCACCGCTGTGGGGGTGAGTGCCAAGGCCACGGTTTTGAAGCCCATGGCGTGCAGCTGCTCCATTCCCGGACTGGGCCAGGAGGGGAAATAGGTCCAGAGAATCTGGAACACGGTGCCCATGCTGACCCTTACACTGCGGCGGTTGAGGGGGTCGCAGCAGGTGGTGGTGAAGAGGATGCCGTCGATGCCGAGTGCTGCAGCAGCACGGAGGATGGCTCCGGTGTTGGTACTGTTGACCACATTGTCGACAAGCACGATGCGCCGTTTGCCTTGGCAGATTTGTTCCACACTGGGCAAAAGGGGGCGGTGCATGGCACAGAGCACCCCCCGGGTGAGTTCGTAGCCAGTGAGCGACGCCAGGAGCTGTCGGCTGCCAGTATAGACCGGCACATCGCCGAGACGGGCGACAAGGTCAGCCGCCTGCCCTGCGATATGCTTTTCTTCGGTAAGGAGGGAAATCGGCTCATAGCCCGCGTCGAGAGCCACCCGTATCACTTTGGGGCTTTCGGCTATGAAGATGCCCTGGTCGGGTTCGAGCCTGTTACGTAACTGCGCCTCGGTGAGTCGGGCATAGGGATGCAGGCCGGGATGGGTAAGGTCGGTTACAGGAATAACCATTTGCTTGTTGACGTATAGTCCTATGCCTTATATTCTTGCAGACGTTTCTTCAAGGCTTTGATGAGGTTGTGGATATCCTCCTCGGTAGTGTCGAAAGAGCACATCCAACGCACCACATCGGTTGCCTCGTCCCAAAGGTAGAAGAAATAATCGTCGAGGAGAGCGTTCCAAACCGGGTTGGGCAACTGGACAAAGACGCTGTTGGCCTGAACAGGGTAAACCACCTTGGCTTCGGGCACTTCCTGCAACGACTGGAAGAGCAGTTGAGCCATACGGTTGCTGTGTTCGGCGTTGCGCTGCCATACACCGGTGGAGATATAGGCTTCGAACTGAGCAGCCATGAACCTCATTTTGCTGCAGAGTTGAGCCATCTGCTTGCGACGGTATTTGAGGTCGACGTCAAGAGCGGGATTGAGAATGACGGCACTCTCGCCCATAAGCATGCCGTTTTTGGTGCCGCCGAAAGAGAGGCAGTCCACACCGCAGTCGGTGGTCATCTGCTTGAACGTGCAGCCGAGAGCCACGGCGGCATTGGCCAGCCGGGCACCGTCCATGTGGAGAAACATATCGTGGGAATGAGCCAGGTCGGCCAGCGCACGGATTTCGTCGAGGGTGTAGAGGGTGCCGAGTTCGGTGGGCTGCGTGATGCTGATGGCGCGGGGCTGGGAATGGTGTTCGAAGCCGAAGCCGTGGAGCTGGGTTTTCACCAACGCAGGAGTGAGTTTTCCGTCGGGTGTGGGCACCGTGAGCAGGCGACAACTGACGATGCGCTGGGGCGCGCCACATTCGTCGACGTTGATGTGAGCCGTTTCGGCACAAACCACAGCGTGGTGCGAGCGACACATGGCATCGATGTTCAACACATTGGCACCCGTGCCGTTGAAGACAAAATAAACCTTTGCCTGAGAGCCGAACACCTGCTGGAACAGTTGCTCGGTTTGTTTGCAATATTCGTCGTCGCCGTATGCCAAGGCATGCTCGACGTTGGCGGAGGTTATCGCCTCCATAATCTCAGGGCTGATGCCCGAATGGTTGTCACTGCCAAATCCGCGTTTCATTTTTAATAAAGTATTAAAAGATAAGAATCAAGAATTAAGAAGAGGCATTGCAGCCAGTCTTTTTAATTCTTGATTCTTTAATATAAGGTATTATTATTTGTCCATTGTCAACAGGAACTCCTCATTACTGACGGTATGGACCAGGTTCTTCTGAAGGAACTCCATAGCCTCGATGGGAGTCATGTCGGTGAGCTGGTTGCGCAGCACCAAGGTACGGCTGAGGAGGTTCTTTGACACCAGCAAGTCGTCGCGGCGGGTGCTGGAGGCAGCCAGATCGATAGCAGGATAGAGGCGCTTGTTGGCCATCTTGCGGTCGAGTTGCAGCTCCATGTTGCCTGTTCCCTTGAATTCCTCAAAGATAACATCATCCATCTTGCTGCCGGTCTCGGTGAGGGCGGTGGCGATGATGGTCAGCGAGCCGCCGTTCTCGATATTACGGGCAGCGCCGAAGAAGCGTTTGGGTTTCTGCAGGGCGTTGGCCTCGACACCGCCGGAGAGCACCTTGCCCGAAGCAGGCTGCACGGTGTTGTAGGCACGGGCCAGACGGGTGATGGAGTCGAGCACAATCACCACATCGTGTCCACATTCGGTCATACGCTTGGCTTTCTCCAGCACGATGTTGGCGATACGCACATGGCGGTCGGCGGGTTCGTCGAAAGTGGAGGCAATGACCTCGGCATTGACACTGCGCTGCATGTCGGTCACCTCCTCGGGACGCTCGTCGATAAGCAGCACCATCAGATACACCTCGGGGTGGTTGTAGGCAATGGCGTTGGCCACCTCTTTCAGGAGGGTTGTCTTACCCGTCTTGGGCTGGGCGACGATGAGGCCGCGCTGACCCTTTCCGATGGGGGTGAACATATCGATGATACGGGTGGAAAGTGTTTGCTGGGGATGGCCCGTAAGTTTGAATTTCTCGTTGGGGAAAAGCGGGGTAAGGGATTCGAAGGGGACGCGGTCGCGTATCCTTTCGGGAGTAAGGCCGTTGATTTCGGTAATCTTCACCATGACGAAATATTTGTCGTTCTCCTTGGGCGGACGGATCATGCCGCGCACGGTGTCGCCCGACTTCAGTCCGAGGTTGTGGACTATCTGGGCAGACACAAAAATATCGTCGGGGGAAGCCAGGTAGTTGTAGTCCGAAGAGCGGAGAAAACCAAATCCGTCGGGAGCGAGCTCAAGCACACCTTCTGCCTCCACAACACCCTCCGTCTCGAAAGGATAAACCTTCACGGGCTTGGGAGTCTGCTGTGGCACAATGCCGAACTGGGCGAGGAACTCGTCGCTGTAAGGTTCGTTGACACGGTGATGCTTGCCCTTGTTGCCGAAACGCATATAGCGATCTTTCTGGCCCGGAGTCAGAGGCGTTTGTCCATTCCCCTCGGCAGGCAGTGCGCCGTCGGGAATCATACCTTCCAGAATGATTTTGTCTTTATTCTCTTCGTCAACAACCTCTTGGGTCGAAACAATGGGTTGGGGAGTATGATGCAGTCTGGCACGGCGCACGGGCATCTCCGTTGTTGTCGGCGACACCGAGGCTGCGGGCTTTTCTGCCACAGGCTCCGGAGTCGGTTCGGCGGGCTGCTGCACCGTCTCTTTCTGCGGAGCGGTCTCCTCTTCTTCTTTCACCTTCTTGGGACGGCCGCGTCTGCGTTTTGCCGGGTCCGTAGCAGCTTTTTCGGGCTGTTCCGTTTCCACGGTCTCCACAGGCTTGGCTTCATCCTTGACGGCGGCGGGTTCTTCCGCCACGGGAGCCTCCTGCGGCACAACATCGCGCCTTCTGATCAGTATGCTCGAGGGCGAAACCATTTCGGGTATGGAGGGAATCGACGGCACTTCGAGGTCGGCGATATTAATGCTCTTTGTCTCTGAGGGGGAGAAAAGACGTTCCTTGCCCGCAAGGGGTTGGAGAGGTTTTTCATCCACATTGCCCGGATTGGGCTGGACTTTACGCTTGTGCAACTCGGGATTTTTCAACGACGACTCAGCCAACAACTTGGGTTTGATTCTTGCACGTTTGGGGCGCGGTTCGCCCTCTTTTGTCTTTTGCTGTTCTTGCTCTTTGGTAATGGCCTTGGGATTTTCCGACTGCAATGCGATGATTTTATACATCAAGTCCTGTGCATCCATTCGGGTGGCACGCGGAATACCCAATTCTTTAGCAATATTGATAAGCTCAATATGGGCTTTGGCCTCTAATTCTGCTTTGCTATACATAAATGTAGCCTATGTGCTTTGGTGATTTATAGAAAAAATTCAATTTCAATATGTAAAACGGATTGTTCTGATTTTGAACACTTAATATTAAAAAATGCCACAAATCGGAACTCTTTTTGACGATACAAAATTATAAAAAAAATTTGATTTGAATAAAAAAATTTTGTCAAACAAACGAAAATGTGTACTTTTGCAGAAAAATTTATTTGTTGAAATTAACACTTAAAACAATAATACAATGAACATTCCTCAGAATTTAAAGTACACCCAGGACGACGAATGGGTAAGAGTTGAAGGCGAATTTGCTTATGTTGGTATCACCGATTACGCCCAGCACGAACTTGGCGACATCGTTTTTGTCGATGTCGACTGCGTGGGCGACACCATCAATGCCGGTGAGGCATTCGGCAGCATCGAGGCCGTGAAGACCGTTGCCGACCTTCTCATGCCTGTAGACGCCGAAGTGGTTGAGTTCAACACCAACCTCGACGACGCTTCCGCCATCAACAGCGACCCCTATGGCGATGGCTGGATTATCAAAATCAAACCCGCCAACATGGCCGATATCGACGCTCTGCTCGACAACATCGCCTACACCGCCAAAATCGGTGCCTAATCCATTCGGCGACAAACAAAAGAAAGACCGGTACACTCCCCTTTCGGAGACACCGGTCTTTCTTTCTCCCATAGCCAAAAACGTTAAATAACGTTAAACCGCGTAAGATTCCCCTTCCTTGGGCGTTTTATTGGCAGAGACTCCTCCAATGAGTCCGGAACAATAAACACTAATACAAATGAAACACATCAACATCAAAACCATCGCGGCGGCATTGCTCCTCACAGGCACCCTTGCCGTCCTTGCCTGCAACAAAGAAGGCGGCACCTCGCGCGTCACCGTGCAGAACATCACCAACAACGGATGCAAAACCCATACTGACAAACAAGCCTTGGAAGCAAAAGACCTTTCCACCGCCACCGACTCCATTGGCTATTCCTACAGCCGCGGCACCCTCTACATCACCCACTACAACCTCTTGGTCAACTGCAGTTTCAAAGTGGGTGGCATTGACGTCGACATCGACATCCAAGGCGATACCATCACCATCAACGAATACGAGCACGACGGACCCCTGGCCGACTGCATCTGCTTTACCGACAACTCCTTCCAGATTGCCCATCTGCCCCACGGCACCTATACCCTCGTCTTCCTCCGATGGTACCCCGAACCCCACAGTGTCACCGTCACCCTCTAACCCCTTCAGCCACGCGTGCCCTGCACCCTCCCCTCCCGTTTTGACGTTGCACGTTGCCGCCTGGCATAAAGTCCTCACCTCCAACATCCTCCGCCACACCCTTTCGCAACTCCTCGAGCAACAAGCTTCGCTCGTTCATCCTTAGTTCTCCCATATTTCTCCCATATTTCTCCCATCGCGGATGGGAGAAATATGGGAGAAATAACGTTTAACAATGGCATAACGAGCGAACCAACACCGAAACGGAAGT
The DNA here is from genome assembly GCA_017530105.1 of Bacteroidales bacterium. GTDB lineage: Bacteria > Bacteroidota > Bacteroidia > Bacteroidales > P3 > Colimorpha. The sequence goes on from JAFXMW010000121.1 coordinate 40,771, forward strand.
GGAAAAAGTTCTATTTTTTCACTATGTAAAAAAAAAATTGTATCTTTGCATCTGAAAACGAATCACAATACAACAAAACATCCAAATAGTCGACAATTAGTCCCACCTTAAAGCATCGAAAGAAATGAAGTGGCATTTAGTACTGATACTATTATTGTTGCCGATGATGTGTGCGGCACAGGACGATGACCCTTCAAGCCATCGGGGTACTCAGTTTGCCACCACAGGGACAGACTTCTGGGTCTGTTTTCCCCGCACACAGAGGGGCATGAGTCCCAACTTCTCAAGGATTTATGTGGCCAGCGAGCGCAACTGCGATGTGACAGTGAGGAATGAACTATTCGACTACACACAGACATACCATGTGGCACGCCGCAGGATGTGCGGCCCAGAAACCAACTATGTGCAAATTCCCATCCAATACACACGTATTAACGATACTGTGCACTACCTCGACCCCAAGATTCCGCGCCACGACTATAGCGGAATCCTTGGCGACTTGCCTCAGCCTAGAGGTTTCCATGTCACTAGCACCGACACTGTGTCGCTCTACATCGTGGTAGCGGCGAACCACATGACTGCCTGCACCGTATTGCCCACCGAGATGCTTCGCGACGAATACATTGCGCAGCCACCCATAGTCAGCCACCATTCTGGAGTGAACGCTTCACTAAACCTGCCCCAGTACATGCCTGGCATGTCGTCAATTGACATTGTGGCGGTGGACGACAGTGTTACTGTGGACATAGTGCTGAGCGACTGGGACTGGCTGAACCGCCGCCCCGGCGACACACTCACCGTAACACTGCGTAGAGGCGAACTATATCACTTGAGTGCAGGCGAGGTGCAGGAAAAGTACTACCCTTTGTTTGCCCCCTACTACAACCCGTCAAATGAATACCAAGACTCGCCCATAGTGCAGAAAGTGAATGTGCAGCCACACAACTTCACCGGCGACTCGGTGATGAGAGACACCTTTGCCGTCGACTTGGCGGGCACCCGCATCAAAGCACGCGACTGCAAGCGAATAGCGGTGTTCGAAAGTACCAGTTGCGGGGGCGGAGGAAAACGGGGCGATGTCAGTTTTAACATGAAAATGGAACAGTCCATCCCCCTCTCTTTTTTGGGAAAAGAGTATTTGGTACCAGCCAGGGAAGACCAAAATATCCGAATGACCGCACCCAACGAGGGCGCCACCGTCACCATCCGCGACCTGGCACACCCTTCCTATGGTTCCCGCACACTCACTATCCCCTCCGGCAAGACCGACTGGTGGGAGGGCGAAAGCAATTCAGGACCTTACTACATCGTTTCCGACAAGCCCCTGTTGGTAAAATGGATTGACAAAGACATTTGCACCATGACTCCCGTGGGATGGTGGCACGGCGGACAGACAGTTTATGGTACCCTCACCGACGTTGTTCCCATCAACAACGTGACCATGGTCCACTCGCAACTGCATATTTTCACTCGCACAGAGAATGTCTCGACCATGTATATGGATTCCTATCGCCTCGACACTTCATTCATAGAGCTTGAGGGCACACCCTACAGCTATGCCTACTTCAATTGGCAAAGCCACTTCAACTCCATGGGCACTCACCATATACTCTCGCGCGGAAGCAAACCTTTCATGGCTTTTCTGCAAAGCGGTGGCTGTGTGGAACTGCAACACCTGCAGCCCGGAGCAAAAAAGCTCATGGTGAACGGTGTGGATGCCGACTCGCTTTCTGCCGACTCCATTTGGTGTCTCTACGACCCCGTTGCATTCAAGGCTACCAACCAAAGGCCTTGCGACAGCCTTATCTGGGACTTCGGCGACGGCACGGTGCTAAGGCTTCAGCACGACGACCCCGCCTTCGCCCAGCCGCAGGTGCACACTTGGCAGGACACGGGACGGTATACCGTCAGTGTCGTCTTCAAATACGAGGACGAGGGCTGTTTCACCCGCAAGCCCGACACCCTGTCGGCTCCCCTGTGGTTCCACAACCATCACGACTCGCTTATCTCCGTACGCCTGTGCGAGGGCAGTTACTTCTTCAAGGGACATGAGTTGGACCGTACCGATACCCACTACTTCACCACCTATTGGACTGAATCGGGATGCGACACTCTCTGGAGGATTGACTTGGTTACATGCCCCCACTGCCATTGGGAGTACGACACTGTTGCCCCCGGGGACCTGCCAGTTACTTTCAACGACCTTCTCTTCGGCTCGGAATGTCACGACGAGCCCATCCACCTCCATATTGCCGACACCTGCGACAGCATCATCTACTACACGCTTATCGTCATCCCACATTGGGGCGAAAAGCCTGTGGACAGCACTTGGGTTCTCGCCCCCAACGTCATTACCCCCGGACAGGAGGGCAACAACCTCTTCGCCCTCACCTGCAGCCACCATATTGTCAAAGCCGAAGTGACGGTGTTTGACCGGAGGGGTGTGCTTATTGCCCAGTTCGACGGCCTCACGGGCAGCTGGGACGGGACCTCGAAAGGGAAGCCCGTACAGCAAGGCACCTACGTCTACCGAATCCGCTACATCGACACCGCCGACCGCGGCTGGAAAACCCTCAACGGCACTGTCACCTTGCTACGTTGAAACCCATACAGGATGTTGTTTTTTACCCGTTTTTTTGTATATCACAAAAAAAGCGTATCTTTGTATTCCGAATCAGTATTATATTTTATTCACAAATCTAAAATTAACGCAATGAAGAACAGTAAACTAATGGCGGTGCTCGTAGTGGCAGCCTCAATGATTGTCTTTGCTTCGTGCAAGAAAGAAAAAATAGTTCCCCTCAAAGTGCACCTGACTTCCACTCATTTGGAAATCGGAGACGGCTCAAGCAAGGTGGTTACCGACCAGATTAATACTTGGGAGAACAATATGCTTACGAAATTGGTCACCTCCATGAAAATTTCGGGTTCATCCACATCGACAGAGAAGATATTTGTTTACAAAGACGACGTTTGCACGGAGTCTTACACTACCGACAATATATTCCACCGCTACTTTAATTACAAGGATGGCCGACTGACCGGATTTGTCAATCTATATCGAGGTGACACAATAATAATTAGCGACATAACTGCATACACGTCGGACGGCTTTATCAAGGAGTATCAGGATTTCTTGGTCGATGCAAAGGAAGTTAGGAAATACCACCTTAATTGGCGCGACGGTGACCTGATGCGACTCATTGTCGAGTATGTGACAAAAGGTAAACCCAACGATACAATCAACTATTCTTATGACAAACATCCTTCAGCCTACACGGGATTTCCGTTGGCATACTGTCTTGAAGACCCCTCTACCTTTGGCACCTTTTATTCCAAGCACAATTTAATAAGAAAGGGCGAAACCGCCACCTATGAGAATGGCCGCATCGTTTCGCTTATTCGCGAAAGGGAAAAATTGTATTTCACTTATGACGACGGCACCGGAAAGAGAGAGTAAATAGTCCTGCATAAGGTCGAGACAAGAGTCAAACAAAAACGCCCGCTCCATTTGGATGCGGGCGTTGTTTTATTACCACAGGCGGTTCGCCTGTTAGTAGGCGCGGGCGAAGATTACACGGCGGTGGGAGGGTTTGCCGGTGAGGATGCAGCGGCCTTCCTCTTCGGGGGCGTTGTATGGGATGCAGCGGATGGTGGCCTTGGTGAGTTCCTTAATCTTCTCTTCGGTCTCGGTGGTGCCGTCCCAATGGCAGAGCAGGAAGCCGCCTTTCTCAATCTCGGTGCAGAAATCGTCCCAGGTGTCGACGGGGCGGGTGTTGGCTTCGCGGAAGTCGGCAGCGCGTTTCAGAAGATTATGCTGAATCTCGTCCATGAGCTGGAGGACGTGGTCGGCTATGCCCTCGATGGGCATGGTGATTTTCTCCAGGGTGTCGCGGCGACAGACCTCACAGGTGCCGTTCTGAAGGTCGCGGGGGCCGATGGCAAGACGGACAGGCACGCCCTTGAACTCGTATTCGGTGAACTTCCAGCCGGGTTTGTACTCGGTGCGGTTGTCGTATTTAACGGTGAGGCCTTTGGCTTTGAGGGAGTCAATGAGAGGAGCGATGTGGGCATCGAGTTCAGCCATCTGCTCATCGGTCTTGCAGATGGGGACGATGGCCACTTGCAGGGGTGCAAGCTTGGGAGGCAGGACAAGTCCGTTGTCGTCGCTGTGGGTCATGATGAGGGCACCCATGAGACGGGTAGAAACACCCCAAGAGGTGGCCCAGACGTATTCAAGCTGGTTCTGCTTGTTGAGGAACTGGACATCGAAGGCATGGGCGAAATTCTGACCGAGGAAGTGGGATGTGCCAGCTTGCAGGGCTTTACCGTCCTGCATCATGGCCTCAATGCAATAGGTGTCGAGGGCACCGGCGAAGCGCTCGTTGGGTGATTTGACACCTTTGATCACGGGCACAGCCATCCAGTTCTCGGCAAAGTCGGCGTAGACGTCGAGCATACGGCGTGCTTCCTCTTCGGCCTCCTCGCGGGTGGCGTGTGCAGTGTGGCCTTCCTGCCAGAGAAATTCGGCGGTGCGGAGGAACATGCGGGTGCGCATCTCCCAACGGACGACGTTGGCCCACTGGTTGCAGAGGATGGGGAGGTCGCGATAGGACTTGATCCAGTTCTTATAAGTGCTCCAGATGATAGTCTCGGAGGTGGGGCGGACAATGAGCTCCTCTTCGAGCTTGGCGGCGGGATCGACGACGACACCGGAGCCGTCGGGATTGTTCATGAGGCGGTGGTGGGTGACCACGGCACATTCCTTGGCAAAGCCTTCGACGTGTTCGGCTTCACGGCTGAGGAATGACTTGGGGATGAAGAGGGGGAAATAGGCGTTTTGGTGTCCTGTGGCCTTGAACATGTCGTCGAGGGCACGTTGCATCTTTTCCCAGATGGCGTAGCCGTAAGGTTTGATGACCATGCAGCCGCGTACGGCGGAATTTTCGGCCAAATCGGCACGAACAACCAGTTCATTGTACCATTCGGAGTAGTTTTCCGAGCGTTTTACAAAATCTTTTGCCATGTTGTGTATAAGTTTTTTGCCGTTGTCCGGCTGACATTTTTTTTTATTTTTCCGTTGTATTCAAATAATTTGCGTATTTTTGCATCCTGAAATGGATTGCCTTTTCGAGTTTGCAAAATTACAAAATAAATATCATATTAATGAATATCAGAGAAAAATTATTTCGCAGGTTGTTGGCGGCAATGCTTTTAATAGTGACCGTGAACCACGGAGCAACAGCCCAAGTGGACTTAAAAGTGGACTCGTTGGCCTGCCCGATAATAGGTTTCAATGCGGGGGTGGTGTTCCCATCCACCCAGTTCTCGTTTGAGACCACACCGGAAGGGTTGACAGGAAAGAACGCAACGATGTCGAGCCTGTATAAAGGGCCTTGGACCAATTTCGGCATCGATGCCATATACAAGTTCAAAAACAACTGGTTGCTGAGTGTGGAGGGCGACATTTGGTTTGGCAATAATAATCTGCAGCACCGATTTGAACGTATGGGATCGCTTTTTTCGAGGGACAGCATCATCATTGGCGGCAACGGCACCAATGCCAATGTGACATGCTACAACAGGGGAATAAGCGTGCAGGGAGGCATGGGAAGGATTTTTGCCCTTTGGCCTAAAAGGAACCCTAACACGGGGTTGTTGGCACGCATTAGTGCCGGATATATGAGACAGCAGACCATCTTTATGATATATGACGAGAAGGCACCCCAAATCAGCGATGACTATTCATTACTTTATGACCACCAACGGCATGGTTTGTTGCTGACCGAGGGCATTGGCTTTTGGCTGATGAGCAGCCGTTCGGATTTGGCCAACGTCTATATCTCTTTTGAGGTGTCGCAGTGCTGGAGTTGGTCTACACGCCAATACCAGATTGACGATTTCCTCGGATTGCGTGGCAAGGACAATAACAGGTATTTCGACCTGATCTACGGTATCAAATTATGCTGGATGTTCCCGCTGAGGGGAAAGACAGTGCATGACTATTATTTTTATTAAATAAAATGAGGGGATTATACACATTAGGAATTTGGATATACTACCTGGGAGTCCGGGTGGCAGCATTATGGGGTGGCAAAGCACGTCAAATGGTAGAAGGTTGGAGACAAACCTTTGGCCGTTTGGCCATGGCTCCGGTGGGCAAGGAGAAGACTGCATGGTTCCATTCCTCTTCGCTGGGCGAGTTTGAACAAGCCAGACCCGTGTTGGAAAGTTTCCGCCGCCAGCACCCCGATTTCAAAATCTGTGTCACCTTCTTCTCCCCTTCCGGCTACGAGGTACGCAAGAATTACCCCGAAGCGGATTTTGTGTGCTACCTTCCCATGGACACCCCCTCAAACGCATCGCAGTTTGTCAATCTGTTGCGCCCTACTGTGGCTTTCTTTGTCAAATACGATTACTGGTTCAACTACCTTGAGCAGTTGCGTCGCCGCGACATTCCCACATACCTTTTCTCAGCCATATTCCGACCCGACCATTATTTCTTCAAATGGTATGGCGGTTGGTTCTTGGGCCACCTGCAACACTGCTTTACCCACCTTTTTGTACAGAACGAAGAGTCGGTGAAACTGCTGCAATCGCACGGGGTGCCGCATTGTTCCTTGGCAGGAGACACCCGTTTCGACAGGGTTCATGCCATCGCTCAGACCGCCACAAGCAACTCCGAAATAGAAAAGTTTCTTGCAATGAACACTGGCGGCAAAGTGTTGCTGGCAGGCAGTTCGTGGGAACCCGACGAGGCACACATAAAGCACTACCTTGACCATGCCGGAGAGGGTATCGTCTTGATCATAGCTCCGCACGTCATTTCCGAAAGCCACATCAACTATATCGAAGAACTTTTCGGACGGCAACAGTGTGTGCGTTATTCGCATCTACAGGATGCCCAAGGCAGCCACCGGGTGTTGATTATCGACAACATCGGCATGCTGTCGTCGCTCTATCGGTATTCTCACGTGGCTTATATCGGGGGCGGTTTCGGACGTGGTATACATAATATTCTCGAAGCCGTGACCTTTGGCAAGCCCGTGGTTTTCGGCCCCAACTATCATAAGTTCAAAGAAGCCTGTGACATGATAGACCGTGGCGGTGGGTTCAGTTACAATAGTTACCCACAATTGCAGGAATGTCTTGACACCCTCTTCAACAACGAAGAAAAATACAATGCATCTGTTTCGGTGTGCAAACAATACATGGAAGAGAATCTGGGTTCAACAGAACAAATAATGGACAAAGTAAACAAAGATATATCAAACCTGAATTACTGAAGGCAAAAGCAGATACATTGAATTGACATTTCAAGTATAATGAAAAGGCAGTACATAATTATTCTTCTTGCCGCATTGGGATTGACCTCATGCAGTGTTGACAAATTTCTGCAACCGGGGCAGAAGGTACTGCAGCGCAACGAGGTGGTAGTAACCATGGCCGACAGCAGTGTTGTCCCTCCCGAAGTGTCGGAAGCCGTGTCGAACTTGCAGCAATACTACTACCAAGAGCCCAACAGGCGTTTCCTTTTCATGCGGGTAGGGATGCGGCTTTACTGCTCCACCAACCCCTCCGACACAAGCAGCTGGAGCCGTTTCTGGCGCAACCAAGGCGAACCCCCTGTAATTTACGACCCCATTGCCGCCAGCCGTACAGCCAACCAAATGGCAACCCTGTTGAAAACCAAAGGCTGTTTCAATTCGACCGTCACCACCGATACCGTTCACGACGGTTCCTCTTTTGTCATAGCCCGATACAACATCAAAGCCACGCAGCGACGAAAGATTGACGAAGTGCGTTTTGGCAGCCGCCAACCCGAAATCGACAGTCTGATGAAGAAATGGAAGAACGAATCGTTTCTGAAAGAGGACGACTATTACGACCAACAGAAGATGACACAAGAGCAGTCCCGTATCGCCTCACTGCTGCGCGATTCGGGCTATTACTATGCCAGCCCCGATTTGGTTCAGTTCTATGTCGACACCACCTACGACAGCCAGCGTCTCAGCATCTCGGTGCGTGTCAGGCTCCCGATGGTGCAAAACCCCGACTCTGCTGCCACAACATATATTCCTCTGAAACGCTACCATATCGACAACGTCTACCTTTACCCCAACATCACCACGGCTGTCAACGGCCCCAAACGCCAATACGACACTCTCATATTCCCTTATCCCTCCCGCAACGGACATATCACCAACTACCAATTCATCTACGACAACAAAATCTCCCCCTCACCGCGTACCATTTGCCGCTCCCTTTTCATCCGCAACGGTCAGGCCTACCGTCCCATCTTTGCATCCATCACCTCCAACACCCTTTTCGGCCTTCATAACTTCAAATTTATCGACATCAACTACGAGGAGTCGCCCAACAGCACCGACACCAACGCCCTGCTCGATGCCCGTATCCGTTTGCTCAACAACACCCAGCACCGTTTAGCCCTCTCCTTCGAAATCTCCAACGCATCGGGAGTCAGCCATTCGGGTGGCGACTTCATCACCTCCGGCAATCTCGGCCTCGGCACCTCCCTCTCCTATCGCAATTGCAACCTCTTCGGTGGCGCCGAAGCCCTCAATGTAGAGACCAGCCTCCTGTTCGACCTCCCCAAAAAAGTATTATCTTCAAATGGGAACGACTTCTACAACACCTTTTCCGCCTTTGAGAACAGCCTCAATCTCACCCTCGACCTCCCCTCCTTCCTCATCCCCTTCAGCGACCGTTTCAGGGGGCAATACAGCCGTCCTCACACTCTTGTGGGTCTCAGCGCCAACTATATTTTCCGCAATATTGTAATTCCCCTCAAGGATAACACCTCCACCGAACTGTCACTCGAACGCATCCTCTTCAGCGGTTCCTACGGCTATACTTGGAACCACCGCCGTAACCACCAACACAAACTCATCCCCTTCAACCTCACCTACACCCACATCATTTCCGGTGCCGAATACTACTACTATCTGCACGAAATCACTTCCGACTGGATACGTTTTTTCTTCCAGTCGTACGACTACGTTTTGCTCAACACCCATTACGAATACACCTATACCAACCAGACCATCGGCAAACGGAATAATTTCGACTACCTCAACTTCTCTGTCGAAACCGCCGGAAACCTCATCAACGCCGTCGACCGACTTATCAACAAAGGAAATTCTCTCGACAGCCTTTATTATCAATATATACGTTTTGAAGGCGAATACAAACGCTACATCTATTGGGGCAAAGACAACACCCTCGTCCTGCGTCTTCTTGCCGGAGCCGGCATCCCCTATGGACACTCCTTCACCCTCCCCTACGAAAAAATGTTCATCGGCGGCGGCCCCAACACCATGCGGGGATGGCCCCTGCGCCGTCTGGGAGGCTATGGACTGGAGGCGCAAGCCTACAGCGACATCGCTCTCGGCGTGGGTGAAATAATGCTTGTAAGCAACATCGAGCAACGTTTCCCCATCGTCAGCATCTTCGAAGGTGCCGTCTTTGCCGACATTGGCAATGTATGGGATTACTCCAGTTGGGGTATTGGCAAAGACAAAAAACTCAATCCATCATATTTACTCAACACAATTGCCCTCGATGCAGGGATAGGCCTGCGTGCCAACATCTCTATCATCACGCTCCGTCTCGACCTCGCCCTACCGATTTATGACCCCGGATACTCCGTCGGCGAACGATGGATAGGCACACACTGGAGCTGGGACAAAATCGCCCTCAATTTCGGAATAAACTACCCATTCTAACATCCCGCATCACCCATACAAGAACCCAATAAACAATAATATTATGAAAGAGATACTCGAAAAAGTAAATGAATTCTTTGCGTCGGAGCAATTCATCCACACCCCAGAAGAACTCTACGCCCCCATCGAATACACCCTCCGGCTGGGGGGCAAACGCATACGTCCGTTCCTTTTGCTTGCCGCCAACCAAATGTTCGGAGGCACCACCGAGCAGGTGCGTGATGCAGCCATAGGCATCGAAGTATTCCACAACTTCACCCTCCTCCACGACGACCTCATGGACAAATCGCCCATCCGCCGCGGACAACCCACCGTCTACCGCAAATGGGACGAGAACACCGCCATCCTCTCAGGCGACACCATGTTCGCCCTCGCATGGCGCTACTTCCTTGCCCAGCCCCATCCACGCCTGCGCGAAATACTCTCCTGTTTCAACCAAACAGCCATCGAGGTGTGCGAAGGCCAGCAATACGACATGAACTTCGAGAAACAAAGCCAAGTCCCCCTCGACGACTATATGATGATGATCCGTCTCAAAACAGCCGTCCTTCTTGCCGGGGCGCTCAAAATCGGAGCCCTTTATGCCAATGCACCCCAAGCCGACACCGACCACCTCTATCAATTTGGCATCCATCTCGGCCTCGCTTTCCAACTGCAGGACGACCTCCTCGACAGTTTCGGCAACACCGCCGAATTCGGCAAACAAACCGGACAGGACATCCGCGACAACAAAAAAACATACCTCATCCTCCAAGCCCTCCAACTGGCCCCTGACAACTGCCGGCAAGAACTCACCCATCTCTTCTCCTCAACCCCCGCCGACAGCGATGAAAAAGTGGCCCGTGTCCTGCAAATCTACAATACCCTCGGCATCCGCCAGGAAGTCGAAAAAGCCATCTCCCTGCAGTTCGACCAAGCCCTCCTCCATCTCAACGCCATCAAAACCGAAGAGAAAAACAAAGCCCCTCTCAGGGAGCTCATGGAGTCCCTTTCAGACCGAAAAAAATAAAAAAAATAAATAAAAAATTACCATTCCGGAAAAAAAACGTATATTTGCAGAAATATTAAGCAAATGCGAATTTAAATTAACTAATTAATAATTAACTCATTAAATTAAATCATGAAAAAAGTAATTGCTTTAATGTCAATCATTGGCTTATTGACATTCACCAATCTCAATGGTGTCATGGCGCAGGATCAGCCCGCTCAAGGCGACCAGCCCGCAACCGAACAAGTCGACGAACAAGCCGTTGACAGCACCGTGGCCGAGGCTCCCGCAGCCGAAGAGCCCGAAACCGTCGCAGCACCTGTCGAAGAGACCAAATCCTTCCACCAGATGCTGAAAGAAAAGTACATCCAAGGTGGTGCAGGCTGGATGACCCCCGTGCTCCTCTGCCTCATCTTCGGTATGGCTTTGGTTATTGAGCGTATCCTTTATCTCAACATGGCCACCACCAATGTGCAGCAACTGCTCGAAGGCATTGAAGGCTATGTCAAGAAAGGCGACTACAACGGCGCTAAAGACCTCTGCCGCGACACCCGTGGCCCCGTGGCCTCCATCTTCTACCAAGGTCTCGACCGTATCGACGAAGGCCTCGACAATGTCGAAAAAGCTGTCACCTCCTACGGTGGTGTCCAAATGGCCCGTCTCGAGAACAACATGACCTGGATTGGTCTGTTCATCGCCCTGGCTCCCTCCTTCGGATTCCTCGGCACCGTTGTCGGTATGGTCCAAGCATTCGATGACATCGAAGTCGCCGGTGATATCAGCCCCACCGTTGTGGCTGGCGGTATGAAAGTCGCTCTGTTGACCACCATCTTCGGTCTTATCGTTGCTATCATCCTTCAGATTTTCTATAACTATATCCTCACCAAAATCGAGAACCTCGTTGCCCAAATGGAAGATGGCTCCATCTCCTTCATGGACATCCTCGTCAAGAACAAGAAATAATAGTTATAAGGAGTCCTTTTTATATTAATTACAAACTAAAAAATCCTTAAACTGTTATGAAAGAGAAAACCGATAAACTATTAACCCTGGCGCTTCTGGGCCTGGCCATCGTCGCAACGGTGTTTGCCTTCATCTTCGCCCTGAACACCGTCTCCAATTCGGCCATGTTCGACATTGCCTTCTGGCTGCTGGTCATCATGATTGGCTTCTCACTGCTCGCCATCGTGGTCTTCCTCTGCAAGAAACTTGCCGGACGTTTCAAAACCGAAAAAGGCTATCTGAAGAAATTCCTCATTCTCGTTGCCCTCATCGTCGTCCTCCTTGTGGTAGCATTCCTGCTCGCCAAAGGCACTGATGTCGACATCGTGAAATACGGCATTTCCGAAGGCACATCCAAACTCATCGGTGCCGCCTGCATACTGGTATACCTCATCGTTATCGGTGCTGCACTTGCAATCCTGGTCACCGAAATTATGCCCAAATCCAACAAGAAAAAATAAGTACTATGGGAAGAAAAACACCTGGCTTAAACACCAGTTCAATGTCCGACATCTCGTTCCTGTTGTTGGCCTTCTTCCTATTGGTCTCCAACATCAACACAGATCAGGGTATTGCACGTCGTTTGCCGCCACCCTTGCCACCCAATCAGGAGAAACCTCCTGAGGTAAAGGAACGTAATATCTTCGTCGTCAAAATCAACAGCAAAGACCGTCTTCTCTTCAACGGTGAAATCGGTGACATCCACGATCTCAAAGACCGTGCCAAGGAATTCCTCGGAAATCCTGCCAACGATCCCAACCTCCCCGAGAAAATCAAGATGGACATCCCCATGCTGGGTTCAATGGACGTTTCGAAAGGTATTATCTCGCTGCAAAACGACCGCGGTACCTCGTACGACATGTATGTGGCCGTGCAGAACGAACTGCAGGCCGCCATCATCGAGATGCGCAACGAACTTTCACAAGAGAAGTTTGGTCGCAAATACGTCGACCTTAATGTTCAACAGGCAGAAGCCATCGATCAGGCAATCCCCATCGCCATATCCGAGGCCGAGCCTACTAAAGTAGGAGAACGAAAATAATGGCAAGATTTACTGGTAAAAAAGCGAAAGAGACACCTGCCCTCAACATGGGCTCCATGTCCGACATTATCTTCATGCTCCTGTTCTTCTTCATGACCATCACCACGATGCGCGAAAGCTCGCTTTATGTGACCATCAAAGTCCCTAAAGCCACCGAAACCGTCAAACTGGAAAAGAAGAGTCTGGTAAGCTACATCAACGTAGGTACCCCCATGGTTGGTGAAATGCAGAAGAAATACGGTACCGAATCCCGTATCCAGCTCAACGACCAAATCTCCGAGGTCAAAGACATTCCTATGTTTGTCGAGTCCGAGATTTCCGCTCGTGTCGAAGCCGACCGTCCTTTTGTCACTTTCTCCATCAAGGCCGATAAAGACACCAAGATGGGTCTCATAAGCGACATCAAACAGGAGCTCCGTAACTCCGGCGCATTCAAAATCTTCTACAATGCCGCCAAAGGGGAACGCAAATAAGCGTCTATCCCACTCTACATAAA
>JAFXMW010000019.1 GCA_017530105.1 Bacteroidales bacterium
ATGTGATATATATGTGATATATATGTAGCGGCTTTTGGGGGGAGTCAGGGGGTGAGTTGGTTGGCGGTCATGCGTTGCATGTAGGACTGTATGATGGCTTTGGTGCGCTGCAGCGAGGTGTCGAAAAGGGGTTTGTCGGCGGGAGAGATGTGGTCTATCCAGTTGTCGTGAAGCAGGGGGTCGGCGGCTATGTCGTACCAGCCTGTGGCTTGTTCGCCGTCGACGAGGAGCAGGCGGTCCCTCTGCACGTATTGGTAGATGCCGTTGTTGTAGTGGATGGCCCAGGTCTGGTCGGCGGGGGTGGCGAGGAGGTCTTGGCCGTAGGCTATGTAGGGGGTTGAGGAGCCTGTGAGGCCGAGAACGGTGGGCATGATGTCGGTTTGCTGTGCCGTGGCGTCGCTCATGCCGGTGGGCAGGAGGCCGGAGGGGCTGAAGAAGATGATGGGCACGCTGAAGGTGCCGAGGGGGGTGTTGTAGGAGGGTTGGAGGTTGACGTTGGTGTGGTCGGCGGTGATGACGAAGAGGGTGTTGCGGTACCAAGGCATTCGGCTTGCTGCGGCGAAGAAGCGGCGCAGGGCTTGGTCGGTGTAGCGGATGCAGGTGAGGATGGGGTGTCCCTCTTGGTGGAGGCTCTGCTTGTAGCGTTCGGGCACGGCGAAGGGATGGTGCGAGGTGGCTGTGAAGAGGGCGGTCATGAAGGGTTGGGGCATCTGGTTCATGACCTCGGCGTAGTATTGGAGAAACTCCTCGTCCCAGATGGCCCAGGTGCCGTCGAAATCGTTTTCGCCGCCGAAACGGCTGTCGTTGTCATACTCGGTGCGGCCGTAGTATTGCTGGAAACCCGAGGTGCGGGCAAAAGCCTGAAAGCCCATCGAGCCGTTCTCAGCGCCGTGGAAGAAGGCTGTGGTGTAGCCGTCGCGGGACAGTTGGCCTGCTATGCCGCTGACGTTGTTGAGCGAGTATCCCGTAACGAAGAAAGGTTCGACGAACATGGGTATGCCCGAGAGGATGGAAGGCATGCCGTCGATGCTTTTCCGCCCATTGGCGTAGGAGTGGCGGAAGGTGAGACTGTGGGCGATGAGCGAGTCGAGGAAGGGGGTGTAGCCCGGGTAGTCGTTGTAGGCGCCGATGTATTCCTTGCCGAAACTCTCGAGGATAAGGACGACGACGTTGGGGGTAGTGGAGGGTGAGGGCTCTTTCGGTTCTTCAGGGTCGCCGAGGTTTGGGGGTAGCGAGGGGGTGTGGAGGGGCGAATAGATGAGGTTGAGTTGTGCGGAGTCGAAGTATCCGGGGTCGGTGAAGGTGGTTTTGCCCATGGTGCGGATGAGCGAGAAGGGGGTGTTGAGGACTATGGCGGCTTCGGCGGGCTGGTTGACATATTGGTTGGCGTTGCTGATTGTGATGGGTCGGATGGCCGTGGAGGCGCCTCCGCGCATACCGATTACGGCAAGGGGCATGAAGCCCAGAAAACAGACAAGGGCGAGAACGAAACCGCCCGGGGTGTAGCGAAGGGGCTCTTTGCCTGGAACGAGGGGATGGCGGTAGAGGTAGACGAGGGCGACGATGAAGGCTATGCCTATAAGGACGAGGTACCAGTGGCCTATGAGTTCGATGCCGAAGATGCTGCCGAGGTTGCCTTCGTTTTGGAACTCGGAAAAGAAGGTCCACGTGGTGCGGCGGCCGGTGTAGCGTGAATAGACGGTGTCGACAAGGTTGACAGTAAGCATGAGGGAGTTGACTACGACAAAGAGGATTTTGAGTGCGAGTTGGTATCCTCTCGACGAAATCCAGCGGAGCGGCAGGGGGACGAGGACAAGGAGGATGTAGAGGAGGTTGGTGTAGAGGATGGCCGAGGTGTCGAACCGCAGACCTCCGGCCAGCAAGTTAGAGAGCGAAAGCTGGTTCCACCCCGCCGAATAGAGGTCCCAGAACTCAAGTACATACACCACACGGCAGAGCATGTAGAGCAGGTAGACAAGCAGCAGGTTGTTGAGCAGGCGGAGATATTTCATACGTCGGGGTTCAGAATTGGAAATAGATGAACGGTTGCAGGTCGGCGGTGATGAACTGGTAGACGATGAAGACCGTAAGCACCACGGCAAGGAGCATGAGGGGCAGGGGCATCTGGGCAAACCACAGGCGGTAGCGGCGTTTGAAACGGTCGGGGAGCCAGTGAATCACCATGCCCAAGAGGAAGACGACGAAGACAGGCGCGTAGTTGGCAAGGATGTCGGGCACCTGGTTCCAGTTCCAAGGGCTGCCGATGCGCTCCACCATCTGGGTTGCCGTGCGCCATGCCGTCTCGTTGGCCTCGGCGGGGTCGAGGTTCGAGCCGCTGCGGAAGAAGAGACGGGTGAAGCTGATGAAGATGAAGGTGAGGAAGGTGTTCCACACGGTCAGGAGACCCTGCTTGAACTTCGAGGGATGGTAGCGGCTTCCCGCAATCAAAGGCACCATGTTGAGCAGGATGATGGTCGCAGCGGTTACCATAAAGGCGAAATGGAACATGCTGAACACCGGCAGGGGGAAGAGGTGGTAAAGCCCCTTGACGGCAAGGTAGATGAAGCCGATAGCCACGATGCGGTAGAGAGGACCTTTGTTTTTCCACCACTTGTAGACCAATATGCCCAAACCGTTGAGGGCACCCCAAGTGATGAAGTTGAACGAAGCTCCGTGCCACATGCCGCCGAGGAGCATGGTGCTGAAGTTGTTCATGTTGGTGGCGAACTCCTTGCGCAGCTCAGGCCAGGCGAGGTATATCAGCAGCAGGAGCGACGCCACACCTACGGCCACGGCGGTAACCCACGGGGTTTTGGCCATGAGAACCACCACAAGGAGCATCACCGAAGGGATGATGAAAGTGGCGGGAGTGGCGTTGCGGTTGCCCCCGAGGGGGATGTAAAGATAGTCCTTAAGCCAGTTGCTGAGGGAGATATGCCAGCGTTTCCAGAATCCGGCGGCGTTGGTGGCCTTGTAGGGCGAGTTGAAGTTGAGCGGCAGATAGAACCCCATGAGCATGGCCACGCCGATGGCGATGTCGGTATAGCCCGAAAAGTCGGCGTAGACCTGCAAAGAGTAGACCAGCAGGGCGGCGAAGTTCTCGAATGAGGTGTAAAGCAGGGGGTTCTCAAAAACACGGTCGACAAAAGAGACGGCCAGCCAGTCGCTGAGGATAAGTTTTTTGCACAGGCCGTTGAGAATCCAGAAAACAGCTATGCCGAACTGGCGGCGGCTGAGGAAGAAGGGTTTGTATAGCTGCGGGATGAACTGGTCGGCACGGACAATGGGACCGGCCACAAGCTGCGGGAAGAAAGTGGTGTAGAAACCGAAGTCGAGGATATTGTCGGCATGGCGCACCTTGCCTTTGTACACATCGACAATATAGCTGATGTTCTGGAAAGTGAAGAAACTGATGCCGACAGGCAGGATGATGGCGTTGGCAATGGAGTAGTGGGTGGAGGCGATGGTGTTGAAGATGTCGGTGAAGAAGTAGGCGTATTTGAAATAGCACAGAACACCCAGGTTGACCGCCACACCCGCAATCATCAGGGCACGGCGGCGCTTGGCTGTACTTTTGCCGGTGGTGGCTTCGCGGTTGGCGAGGTGGGCAAAGCGCATGCCAAGGAAATAGCCCACGATGGTTGCAAAGATGAGTAGACCGACATAGAAGCCGGAAGTCTTGTAGTAGAAGAAGAGGCTCACCAGGAACAGATAGCCGTTGCGCCAAAGCCGCCGGCCTTTGCCCATGTGGCGGCCTTTGCGCCCCAGCGAGACGATGAGGCAGAAGAGGGTGTAGATGATGAAGAAGAAGGCCCAGAAATGGAATTGGGTGAAGAGCAGCGGGTGCTCCGAGTCGAAGGCGAAGAGGTGGGTGAGGTATGTGAGGAGGTCGTTCACGGATTGGGGGAAGGGTTAGCGTTTGGATGATTTAGGGGTGGGCGAGGGGGGAAGTTGAGGTTGGCGGGAGATTTCGTTGTAGAGCGCCTCGTAGAGCATGTCGCCCATGAGCCGGTAGCCGGCACGGGTGAAGTGGACTTTGTCCTTCTGTGCAAGGCCTGCTTTTTGCCATTTCTCCATGGATTTGAGTCCGCCCATAATCTCGAACTGGTCCCAGACGGCACCGCCGGTCAGCGCGGCCAGGCGGTAGAACACCTCGCGGGCGAGGGGGCCGTTGTTGTTGACGGTATAGCGGCGGCGGGCTTTGCGATAGCTGTCGTTGTTGGTGACAAAGATGAAGGCACACTTGGGATTGACCTTGCGGATGGAGTCGCACAGGGCAAGGTAGTTGTTTTTGAAGGCTACGGTGTCGAAATCCTTTTCGTGGGCATCGTTGATGCCGATGCCGAAGATGACGAGGTCAGGGCGGAGGAGACGGAGGTCGTCGGCGAGGGGGCATTTCAGGTAGTCGGGTACGGCGGCGCCGTTGACACCGATGGAATGGTATGAGAACCCAGGCTGGCGGTTGCCGAGACAGACCCCGGTGAGGGTGAAGGTCTGTCCTGGGGTGCAGGGCAGGATGATGTCGAACGAGTCGGTGGGTTGCCGCAGGTTGAAGACAAAGCGGCGCGTCGAGGTGTCGACATAGGAAGGCTGTATGTCGCGCCCCTCATAGCTCAGCAGGGGGATGACTCCTTGGGGTGAGGAACCCAGCACCACGATGTGGCGTACTCCGTAGTCGATGGCCTTGTCGGCGGCAAGGAGTTGGATGCGGGTGACGGTGTCCTTGGCGGTGATGGAGATGCCGCAGAGCCCCATGGGGTATTCGGGCTCCTTGTATACGTTGCGGGTGAGGATGACTTTCTCCTTGCAGTGTACTTTATAGTCGTCGGGGTTGTTGCACTTGGCTGCCGCCGAATAGGGGAATATCATGCCGCGACCCCCTATCAGGTTGGGGTATTGCTGCATGATGTGTGTGCGCACTTGGTTGGGGAAGACGCCGGCCTGTACGTGCGAGCCGCCGATATGGATGATGTTGAGGGTGCCCTGACCGGTGGCGGCCACGCGCTTCCATTTGTTAAAGAAATGGAGCAGGGTGGAGGAGGTGCTGTCGTAGTGCAACACATTGGCCTCTTTGTGGATAAAGGGATAGGGGTTCTGCCCCTGGCATCCGGTGGCCAAAAGCCAGAGAGCCGTGAGGATGAGGGCATGGCGGACGGTGCGGAGAGAGGTGTTATTTAGCATCGGTGACCTCCGTTTCTGTGTTGACAGTAGTGTTCCGTCTCATTTTATAGAGTGTGTACATATTTTCGAAAGCTGTTGCCAAGCGGTCGCCCATCACGTCGGCGCCCCGTTGGGAGAAATGAATAAAGTCGCCGCTTCCCAACCCTTGGTTTACCCAAGCCGACATGGAGTTGGCGCCGCCCATGGCGTCGTAGATGCTCCAGTAGGCGGCCCCATGGGCGCAGACGGCGTTGCGGAGCGCCTCCACCACGCGGGGAATCCAGGAATAAGAGTAGAGGTTGCCCTCTTCGGTACGTTTGCTCATGTCCGACGGGCCGATAAAGAGTATCAGTGCATTGGGGCAGCATTGGTGAAGACGGTCAATCTGCTTGCCCATCTCGTTGGCATAGGCTTGGATAGAACGGTCGTTGCTGAGATAGGGGACGGAATTGCCGCCGAACTGGAGGATGATGAGTCCCACGTCCATCAGGGCGTAGGCCTGCGTCAGCTGGTCGCGGTTGATTTGTGAGAACTGGTGGCCGGAGCAGCCTCGCATGGGGATATTGTCCACAGCCATGCCGGGACCGTTGTCCACCATCACGCCGTAGAGGTCGGCGGCCCCTTGGACGGAGATGCGCAGCTCGGTGGCGGCGGAGTCGAGCCGCCAGTTGAAGAGGTGAACGCCGGCGGTGGTGTCCTCCTGCTCAGAAGTGTAGCCACCGGCCTTCAGCGAGGCCTTCAGGGGACCCGGACGGTTGCAGAAGAGGAGACCGACCCGTCCGAAACGGGAGAGGCGGCTGTCGCGATTCTTGTGGGTGGTGGCCTTGATGTTGCTGGTGGCCGAGCCTGCCACATGGAAGTCCTGCACCATGGGGCCGTAGTTGCCATTGGCGCGCACCACGATGCTGTCGCCGAAGGGCGATTGGCGTACCAATGCACCGCTGCCGTAGGTGCTGACGGAGTAAGAGGGGATGAGGGTGGCAAAGGGAACGAGTCCGGGGCCGCCGCCACCGAAGAGGGTCTGCAGCCGCGACCGCAGACGGTCCGACATGCGGTCCATCTCAATCTGAGAGTCGCCATAGTGAACGATGCGGATGGTGCGGCCGGTCTTGCCAGTCTTTTCCAACTGGGCGAAGAGGGTATCGAAGAAACGGTCGTCGTCGTTGGGGAACCAGAAGCGGATGTCGCTGCTGTCGAGTTGGCGCTGGTAGCATGCCATGGAGTCCTGCAGCGAGTCCAGCATGGCAGCAAGCGAGTCCTGTTGGCGGAGGTAGGCCTCTACATCGAGTTCGTGCTGCGGATTGAGTATCTTGGTGAGCGTGGGGAAACGGAGAGTCACGGTGCCGATATGCCAGCGACCTTGCGGAAAGAGGTAGCACACTCCCGCCAACATGGCAATAACGACAGCCATAAATAACAGTATCCGCCAAGCCTTCATATCTTCAATAGAACATTAAATCTTGAAATGGATGAGCGAACCGCTTCTCACTTTTCGTTTATCGTTTTTTTCAGCTCCTGGATGTCGTTGTACATCTCTTCCAGTTTTCGCTGCATAACGAAGATTTTCTTCTGCCGGTCGGCTGGCATGGCAGGAGAGCCGAGCACAACGGAGTCGTCGCCAATGTTGCGGGTGACACCCGACTGGGCGGCAATGGTGACACGGTCGCCAACGGTGATATGTCCCACGATACCTACCTGCCCGGCAATCACGCAGTTGTTGCCCACCTTTCCGCTGCCTGCACAGCCCGACTGGGAAGCCATGACGGTGTTGCTGCCGAAAGAGACATTGTGGGCAATCTGGCAGAGGTTGTCGATTTTGGCACCTTGGTGGACGATGGTGGAGCCCATTGTGGCACGGTCGATACAAGTGTTGGCACCGATTTCCACATTGTCTTCAATCACCACATTGCCTATTTGGTCAATTTTGTTGTAGGAACCGTCGCCTGTTGGGGCAAATCCAAAACCGTCGGCACCCACCACAACGCCGGCGTGGAGGATGCAGTTGTTGCCCACTTGACATTCGCGGTAGATTTTAACACCTGGGTAGAGAATGGTGTTGTCGCCGATATGGCAGTTGTCGCCGATATAGACTTGGGGGTATATCTGCACATTGTTGCCGACAACGGTGTTGCGGCCAATCACGGCAAAAGGACCCACGTAGCAACCTTTGCCCAGCCGTGCGGAGCAGTGGATGCTGCTGCGCAGCGAGCGGCCGCGTTTGGGTTTGTCGGCAGAGTTGAACATGTGCAACACTTTGGCTACGCACAGGTAAGGGTTGTCCACACGGATGAGAGTAGCGTTGACAGGATGCTCCAGCACAAAATCGCGTGCTATGAGGATGGCTGCGGCTTTCCGCTCATAGATATAGTGTGTGTATTTGGGGTTGGCGAGGAAGGTGATGCCTCCTTCGTCGACCTCTTCGATGCGGCAGGGTTTCCAGATGAGGACGTTTTCGTCGCCTTCAACGGTACCCTTAAGTTTCTGGGCTATTTGTTTTGCTGTGAATTGCATGTCAAGTATGGTTCAATAAGTGTGAATGTTTCGGAATCGATAAGTGGAATATTGAGGATGTCGGACACCTGCTTATAGGGTCCATTTTGCTCCCTATAGCGTAGGATGGCCTTGGCTTGATAGTAGTCGAGGTAGGGGTGGTGTTTCAGTTGGTCGATGTCGGCCGTGTTAAGGTCGATTTTTTGTATTGCGGAGGGGTTGACCGTCAGGTGGGGTGCTATGTCGTTATAGCGTGTGGTATCAATACCGTATACTTCGCGCAGTTGCTCTTTGCGGATGTATCCACCCAAAAGGGAGCGGTATTTGAGGATGCGTCGTGCAATGGTGGGGCCGATGTTGTAGAGCTGTACCAGGTCGAGGCTGTCGGCAGTGTTCAACTCAAATACCAGAGGTTTTTTCTTACGTGGAGAGTAAGGGGATTGGGAATTGGGGAGACCTCCAGAAGGATTGGGATGGGAGGTGTCGGAAAGGAGCCGAAGCGAGGAGTCGTTGAGGGAGGAGTCGGGGAGAGGATGGTTGCCTTTAGGCTGGACAGCCAAGAGGGTGAGAGTTGCCGCCAGCAGGAGAAGAGTTAGCCAAAGGTAGCCCCGTTTACGTGTCATTCCTCCTTCCATTCAATAGTGCCTCGTTGGTGAGTGATTTTGGGAGAGTTAAATTCATCGTCGCTCTCAAAGCTGTCGCCCAAAGTGATTCGACGGCCGTTTTTGGAGCGCAAAGGTTTGTCGGAATAAACGCGGTGTTGCATCGAGTTCCAGGTGAGGTCTTGCAGATAGACGGTGTCGCCCGATTGGAGGTCGATGATTACCACGCTGTCCTTGATAAAGGTTTCCTGCCTTTTGTCGTACGACACCGCATAGCGTGCCGTCAGGATGCCGGTTGGCTTGTTGTAGCCGTTGAAGAAGCGCATCTTTACCCCTTTGGGGTATTCGGTCTTGGGTTCCGGTTTGCTGTATTGACGGATGATGGGTGCTTCCATAAGCACCTGCAGCTGACCGTTGGAGCTGCGCCGGATATGTGCATTCTTAATCGTGCTGTCGGGCAGGTCGTGGTGTTCGAAAATCTTGATTTTCTCAATGTCGTTGCCGCACGAGCAGAAACAACAGGCAAGAAGAAGGGCGGTAGCCCCTCTTCTTGCCTTTATTGTAAGTGATTTGAGCGAGAGACCAGTCATTTATCTGGTTCTGATAACGGTGGACTTGCCAATCCATCCGGGGATGACGTAGCTGTGACCGTCGATAAGGTCGAGCATGAAGGCATCGTTCTTCTTGGGGAAGTAGGCCGAGTAGGTGCCGATGAGTTTGTCGGCGAAAGCGATGATTTCTTCGGTAGGTTCAACCTGTTTGGCGCGACGGGCCTCGTCGACAGCTGCCCAGTAGGCCGAGCGGCCACCCATGCCGTCGTCGATGCTGCGGCTGCTCTTGGCATAGACCTGAGCCAGCTGCAGGTAAGGTTCGCCCTTGGTGCGGTCAATCTCGGCGGCATTCATCAAAGCGGTGCGAGCGGCACTGTAGCTGCCCTGTCCCGAGTAGGAGAGACCGAGGATGATGTAGGCACGGTAGAGGTCTTTCTTGTCGGTGATACCCTTGAGGGCGTCCTGCACATAGTCCACAGCCTTGCCATACTGTTTCTTGCTCCAGCACATCTGGCCCATGCGCATGGCGGTGCTGGGCGAAGGCTCCAGTTCGTAGAGCTTCTCGGTGGCGTCGAAGAAGAGTTTGTTGTCTTCGGTGCAACCCTTCTTAATCATGATGCCCGTGATTTTCTTCAGCATGGCGACATTGTTGGGGTCGGACTCGAATTTCTTCTGATAGATTTCGTTCAGCTGTTCGCACGAGGCATAGGGCGAGAAGACCGACTCGACATTGGCGATATAGCTGCGGATTTTGGCGGCGTTCACGCTGTCGTCCACATTGAGGGTGAGCAGAGAGTCGAGCAGGTCGCTGGCGATGTCGTAGTTGTCAACCACAAGGGTCGGTTCGGCATAGCCTGCGCGTACATAGTCCACGGTGGATTTGAAGAAAAGGGTTACATAGTTCTCGTCCAGGTCGTGGGCACCTGTGGCCACAGCGTCGGCATAGATTTCGTAAATCTCTTTCACGGCATCCTTGCGGAGCAGGCTGAGGTCGTAGGCTTTCATGGCCTTGACCGTGGCGGCCTCGCCGAAGTATTGGATACGCTGGTCGTACATGGCCATGAGTTCATCGACATAGGCGTTGCGTTCCTCAGCGGTGGTGGCGGTGTTGATCATCGACTTGATGATGACGGGACCACGCTGGTAGATGGTCTTGCTGAACCGGGGGCAGTGTTTGAGGATTTGTTTCCATGGTTCGTAGCAGTCGGTATAACTTTTCTGCTTGTAGAACTCTTGGTAGAGAGAGACGTTGCTGATGCAGGCGATGCTGTCCTCGGGAGTGTCGCCCCACTTGCTTTGGGCATTGGCAGCAAAGCTCATCGAGAGGGCGGCTGCCGCGATAATGACAATTTTCAGTTTTTTCATGGCTAATAATTGTTATCGGTGTTTTGATGTTAGTATTGTTTATTAATAATTTCTTGCACGATTAATTATATTTGCGTTTCACAAACCAGCGTTCGCACGAGCCGACAGAGAGGCCGAAGGTGAGCACATCGCGGCGCAGCAGCTGGGTGGTGCCGATGCTCGAATAACCTATACTGATGGTGAGCAGCGACTGCCCCTTGCGCATGGGGAGTTTGAATCCCAGTCCCCCTCCCGTCTCGTTGACGGCCATGGGGTCGCTGTTTTGCGAGGCACTTGTCAGCAAGGCCAGTTTGGCGTGGTTGTAGTAAATGCCTGCACTGATGCCTATGCGTCCCCAATAGGTGGTGGCACCGGGGTTCCCTTTCCATTCTCCGCCCAAGGCGAAACGGTAGTTGGGGGTGTAGCGCAAGGCCGATGAACCGAACAGGTTGTAGGCAGGGTCTTCCTCGTATTTCAAGCCGCTGTAAGGGGAATAGTAACCGTCGACATCAATCTCCCAGCGGTCGTTGCGTTCGAGAGCCAGACCTGCACCGATGGAAAGGGGTTGGAACAGGGAGCTTTTATAGGTGTCGCTCTGTCCCGATGCGGGGAAAATGGTGTCGAACAGATATTCCGACGCTGCAAAAGAGTGATAGGTGTAGCAAAGCGACTGGTCGTTCACCTTCATGGCGCGGGGCGTGCGGCAAGTGATACCGAAGTGAAGCGTGTGGTTGGAACCGATGGGTTGTACATATTGCAGACCCAAGTCGAAGAGCAGGTTACTGACCAGGGTGTTCTTTTGGCTGCGGGAGTTGAGGTAGTAAGTACTGTCGTTGCCAGCAAAATTGTAGGAAATGGCTCGCATGATGCTACCGTAAAGGTAGTTGATATTGAAACCTACCGAAAGGCGTTTGCCGATATTGAAGCCGTTGCCCCAATAGAGTTGCGAGACTCCGCCGTTGCCGGCGTAAATGGTCTTCACATCACTCAGCGACAAGGGGTCTTTCTGTGTCTGAACCGATTCGTAGTTGACGATGCTGTAGGGCAATAGGCCTGCCGATGTTTTCCACCATTTGGTGATGGGGAAGGCGATGGTGAGGTAAGCGAGGTTGCCGTCGGCATCGGTCAGTCGGTGGGCATCGTTCCTCAACACACAACTCTGTATGTTGATGCCTATGTCGAATACGAAACTCTCCGTCTCCACAGCAGCGTAGGAGGCGGGGTTGAAGGGGTTGATGGTGTTGCGCGATGCACGGCTGTACACCACACCGCCCATGCCTAAGCTCGAAGGCATGTTGTTGGGTATGTCGTTGGTCCCTATTCCGTATTGTGAAAAGGGTATGTTGAATCCGTTTTGTGCCTTTGTCGCCGAGGGGATGAAGGCGGCCATGGCCACGAGGGCAATAAAGAGGTAAATGCGTCTATCTTTCATTTTGTTTCAGTATCTCGTTCAGTCCTGTCATTGTTAATATGGGGTCTAAAAGGTTGTCGCCTGTGGGGTCAACCCCGTTGCCCCACAGTTTGTCGGCATCGCCCCCGGTGAGGACTACCCCGAGGTGGCCGTATTGGTTGCGGTAGTGTCGGATGAAGCCATCCACAGCAAAGCGTGTGGCGGTAACCACTCCCGCAACTATCGATTGCTCGGTTGTCCGTCCGGTGAGGGGTGCTCCGAGGCTATCGCTATTATCCAATAACGGAAGTTTTGCCGTGAAAGTATGCAGGGCGCGAAATTTCATGGTTATGCCGGGCAGTATGGCTCCGCCGCGATAGGTGCCGGAGTTGTCGAGGAGGTCGACGGTGATGCAGGTGCCGGCATCGATTACTACGCTGGTTTCCCCTTTGCGGTGTTTCCATGCGCCGCAGGCTGCGGCTATGCGGTCGGCTCCCAGGGTGTGGGGGGTGGCGTAGTCGATGGTGATGGGCAGGCGAGAGGAGGGTGAGAGCAGGTGTACCGGAGCGTGGCAGTCGGCGAGGCAGGAGAGGTCGGCCTGTCCCGAGGCGCAGACAATGGCTTTCTGCCAGGGGCGGCTGTTGCACACCTCGGGCAATTGCGATGCGGGGGCGGCTCCGTGGTCGACGAGGGTGTCGGCGTCGAAGAAGGCCCATTTCATCAGGGTGTTGCCTATGTCTATTGTCAGGTTCATCCGTTGTAGAGGTTCATGGCGCGGTCGGCTCCGAGGGTGGCAAAGGTCTTTATGGCCATGCAGGCTTTCTCTACCACGGGGGCCAAGGCTGCAAGGTCGTCGGGGGCGAAGGGACTCAGCACGTATTCCACCTGTCGGCCGCGGGCGAAATCGTTCCCTACACCCACACGCATACGGCAGTAGTTGGCAGTCCCCAGAAGGCTCTCGATGTTCAGCAATCCGTTGTGGCCTCCCGCGCCGCCTTGTTTCTTGATGCGGAGGGTGCCGATGGGGAGGGCTATGTCGTCCACCACTACGAGGAGGTTCTGCAGGGGCACTTTCTCGGACTGCATCCAGTATCGCACCGCCTCGCCGCTGAGGTTCATGTAGGTGGTGGGTTTGATGACCACCAAAGTCCGTCCTTTCACTTTGATTTCGGTGCGGTAGGCTCGGCGTTCCAGCGTCCAGCGGGCTTCGTTCTCTTTGGCCAAGGCATCCACCACCATAAAGCCTGCGTTATGGCGTGTGCCTTCGTATTCGGCACCTACATTGCCCAATCCCACGATTAGATATTTCATACTATCGTCTGTGTCGTCAGCTGATTTACAGCACGAAAAAAGTCTTTTTAATAGGTTCATGTATATTAAAAACTATTTGCAAAGATACGAAAATTCTTTCAGTTTGGTTTTTTTTCGTATTTTTGCATTTTATTTAATGCATCAAAAACTATGAATATTGTTCTTCTTGGTTCGGGTGGCCGTGAACACGCCATGGCCTGCAAAATAGCGGAGAGCGACCGCTGTACAACCCTTTTTGTAGCTCCAGGCAATGCGGGCACGGCAGGTGTGGACAAGTGCCGCAATGTGGATATCAACCCTACGGATTTCGACGCCCTGCGCAGTTTTGTGTTGAAGGAGAATGTGGGCATGGTGGTGGTGGGCCCTGAGGCTCCGCTGGTGGCGGGGGTGGCCGATTTCTTCGCTTCGGACAGCGCCCTGCGCCACATCACGGTGATAGGTCCGGGGAAGGCCGGTGCGCGGCTGGAGGGCAGCAAGGACTATGCCAAGGGTTTCATGGCGCGCCACGGTGTGCCTACCGCGGCTCACCGCACCTTTACGCTGGGCACCTTGGACGAGGGTCTGGCGTTTCTCCGCTCGCTGAAGCCTCCTTACGTGCTGAAGGCCGACGGGCTGGCGGCAGGCAAGGGGGTCTTGATTCTCGACGACCTGGCCGAGGCAGAAGCGCAACTGAGGGAGATGCTGGCGGGCGGCAAGTTCGGCGAGGCTTCGGAGAAGGTGGTTGTCGAGGAGTTCCTTCGCGGCATAGAGCTCAGTGTGTTTGTGCTGACCGACGGCAGACATTACAAAATCCTCCCGACGGCAAAGGACTATAAACGCATTGGCGAGGGCGACACGGGTCTGAACACGGGGGGCATGGGTTCGGTGAGCCCCGTCCATTTCGCCGACAAGGCTTTCATGCGCAAGGTTGAGGAGCGTATCGTTTCGCCCACCGTCAAAGGGCTGCACCAGGAGGGTATCCCCTACAAGGGTTTTATTTTCATAGGACTGATGGCCGTGGCCGATGAGGAGACGGGTGAGCTGAACCCTTACGTGATAGAGTATAACGTCCGTATGGGCGACCCCGAGACCGAGAGCGTTTTCCCCCGCATCAAAAGCGACATGGTCGATGTGTTCGAGCACGTCGGCCGCGACACCCTGCACCAGGTGACCCTCGATGTTGACTCGCGTTCGGCGGTGTGCGTCATGCTCACAGCCCAGGGCTATCCCGAGCATTACGAGAAGGGGAAGGTGATTACGGGGGTGGAGGATGTGCAGGACTGCACGGTGTTCCATGCAGGCACCCGCAGGGGCGACGACGGCTCGCTGCTCACCGCCGGAGGGCGCGTGCTGTGCGTCACGGCTATGGCCGACACGGTCCCCGCGGCACTCCTCAAGTCGTATCAGGAGCTTGAAAAAATCAAATGGGAGGGTTGCTATTTCCGTCGCGACATCGGGCAGGACTTGCTCAAGATGATGATTTCATGACGGAGGGGTCTAACCCTGCGCGACATTGCGCCGCCAGCGTATGATGCCGAGGATGCAGACCACTTCGTACACCGCGTAGAGCGCCGCCGAGGCGTAGTTGCCCGTCAGCCAGAACAGGGCAATCATCAACGGCTCGACAATGAGCCAGCATATCCATTGTTGCCAATATTTTTGCGCCAGCATCCACATGGCCACAATCGAGAGTGCCGACGACAACCCGTCGAGCAGGGGGTATTGGCTTTCGCCCAGCTTTTGCAGCAGCCACCACAGCACCGCCGTCAGCACCGCTGTGCCGGCCACCAGCCATGGCGCGTAACGTGCGGGGCACGAGGTGATGGGGCGCTCGGTTTTGTCTTTGCTCTGCACCACTCCGCGCCACATCAGCAGCCCGTAGACCGACATGGCGAAATTGTAGCAGCAGATGGCTCCGTTGGCATAGATGCCCGACGAGAAATCGATGACGATGTAGAACACCGACATCAGCAGGCTGAGGGGCCAGAACCAACGGTCGGCGCGGTATTCGCTCACGATGTAGGCCAGCCCGATGGCGGCTCCGATGACTTCTATGGGGTTGATGTGTGCGATGGCTTTGTTGCTTGGATTGAGTTGAACCTGTTTTACACTTTTTCCACACTTGTTTTACACTTTCAAAGTGTAAAACAAGTGTGAAACAAGCGTTGGGGAAATGTGATTTCTAAAACCTGTATATCACCCGGGCCATGAAGTTGCGGCCGGGCTGCTGCAGCCATCCGCGGCTGTGGTAATAGTGGCTCCAGTTGTCGCACCAGTCGCTCACCCATGCGCTGAGGCGGTAGTGGTGGTCGAGCAGGTTGTTGACAGTGAGCTGGGCTTCTATCTCGTTGTCGCCCTGCAGGTGCCAGGTGTAGGAGGCGCGCAGGTTGAGCAGGAAGTAGGGGTCGATGGCGTAGCATTCGCGGCTGGTGTTGTCGGCATATTGCTTGCCTACGTATTTGCCTATCAGCTGCAGCTTGGCGCCGCGGCAGGGGGTGAAGGTAGCGATGGCGGCTCCGACAAGTGAGGGCGAGAGGGCGAGGTCGGTGTTGCGGGTGGTCATGTGGGGGTTTTTGTTGCCGATGGCAAAGTCGGCAAAGGTGTAGTCGATGACTTTGTTGGTGCTCAGGGTGAGGTTGGCGTCCATGTTCAACCAGTCGGTCACCCGTGCGCCACCCTGCAGTTCGATACCGAGGCGGTAGCTCTTGTCGACGTTCTCCATGAGCGAGTAGCCGCTGCTGCTGATGTTGCCGTTGGGGGTCAGCTGGTCTTTGTAGAGCATGGCGTAGAGGTTGGCCGAGAAACTCCAGCGGCTGCGGGCAATCCGGTAGCCCAGTTCGAGGTCGAGAAGGGTTTCGGCCTTCACGGTGTCGCCGTTGCTTATGGCATCCTTGATGTCGCTCTTGGTGGGTTCGCGGTTGGAGATACCTGCCACGAAGTAGGTGCGCTGGTGGTCGTCGATGCGGTAGTTCACGCCTGCCTTGGGGTTGAAGAAGAGGTAGTTCTGGTTAAAGTCCATGGTGAAGAGGTCGTCGGCTGTGCCGCGCAGCTTGTAGTTCACCGTGCGTAGCTGCAGGTCGGCGTAGGCGTTCAGGTTGCTGGAGAAATCGTAGGTGGCCTTGGCGTACACGTTGTTGTCCACCTTGGTGCCGTTGTAGCGGTACCATTCGTAGGGATTCGCTATGTGTGCCGCCGTGTCGCGCACCCAGATGACGTTGCCGAAGTGGAAGCCGTCGAAATAGAGCAATGTGTTGCCTGCTGTGAAAGTCAGCTTCTCGCCGTTGTAGTTGGCCGCCACGTTGCCTGTGATGCCGTTGTTGTCCATTTGCTTGCGGGTGACAAAGTCGCTCTTTCCGCTGCGGTCCATGGCGTATTTCGAGAATTTCTTGTCGGCTTTGTATTGCTCGTAGTAGCCGTCGCCGTGGGTGTAGTTCAAGGCTGCTTTGATGCTCCAGCTGTCGGTGAGCAGGTGCGAGACATAGAGCTGGTAGTGCCGCTGCCAGTAGTTGTCGGTCTCGTTGGGATAGTACATCACGTTGCCGTCCATATTGTATTCGCCCGATGGGTTGTAACGCGGGTCGCGGTTCAGGTCGGAGCTGTCGGCACCGTCCCATGTGATGCCCGTGGTCTGGCTGCCGATGATGGTGAGCAGTTTGACGAGGGTGCGTTTGCCGTACCACGAAGCACTGCCGAAGAAACTCTGTTGGTCGGTTCCGCCGCCGCGCAGGAAACCGTCGCTGGTCAGCCCGCTGTAGGCGAAATCGAAACTGAGGCCGCTCTTCATGATGCCCGTACCGGCATTGATGTTGTACTGTTTGGTGTTCCAGCTGCCGAAGCCGATGTCGGTCGAGCCGTATGGCTTGCTTTGGGCGTTGAGCGTTTGCAGGTTGATGGCTGCGCCGAAGGCGGGGCTGCCACCCGTCGAGGCTCCCACGCCGCGCTGAATCTGCATGCTTTCGGCCATGCCTCCAAGATTGGGGATGTTGTACCAAAAGACGGTCTGGCTCTCGGGGTCATTGAGGGTGATGCCGTTGATGTTGACGTTAATACGTGTTGCGTCGACACCACGGATGCGCAGGGCTGTGGCTCCCACGGTGCCGTTTTCGCCCGATGCCACCACCGAGGGCTGGGTTTCCAGCATGTAGGGCAGGCTCACGTTGCCGCGGGCATCGTCCAGCTCGCCGCGGTCGACAGTGGAAGTGGTCAACGGTGCCTTGTTGCTCACACGGGCATCGCGTATAATCACCTCGTCGAGGGTGCGCACGGTGTCGCGTTGAGGGGTTTGGGCGGCAAGGCTGCCGCAAAACAGGGTTGCGGTCAGTGCACAGCAGGCTATCATCTGCTTGGCACAGGGTCTGGTGGTCTTGTGTAGATAGCGGCCACGGGTGTTGTTTTGTTTTCTCATAGTTGTTTCCTCCGCCGGCATTATCCGGATCAGGTTCGAGGGTGTAATCTCAGCCACAAATAGTTGTAGCACCCCTAAACGATATCCATTCCGCTCGGAATCGGATGCAAAGATACGAAATAAATTGGAATTAATAATTAAATTCTCATTTTTCTATAATACGGACGGCCCCTGCACAGTGTATGCGGACTACAGGGTGTGCGTCGTGCTCGGCCATCCATTGCAAAATGTTGAGAAAAGGTTTCACAAACTTGGGGCGGCGTTTGCCGAGAACGCGGAACATCTCGGGAGCCTCCATCCGCACACGGTCGTCGCTGTCGTGCAGCAACTCGGCGAACACCGCCATGTGGTCACCGTAGGGGTCTGGCGTGTTGGTGGCGATATTCTCCGATGCCCAAATGAATGCCAGCCTTACCTTGGCCTCTTCGTCATGGGCAAAACGGAACAGCCCCGCCCAATAGGGCTCAACCAACGGGAAGCACCCGCGCCCTATTCTGCCAAGGGCGTTCAGCGCACGCTCCCGCAGCAGCGGCTCGCGGCTGCCGAGAAAAGAGGCAATGGCCGGCAGGCTGTCACCCACCTTGTGGGGGAAAGCCAGCCCCATCTCGCCCAGCAGCCACAGCGCCTTGGCCTGAATCTTGACTGACTCCGATTCCAAGAGCGACGAGACATAGGGAATGCTCTCCTCCCACTTGTCCCGACTCTTGGTCAGCACAGATAGTCCTTTGTATGTCTCCGATTCAGTCATAACCCGCGCAGGAAATCGGCAATCGCGTTATTCACAAAGTCGGGATTATCTACATTCGAGTTGTGTCCGGCAGCGGGAACCCATATTAGCTGCAGGCCTTCTCCTGTTGCCCAGCGGCGGTTGTAGTTTCGGGTTGAACCGGCTTTGTCGCGTTCGCCGCAGAGGAGCAGCGAGGGGCAGGGGATGTCGTATGGGCGGCTGCTGCCGATGGCGTTGGCCAGGATACGGTAGCCGTGTCCCGCCAGCTGGCAGTATTCGTCCTTGGAGTAGCTTTGCATCATTTCGAGCATCTGTTGCTGTCCGTGTGAGGTTTCGCAGCAGCCTTTGGGACCACTGTTAAGCAATGTTCGCCACGGGAAGGCTCGGTACATGGGTTCGACGTGCCGCATCAGCCACAGCTCTGCGGAGGTGCAGTAACGGCGCTTGAGAGGGGCGCTGTCGATGGAGATAAACCCGCTTGCCTCGGAGGGGAAGAGGTCGAAGTAGCATTGAGCCACATATCCTCCCATTGACTGGCCGACGAGAACCGGTCGCTCGATACCCTCGACGGTGAGGATGTCGTGCAGGAACCGCGCCTTGTCGTCGAGTGAAAAGTCGAGCGTGAAGGGGCGCGATGCACCGTGTCCCGGCGCATCCCATACCACCACATTGTGCGTAGACTCGAACTGTTTCACCTGGCCGTCAAACAGACGGTGGTCGGCCGTCAATCCGGGCAGGAAGACAAGCGACTGCCTCTCAAGCCGAATGTCGTTTGTCCAGTAATGAACCGCACCCTGTGCGGTATTGTGCTGTTTCTCTGTCATGACTGCATTGCCTCCTCTTCGTAGCCCAGCTGCCCCGGCAGGCGCAGTTTCTCTTTCGGTGGGAATGTGGCCTCGTAGGCCTCGAAAGCCTCGGGATTCTCGTCGGCCACAAAGTAACCCTTGGGAGGACAGTAGGTGCCTTCGCGGTTGCCCCAGTAGCCGGGGATGAGTTCCTGGGCGAGGAAATAAGGTACTTCGGCGTCGCGTGGCTCAGCGTGGTAGTGTATTTTCATCTTGCTGGCAAGGTCGAATCCTGCATGGCGGTAGAAATCGATGTTGCCTTCCATGCTGAGCAGGCCGACGCCCATTGCTTTGGCCTTTTCAAGTGCGTGGTTCAGCAGCCGCAGCCCGTAGCCCTTGCGCTTGTAGTCGGGGTGGATGCTGATGGGTCCGAAAGTCCACGAGGGGAAAACCGTCCCGTCGTCCAAGACAATCTCAGCCTTGGAAAACATCACATGGCCGATAATCTTCCCTTCCTCCTCCATCACCAAGTCCAGTTCGGGGATGAAGTCGGGGTTGCTGCGGTAACAGTGCAGCACATAATGTTCGGTGCATCCGGGACGGTAGACGTTCCAGAAGGACTCGCGTGTGAGGTTCTCCACCTCGTGCCAGTCGCGGGGCTGTTCAAGACGGATAGTTGTTGTCTTTTCCATTGTCGGTCTGTTTGTTGGAAGGGTCGTAGGTGTCGGTTGACCCTTTTTCTGCGGGTTGCAAAAATACTTATTTTTTTTCATTCGTACGGTTTTGTGCCGTTTTTTTTGCCCAAGAGTGTAGCAACCGGCACAATATTTGCTGAGACAAAGCGTTATATCCCATATTTTTTCATATACATAATAGAAGTGCCATGTTTTTACACAGTCTGTCTGAATACATCAACGCCAATGCACCTATGTCGAATCTGCCCGAGTTGCTGAACCTCCACCACAGCAACCCTCTGGGATTCCACCCCATTGTCATCCCGCTTTTGCTACTGGTGCTGGCGGTTGCCATGCATGTGACCACTTATCGCATCATGAAATACGACGAGCGCAGCCTTTACCCGCTGCTCTACTCGCTTGTGGCGTCGGCCGTGGTGGCTACCTATTACTACTGTTTCTCTATTGACCTGCCGTTGTTCGAGGACGTCGACCTGCACCGCAAGGAAATCAGTGTGGGGTGGTTCTGTCAGCGCGACATTGTGGGGCTGGGATGGTCGTTGCTGGGCGAAGTGTTGCTCACTTATGTGGTCTTCTGTTTCATGACCGCCTTGATGCAGGTGGTGGCGCGGATGAGCGACAACATGGGTATGACCGAAAAGCAATGGACCGGGTGGCAGGCGGTGGTGTTTGTGATGCTCTTGGGGGTGTCGATAGCCGGAGTGGCCGACGTGTTCGCCCCCATCACAGGGGTGTGGATGATGTTGGTTTACCAAACCCTGATGGTGCTGATGGTTGTTGCCAAGGCTGTAGTCGATATAGTCAGGACCCATAAACCCTGGCGATCTCTTTTTATCGCCCTTTGTTTCTTTGTCGGCATCGAGGCGGTCACGATGCTTGCCATCGAGTGTATCGAAGGCAATATCTATTTCTTCATCCCTGTAGTGTTCATTTTTACCACCGTAAATTTCCGTTACAAGAAGTAACGCAGCAAATGGGCTGTCTTGGATTGAGGGGGGATAAACCGAAAGAGTTTTATCCGCGACGGGAAGAGGTGGCACGGAAGTTGATAAGGGTTTGGATATGGACAAAAAAAGAATGACTTTTGATATAGACCGGCGTACGGTGACCGAGGGCGACGTGGTGGAGTTGACCTGGCAGTGCGACGGCGCGGAGAGCGTAACGCTCACCCTCGACAACGGCTACCGTTCAACCGACATACCCCTCGAAATCAGTGGTTCAAAGCGTTTTCGCCTCAATCGTTCCAAGGGGCGCACACACCTCACCATCGCCGTTACCATGGGGGGCAAGACCTATCGCAAAAAGATTGACGTCAAGGTGAAGAAGATTCCCACCGTGCGTGCCGAGATTATCGACCACCGCGGTCACCGTGTGGGATGGCTGAGACAATGGTGGCAAGTAATGCTGACAAAATGGCACGATTTCCGCAGTCGCCTCCGCTTGGCCTTACATTCGCTGCCCGAACAGAAACAGATGACTGTCAAACTGCTGACCCTAATCGCTCTCGCCTTCATCCTTTGTGCCGTGTGGCCCCGGCTCTACGGCTCGGTGTTGTTGCTGGTGGTAGTCTATCTTGTTGTGGTGCTACTGCGCCGTTGAGACAAGTTGAACCTAAATCGGTCATTAGGCCGACATTTCAATCTATTACGTTTTTTTCAGGTCTGAATGTTCCTTCTGTTGTAACATTCTATGGCTAGATGCAGTCCGATGTTTTTACTGGTGGAGCACACCGATGTTGACAACGGTGAGATAGACTGCGGCCAGCAGCCAGCAGCCCGCCGCCGCGGGCAGCGTCCATCGGATGCGGCAACGTATGAAGAGGGTGAGCAACAGCAGGGAGAGGACGAGCAGCAGAGCCATGGGGAGGTCGCAGTAGAGGTTGTCGAGAGTGGCGTTGGGCAGGGTGCCCACCCAGCGGGTGAGGGCATCGGTGGCGGTGAGTTCCTGCCGCAACAGCCATGTGGCGGCACCTCCCAACAAGGGCAGGCGCACAAAAGCCACCATGCACATGACAGTGGCGAGCAGTAGGCCGGCAAAGGGTACGATGGTCAGATTGGCGATAAGGGACCAAGGGGTGAATTGATGGAAATGATACAGCATGAGAGGTGCTGTGGACATTTGGGCCGCAGTGGTGAGGCAGATGAGCCTCCATACATAATGCACGCAACGGTGGGTGAATTTCTCGAATGGTAGGGGCAGGAGGTCGGCTAAAGGTTTTTGCCATGCTATGATTCCAAGCACCGCTGTATAGGAGAGTTGGAATCCGACATCGAAGAGCAGGAAGGGGTCGGCGAGCAAGAGGAGGAGCGCCGAGGTGCAGAGGTTGTTGAGAGAGTTGGACTGTCGCTGCATCATGTCGCCCAGCCGCAAGAGGGTGAACATGACTCCGGCGCGCAGGGTGGAGGGCGCCATGCCGGTGAGGAGAACAAAGAGCCAGATGGCGGCTATCTGCACGGAACCTTTGACTATGCGGGGCCAACGTCTCCGGCCGAGAAAATAGAAACCCAGTCCCGCCAGCCAGGCCACGATGCCCACATGCAGACCCGACACACAGAGGAGGTGGAGGATGCCGGCGTTGTGGAACTGTTGGACGGTGGAGGGGTCGAGGTCATCGCGCCAGCCGAGGAGAAGGGCTTCGGCTATGCCCTGTTGGTTGGGTGTGAGACGGCACGACTGAATGCGACGAACCAAGCGGCATTGCAGTTGTTTCGACCATGCGATGATACCGCTGTGTTGCGTCGGTTCGGACGGCAGGAGTGTCCATTGGTTTGGACGAGCGAAAGCCTGCCAGGCGATACCTTTGTGCAGCAGGTATCGGCGGTAGTTGAACCGGTTGGAGTTTGTTGCGTCGCTGGGCAACTGTGGGCTGATGTTCAGCAGCAGGCGGTCGCCGTAGTGCAGGGTAGCCGAGGTGTTGTCCTGGGGTATATAAAGCATCATGCGGCAATTGGTGGGGAGCCATGCTGTGTCGGTTCGGAGAGCCTCGATGCGGACGGGAACTTTGTAGGTGTATGGGGTTTGGCGGGGTGTGTCGGTCAGGGTGGCCACCACGGTGACGGGGCGGTTGCCTTGTGTGCCCCAGCCGTCGGGGGGTAGACCCTGGGCGGGGTCGGTGGTGTGGAGGGCGCCTGTTGTCCAACCGATGGCGATGAGAGCAAGCCACAACAGGGGAGAGAAGAGGGCTTTATTCCAGTAGAGTTTGAAGATGAGTGTCGCGGTTAGCAAGAGGGTGGCCACTGTTGTGGATATGATTAGAGTGCGGATGGGGACGGGAGGCAGGTATTCGGACAGGAGAATGCCCGCCGACAATGCCAGGACAATGCGCAGCATCGGGGTGCGCCGCATTAGGGATGCGATTGCACCGGTGAGTGTGTGAGATGTGCTTTTGCCGTCCATTTTGCAAAAGTACAAATAAAATTTGTATCTTTGCATTTTTAAAAATCATGGCAGAACACAACGACACGGGTAACATGGGCGAGGCATTGGCCCGCCGCCATTTGGAGGAACAGGGTTTCGCCATTGTAGAGACCAATTGGCGCAGAGGGAAACATGAGGTGGACATTATAGCCTACAAGGAGGGGCTGATAGTGTTTGCTGAGGTGAAGACACGGCATAGTATTGACCACGGCAACCCGGAGGAGTTTGTGGACCGCAAAAAACAGAAGGCGTACATCCGCCTGGCCGATGCATACGTGACGAAGCACCAGCGAGAAGAGGAGGTGCGGTTTGACATCATTTCGGTGGTGGTGGGAGCCGAGGGCGGCAGCATAGAGCATCTTGAAAACGCTTTCACTGCGGCGGAGGTGATGCGATGATGCCGCGGGGCGGTTAGAAACTCACTACCAGTCCTATTTCGTGTATATTTTTGTAGGGTCCCCCGGTGAAGGAGGGCAGCAGGTTGGCGGTGAGGCCGATGCTGCGGATGGGGTTGTCGGGTATGGAGAGGCCGATGCCGAGGTTGAGTTTCCACGGGTTGAAGAGACTGTTGTGGCGGCTGAGGACGATGCTGTGGGCGGGGGTGAGGGAGAGTTGCAGCCCTGTATGGGAATGACCATAGGGGTAGAAATCGAAGGTGAGCGGCAGGGTGGCGTAAAGACCGAAGAGGGGGTCGTAGTAGGGATAGTGGACGTTCTCGGTTATGTCGAAATCGGAGTCGTAGTGGAATTCGTCGGTTTGGTCGATGCCATTAATAAAGGTGTACGAATATCTATCTATTCCATAGGACATTTGGGCGACATCGGTGCGCATGTTGCCTCCCAGGCCGAGACCTGCCGAGAGGCTATAGCGCTGGCCCGAGGCAAGGGCAAGGTTGAGTGCCACGGCGGCCTGCAGTCGGTTGTTGCCCGAGGGGTTGCCGGACGAGACGGAACTGCCCAGTGTGGCGCCCACCTCGGCAACGACGCGGAGGGACGGCTTGCGAGTTGTGGGGTTGTAGATTGGAGTCAGGAGAATGGATGTTTCATCCTCGTTGGTTGCGGGTTGAAAGTTCTTGCTTCTAATGTAGGGGGATGGGGTGTCGGTATGGTTTGCATCGGGGAGTATGATGTTAGGAGTTTCTATCTGGTAGTTTTCTGACTGGTAGGCGTTGCCTTGGATGCCAGCGGGTTGGGTTTCGGTTGTGTGCGGAGTCGTGGGAGTGGAACCAGGGGCTATGAGTTTTGCAGTTTCTTTTGGGGTGTTGTTTGTTTCATGGTTTTGGGTTTGGATAGGGTGTTGAGGCTTGTGACTCTCGAAGGTGTTAGTAGTATTAGGTATATGGTTATTCTCCTGTATGGAGGCCGTGACGGGTGAGGAAGCGTTGGGCGAGAAGGTGAAGAAGAGCCATGTTGCCACCACGATGATGGCAACCGACGACAGGGTTGCGGCCATGCGGCGGTTGCGGCGTGCCAGACCGCGGACATGGGTTTCGGCGGTTTGCTGCTGGCGTCGGTCGCGGCCGTATTGCTGCAGGAGTTGTTCGAGGTCGTTGGGGGTATTGTTGTTCATTGTATTTTCTTTCTTAAAATGGCATAGGTTCGGCTCATGATGGTGTCGATATTGGTGGGAGAGAGTCCTGTCTGCTGTGCTATTTCCTTGGTGGAGAGTTGGTCGACATATCTGAGACGGATGAGTTGCTGTTGGAGGGGCGGGAGTTGGGCGATGGCTTGGTCGAGTTTGAGGAAACGCTGTTCGGCATCGAGGGCAGCTTGCGGGGGCGTGTCGGGGAGGGTGTCGGCAAGGGAGAGGATGTCGACAGTGGGGTGTTGGCGGCGGAGCATGGAGAGACATTCGTTGCGGAGGGTGCGGAGGCAGTAACTCCGTTTATCGCCGACGAGACTGAGTCGGAAACGTTTGTGCCAAAGGCGAGTGAGGGTTTCCTGCACAGCGTCGGCGGCGTTGTCGCTGTCGTGTAGCAACTGTTCCGCTATGGCGAGCATGGCAGGCTGTAGGGGTATGATGTCGCGGATGAACTCCTCGGTGGTCAAAGCCCTTAGAAAGTGTAGTTGACTCCTACGTTGAAGCTGGAAAGCTGGCCGGGGCTGGTCATGAGTTGGTAGCTGTCCAGCATGAAGATCCACGACAGGTAGTTTTGTGTCCCGAAAGAGGTAGTGTTGTACGAGACATTGTTGTTGCCGCCCTTTCTAGAAATAATGGTATAGTGGCAATAAGACAGGCTCAGCACGTTGAGATAAAGGTCGGCCGAGAGATGGCTGTTGAAACGGTAAGTGACTCCCGGGGTGAGGTCGACATGCAGCGTGGAGATGATGTTGTCGCCGTTCTGTTTGGATGTACGGGTTTGGTACTTTTGAGTGGTTGGATTGTATATGAACGTCTCGGTAATGCTGCGCGTATAGTTGTAGCCGTATCCGGCACGGAGATGAGCGAAAAGCGACAGGTGGCCGGTGAGAGGGATGTCGTAGCGTGCATAGACTCCTGCGTCCCATATCAGCATCTCGTCGTTGCGGTATTTGGTTTTGCCGTGGTAATCGTAGGGATACTCACCCGGTTGTACCTGGGGGTTTTCGGGCAAGTTGAAGCGGGTAGCGCTGCATGTGTATGAAACGCCACCGGTGATGCCCACCGTAAGATGGTCCGCGACGCGGTAGCCCAGCATCAGGTTGGGCGACAGGGTGTAGAGGTATTCGTTGCTCTTTTCCCTATTTTGGTTTAAATGGGAAAAACCGCTATTCATGCCTACGGTAAACTGAGCCTGTGCCGCCCAAGAGGCGGTGACAATCAAGAGGATAAGAATCTTTTTCATGTTGATGCGTTTTAAAAGTTTCTACTATTTAAACGCACAAAGGTGGGAAATCTTACAGGTTGGCAGTGTTAAGAAATGTTAAAGACCTGTCAAAACGTGTAGTTGATACCGAAAGAAAGGTTGGGGAAGTTAGCGTTGTTGAACAGGAAAGGATAATCGTACATTCTTAAGTCGAATTCGTGTAAGGGGTCGTGCATGAGACTCTGCGTTCCGTAAGATAGTTGCCGAAAGGTGGTTTTATAGACGAAGTCGTCGTCCCATACAATGGAATAGGTGAAGGCGACATTCATTAGGTTGAGATAGAGGTCGGCCGAGAGATGGTCGTTGAAACGATAGGAAAGGCCAGGGGTGAGCGTTGCCTTGAGGAAGGGGGATATGAAGTTGCTGCCGTCGGTGTGACGTTCGTACACGGAGGTGTCGTAGAACTCCAACCGGAGTAATTCAGACCCTTCGCGGGAATAGGCGAAACCTAACACTACACTTAGTTGGGCGAAAAGAGACAGGTTGCCGGCTATGGGCATGTCGTAGCGCCCGAATACACCTACATTCCAAGCTATCTTCTCTTCAGTTATCCGGTGGGTGAAAATATCGATGGGATGAGTCATCTCTTCGGTTTCTGTATGGATGTACTCATTACGGAAATAGACAATACCTGCTGTGAGGCCTATGATAAGGTTGTTGTTCAGATGTTTGCTTGCCGTCAGGCTGGGGGCAAGCAGGTAGGCGTAGCTGTCTTCGGAGGTGTTGCCATATCGATAGTAAAAGGGGTCGTGAGCGGTTCGGCCAAGAAGGTTGAAGCCGCCGTTCAGGCCAATGGTAGTCTGAGCCTGAGCCGACATTCCCGCGGCAAGGAGCAAGAGAATAACAATCTTTTTCATAATGATAGTTTATTAATGTTTTAATACTTAACGCATAAGGGGCATAAATATTGTGTAGAAGCAGTAGGGTGGGCAATTTTTTTCCTTAATCCGCGTTAATCACACATATTTTAGTAAGAACAGCGATATGAAACTTTTTGATCGAAACGGAAGGCGTTTTGCCGCTTTTATTCCAAGGCCGATGGCTTTTGCCTTCGGTGTATTGGCTATGCTTACGGCTTGGGGCAACGACGGGGTGTATTACACAAAGGGTAACCAGTTAGTGCCTTTGACGGAGACGGATATCAGCGTGAGGAAAGAGGTGTTGACGATAACGATGGGCGACGACGGCTTTGCCCGGGTGGATGTTTACTACGAGTTTTGGAACCCAGGCAAGGAGGTGAAACGGGTGTTGATGGGTTTCGAGGCTGACCCTTCGTATAACGACGATTATAAGTTCTACCCTTCGGGGGTGCATCCGCATATCAAGGACTTCACGGTGGAGATGAACGGTCGCAGGCTGTCCTACGGCAATGCCCCCTGTGTGGCTCCCGGCAAGCAGGGGGGTGTCCACGGGCTGGAGCGCATCGACACCAGCAAGCGGTATTATGTGTTTGACAACAACATGCTGTATGAAGAGGGTTTCAACGCCGAGGAGGGCGACAACTACGAGGCGGGAATAGCGTTTGCGTATGTGTATTATTTCAATGCCGACTTCCAGCCGGGGTTGAACAAGGTGCACCACACCTACACCTATCGTATGTCGTTGACGGTGGGTGTGCCCTATATTGTTGACTACAAGCTGTCGCCTGCCGCCCGCTGGGCCAATGGGCGGATAGACGATTTCACCCTCGTCATCCGTGCCGACAATACAGCGAAGAACTTCTTCATCCCCGAGGAGGTGTTTCCCGGAGTCGAGTTTCGTGTGAGCGAGGGCATGGGGAAGATACGGCGTCACAAACTCTATAGTGAACCTGCCTATGAGTTCACGCTGCGCAACGGCGCCGTGACGCTGCACCTGCAGAATTTTACGCCCAAAAAAGAACTGAGCATAT
This sequence comes from Bacteroidales bacterium, assembly GCA_017530105.1. Lineage (GTDB taxonomy): Bacteria > Bacteroidota > Bacteroidia > Bacteroidales > P3 > Colimorpha. Next base: position 27,593 of record JAFXMW010000019.1, read on the forward strand.
CGGGTGCCGGCTTGGACTGCTGCTTCAATGTCGATACCGAAGGAGGGTCGCCCCTTTACCTCGCCGGAGCCTACGACCGCTCGCGTGTCGTGATAATGTTCAGCGAAGAGTGGATGAAAGGGATGAAAGTGGTGCCCGAAGACAAGGCTTTCCAGAAACGGGTGCTACGCAACTTGCCTTACGCCCACAGGGGGCATGTGTTCAAGGATGCGCGGTTGAAGAAGTTTTTCGAGTCGCTGTGGTGGTACATGCCCGACCCCGCCTATAAGGATTCTACCGATGACTTCACTCCCGTCGACTACGAATATACCAATGCAGGCAAGTAAATGAACAATCAGTCTGCATCCTATGTCGTAAGGAAGGTCGCCAATTGGCTGCTATGGCGCAGAGTGGAATCTGAACCCATCCTTGACTACAGCGAGTCCACTACCTTCAGTGGTCGTGGGGGTGCGTGGTTCATGATAGTTGTCAGCCTGTTTAGTATGGCTATCTTTGTTATACTCATGGTCAACAGCCACGGTTGGTATCTCCTTTTCTTTATACTCTTGGCTCTGTTCTCCATGCTTATGCTAAGGCGAAGTGTCATAATGTTGGCCGATAAGGTACATGTAGGACCTGAGAAGTTGGTGCTTGACGGAGCTTGGCAGAAGCCAAACCCCACAGGCTTCATCTACTGGTTCAAGCAGGAGCTGCTACTAATCACACCTCTCGTGGTGGAAATCCCGTGGGAAGATGTTCTCAGCATATATGTAGATGATTTTAAGTTGAATGTGGAGACTCACAGTCACCAGCATTTTATTATTCCCTTTGGCCATTTCAATACCCACCTTCTTCCCGAAATTAGCAAGTATCATAAAATCGGCACCGGCATTGATACTTTTCAAAACAGCAGCAACAAAATCCACCTTATATGGAACAAGAACAAATTTTAAATGAGCACAGCCCTGCAGAAGGTGATAGCAGCACAAACACTGTAAGTCAAGGCTCTGTTACTGCTCATAACAAACAAAAGTTTCCGTTGATGCACACTGCGGGAACAGGCACACGTTCTATTACCAGAACAGCGATTGCCCTGTTTGGATTATTTGTTTTTGTCTGTTGTAGAAATAGTGGGAGTGACACTATCCCTCCTTCAGATACTATTTTTGGGGATAGCGTTACCAGTGGTGTTCTCGAAAACAACAATGCTGATACCCTTTTAACTGAGGTTCCGCCACTTCCTGAATGGAAATGTAAGAGCAACGGGGATAATGTATATCGTGTGTTAACTGACTCGGAAATCGCCAATCTTTCGTTTGTTGCATACCACAAAAAGAACTGGGCGAAATCGTTGGATGAAACATTTGACAGGTGGGAAGTATTTGCCAGCGTGCATCCGCCATACTATTCGAAAACAACATGTCCCCGATGCGGGCACCATCTATTAGTGCTTTACAGCGAATCTCCTCAGGATTATTGGGAAACATTAAGTGGTCGTGGGGGATATTTCTTTGTTTGTACTCATTGCCAGGAAGTTCAAGATTTCGAATGTACCATCTTGAATTGATTCAACCTTATGAACTATTATATTTTAGATACATCCACCGACACCAAAGTTGTAGGTTCGGCACCTTGGGGACCGCTGGAACTCAATGAGCCTTTGGAGATGAGAAGTATTCTTCAGTATAGCAACCGACTGCCAAACTATGCCGAGTTTAGGCTGAAAGGGAACTCACGATTGACGGATTATACCTATTGCCTTCATTTAGGTGCTGTAAACTTCTTCATCTTTAGCCCCAAGATGCGCTCTGTTCTTGAACAGTTTAGTCTGCAAAAACACATCTGGGCCGATTGCAAGATTGTCCGGAAAGACAAAGGTTGGGACTACCAGATGCTTCGTTTTGCACAAATTCGAGACAGCAAGGGCTATCTCACTATTGCCATTCCCGAAATGATAGATTTCCATAATTCGAGATTCTGCGAGTCTGATTTCTGCGATTTCCCGCTCGAGGGTAATGAACCGGTAGTCCCAATAGACAGCTATAATGATTATCTTAGGGTATGGGACGAATTCCGCAAGTGTAGTACAAATAAAGAGCTGAGATTTGTGCATCTTTCTTTTAATGAATCTTATCTGGAGAGCAATAAGATAGATATGTGCTGGCTGTTTCCATTACATAGCAATCCGCTGATTTCTGAGAGACTGAAGGACGCTTTAATTGAAAATGGCATCACAGGCTTGAACCTGATGGAAATCAATGACTATCCTACCCGAAAAGTAAAACTATTATAAGAATATGGAACAACCTATCCTAAACGAACACAACCTTGCAGAAAGCGAGAGCAAAGCAAATCCCGTTTGCGTTGCCGAGCCAAAGCAAGGTCATGAGCTTAATGCTCATAACAAGCAGGAGTACCCGCCGATGCACACCGATAGAATAGACTCATCCTTAATGATAAATATTGCTAACATCGAAAACGCTTGTCTGGAATATAAAGAGGAGGTTTTTACTTCATTGACGGAGGCAAAAAAATATCTGTCTGAATTTGACTGGTGCATTAAAATACTTGATGGTTGGGTTGCAGCATCTTTCGGATACATTCTTAATATATTCCTTTTCAAGATTAAGCCTGACAATAAAACTTGTCCTGATGAGTATGTGTGGATTATTGTTGGGGATATTCCTCCAGCATATTTTGATGTCGTTAGTGCCCAAACTGCATCTGACGCATTGAATTCATACATTGAGGTTATGCAAGATTGGGTTGAGAAGGTAAAAGATGGAGACTCAATAGAAGAATGCTATCCTGTGAATGTTCCACCAGAAGCTAAATATGCAAATATGTTAGCCACACGATTGAAAATGCTTAAAGAAGATTTTCTTCCAATAATTACAAAAAAAGCACAGATACAATAATATAGCAGATTGTGCGTTTCTTTACAAAATGTGATAATTTATGAACAGCAGCATAATTGTAAATAATGAGGTGTCGCTATCCAATAGCTTTATTCAAGAAATAAAGCAACTGGTGGCACGAGGCCGACAAGAAGCCTACGCAGCGGTAAACCAAGCTATGGTGAATGCCTACTGGCAGATAGGTCGTCGCATTGTGGAGGAGGAGCAAGGTGGAGCAGAACGTGCCAACTATGGAAAGCAGATACTGAAGCAGCTGTCGACAGCATTGACCGAGGAATTCGGAAAAGGTTTTTCTGTACAGAATCTGTATAGTTTTCGTCAATTTTATCTAACCTTCCCTGAAATATTCTCTACACCGTGGAGAATTTTGACATGGTCTCATTACAAGCGACTTATGCACGTGGCAGATTCGAAAGCCCGCGAATGGTACACCAATGAAGCATCTGAGCAGATGTGGAGTTACTCTACGTTGAACCGAAATATCTCAACCCAGTACTATGAGAGGCTACTGCTTTCACAGGAAAAAGCCCCTGTGGAGCAGGAAATGAAGGCTCTAACAAAAGGATTCGATAATGACAAATTGGAGTTTGTCAAGAATCCCGTTGTTGCCGAGTTCCTTGGGATGTCTCCAACAAAAGCATTTGTGGAAAGCGAGTTGGAAACAGCCATACTGGGCAATCTTGAAAAGTTTCTGCTGGAGTTGGGGAAGGGATTCTCATTTGTGGAACGACAAAAGCTGATACGTACCGACGCCAAAGACTACTTTATTGACTTGGTGTTTTACAACTTCAAACTCAAATGTTTTGTGCTTATTGACCTTAAAGTGGGGCAGATAACGCATCAAGATGTTGGACAGATGGAAATGTACGTCAATATGTACGACCAAAATATGCGAGAAGACGGCGACAATCCAACCCTCGGAATAGTCCTGTGTTCCGAGACTGATGCCGATATTGCAAGATATATGCTCAACGACAGCAAAAATGTATTTATGTCTAAATACTTGCTCTGCTTACCGTCAAAAGAACAGCTAAGAACAGAAATTGAGCGGCAGAAAGCCCTTTTTGCCTTACAACAAAAAACAATAGAATAATGGAACAAGAGCCTATCATTAACGAACATAACAAGCAGGAATACCCGCCGATGCATACGGGAAGATTGGACACACCCTTAAAAGAATGTCAGTCCTGCAAACCACAAAACCAGTATGAGTAAAAAAGCACATAATAGGAGACACTGGTTGACCGAAGGTATAGCCAAGTTTTGGTGGGTCATGTCCATCTTGTTTGTGGTTTTGTCTATTGCTGTAGTCCTTGCCTTACGGTGCAGCCACTCCCATTGGGTGCAGGCTGTTGTGGTTGCAGGATGGCTCTTGTTTGTGCCATTGCTGCTGGTGCAGCTCATTATCCTTGCTGTGATACGGTGTTGGGGTAAGCTTGTGGCTTCGTCGGCGGTGGGTGTGGCATCGGTCGGCATTGTCGGGTTCTTGTTGGCGAGAATCGGGATAAGGCTGACATGGCGTTTCGTTACGATGTTGCTTGCTGCGGTGCTATGGCCTGTTGACCCATCTGATGGGTTTGGAAAAGAACATCCAATACCTGAGGGAACAGAATATTGCATACCATTGGAATGTAATTTTGATGTGGTAGATGGGAAGTGGGTGACTGAATATGAGGAGGCCATGGTCGACAGCAACATTAGGGCCAGTTATCTCCAGATATGGAATGACTTTGAAGGTGGGCGATATCTGTATGACTTTTCTTTCTCCGCATTGCCTGCGGGTACGCTGTTTTTGAAATGTTATGAGGTGGGTGACAATATCCCCTTGTCGGAGAATGTTATGCGTCGAAACACCTCTGTTTATTGCTCGGCAACAGAGTTCTTTACCAAACTTGTAGAGAAATGCGAGTTCGTCATCTACGAGGGCGGTTGGGAAGACTACTATGCCGTGCGTGTAGAGGTATGGCACAGAGACAGCGCCACCCGCCAAGAAGTCAAACTTATGGAGAAAGTCTACCGCATGGATGGTTGGATGAGATAAATACATTCTAATATGGAACAAGAACCTATTCTCAACGCCCATAACAAGCAGGAATTCTCGCCGATGCATACTGGTGGGACAAACACACCCACTACATTATATTCATCGAAAGTTCCGAAATGCCGATTCATGATTGATTCTGCAATCTTATTGGTGCTGGTTGTTGTAGTTATTTGTTTTACAACAGGCTTAGATGTTGAACTTTTTGAGAAATCACTTTTTGACAGGCGCTCTATTTTTGCTTTTTCTATTGTGCTTGTAGAAGGGATAAGCATGTTATTCATTTTAGATTTGTTTCTTTGGTATTGGTTTGGACAAGAGATAATAACAATAACAGAAAACGAGTTGATTGTTGAAAACCGACATAGGATTATTGGGAAAAAACGTTCAATAGCGCTCAACGACATTGGTGAAATAGAAATAGATAATCAAGACCAACTGCACCTGTTCTCTACAGTCAGTCGGCTCCGATATATATTACATCGAGGGAATATTATACTTCACAATTTAAATGGAACAAGAATAAGGCTGTGTATGTCTACAGACAGTGTTGTATTAAACTCTATATCAAATACGATTAGAAATACAATCAATTAATGTTCAAAAATAATATTTAAAACCGTCAGAATCAATCAAGATTATAATACAATCACCATGGAAACACCCATTCTCAATGAGCATAATAAGCAGGAATATCCTCCCATGCACACGGGAGGATTGAACACATCCTTAATTACACGGACTAAAATAGTGTTCTCTTTATTAATCTGCCTCTTTTTGACTGCTTGTAATAGTGATGTACATCATATCAAGTTCAAACTCAACGAATACGCTTTTATTGACAAAACACTGGAGAAAAATCTAGAGACTGTTATTGCTGAGCAATTCAAAGATGAGCCAGATGTGCCACTTGACATTTCCTTTGAGAAGCCATGTGGACTAATCGTTTCAATACTTGATTATTATAAGGAAACACAACGGGACTCTGTTGTTGGGACGTTTGATGTGAAAATAGAGACTCACCATTATGTCTATTATGGATATGTGGAAGACAGTCTGCAAAATTGGGTTGAAGGATGCTGTATGCTGGCTGGCCATCTTTGTTATATCCACCCCGACATGGATTTTTTTAAGCTGACAAGGGGCAAACAAAGAATCTCGTTCTATACTCATGATGAGTATTGTCCATGTTCGGAAAGGGAGGTGTATTTGAACATCATCAACAATAATGAAGTGCAAGTGGTTCCATTTAACGAACTGCTTGACCAATATGAAGCCATATATCCATGCACAGCTTTAGACGAGGATTATGATTCAATAATCAAGAATTAAAATATGGAACAAGAACCTATTTTAAACGCTCATAATAAAGAGGAGTACCCGCCGATGCATATAGATGGAACAAACACACTCTTAAAGAATAAGGCTCTTCAAAAATGTGGGATTCTCCTGTTGGTACTTGTTGTTTCTTTGAGTCTAACCTCTTGTCTGAACAACCTTTTGGTAAAAGTCGAGCCA
>JAFXMW010000122.1 GCA_017530105.1 Bacteroidales bacterium
CTCTTCACTCTTCACTTATCCCTCCCTCCCCCCTAATACTTTTTTTGCAAATATTTTCCTTGCAAACGTTTGCGTGTCCCCGATATTTCATCATGTACCCAACTTAACTACATCAACATGCTTGTATTTTTTAAAAATAATTTAATTTTGCACCCAAATAGCGTTTACGCAGATTATGATTTTCACACGTATGGAAATGATGGAGGCGCAAAATTAACTCCCGGAGGTGTTGGCGCGCACAAGCAACAAGCGGCCGGTTCCTCATGAAAAAGGAAAAATCAATCCCTAAAAGGAAACATAATATTATAAATTAAAACATAACACCGAAGATGAAAAAGCATCTACTTTTAGTATTGCTTGCCTTGTGCGTGACAGTAGGCTTGAATGCAACTATCACTACTGGATCCTCCACATGGATGCAGTACAATGCCAATTATGACCAGGAAAACGTCCTGACCATCTACGTTGACGATCCGGGAGAGCTGGCCACCGCCATTGCCGGCCTGGATTTTACAGGTGTGGACATTCTCCACATCAGCGCACGCAACCGCGAAGCTTCCCTCCTTCAGCTCTCTGACGCAGACATTACTGCGCTGGAAGGGGTGAGCGTCACCACCATCGAAATGATGCGTGCATACGTGCAGCCCTTCACCTTCACCAACAGCAACGTGAAGCGCATCATCCTGCCCTACAACTGGACAAAGGAGCAGGTGAAGGCCGTCGGACTGGCCAACAGCACCAACGCGGACTTTGAGTGCTGCATCAGCATGAACGACCAGGACAAGTACGATAATCGCGATGGCGACGCCGCACTCATTGCCTACCTCAGCCAGGCCAACACGCTGAAGAATGCCATTATGCGCACCTTCAACGACACCCACGGCTACGCCCCCTTAGGCAACCAGGTCTATCAGGGTGGCGGCGACTGCTCGCGCCTGCGCTACCTCACCGTGATGGGCAATTTCTGCGCCAGGGACATTTCGCGCTGCGGTGTCTATGATGCCAACGGACACTATGTCATCAACGGCGTGGCCGACGAGAACAATACCACATGGAATATGAACACCGACGGCGTGGCCTTGTATGCCGGTGCCAATTCGGCGGGGGCAGTGGATGGCGCACTGGCCAGCTGCCAGAATATTTATGTGATTGACCTCAGGGACGGATATGTGCCTGATGATTATGCCACCGACATCGTGTTGGGGTACAATGGAATACAGGCCACCAATCTCCGTGAGGTGTGGATGCCTGAAGATGCCCGTTTCAACACGGTTCCTGCCGATTATTGCAACATCAACAGCAACTACCTGCGCCAGATTTGCATTCCCGGCAACATCAAAAAAATCAAGACCCGTGCTTTTGCCGGTGCAGGTACTAGCATCGACTATATCTGGACCACGGGCGACAACCCCAACGTGAGATACGACAACGGATGCTACAGGGTGCTTGATGCCTCTGGTAATGTAACTATGTACAATGCAAATGCTGCCGACACCTTATTCGTGTATCATACTGACGCTGGCTATGTGAACAACGATTTCACTTACGGCACTATCACCTTGCCGCCGAACCTGGAACTTATCGAACGCTATGCATTCTCGAGCAGCGTCCATGTGAAAGATGTCTATTCGCTCAACACAACGGCTCCAGAATGCCATGTGGATGCCTTTAACAGTGTGTCTTATTATGGAAATAACGGTATTACATCCCCGACGATAGCAATATCTGGTATCATTACTCGAGGTGAATATACAAAAGATAATTACCAGATGTTGGCAGTATTACATTATCCGCGCGAAACGGCAACGCCTAATACGCAGCGCTATACTGACCCATCACGTGTCTATTCAGTGGCCACAGGAGACCGCGACGGAAATGGCAACACCCTCTACTTCCCCAGTCATTCTGAATTCGCGGTGGCCTATTGGCAGGGAACATTCGGCTATTTGTGGGATGCTTGGGACGGCACACGTACTTGGTATGACAACACACGCACCTTAGGAACAGGAGGTGGGTGGTATGGCTTTGATGCTTCAACAGGTGGACATGACTGGACAGGCGGACAGCAGGCGGCCAACAATTTCTATATTGACAACGACGACACCAATCCTGACAACAAAGGTGTAAGTAAGGTTAATTGCGGATTCTACGACGTTACAATGGGCGACCATAACCAGTTCGGAGAGCTGGAAAAGCCCGAAGGGTTAAACGATTATTGGACCCTCACACGCAGCGGAAAGCAGCTTTATCCGCAGGCCGAGATGTCAACAACCTACACTTTCAAATATGTGGAAGCCACGCAGGCCGACGTTGACAACGGCATCTCCATCTACACCAAGAGCGGAAATACATATACAGAATACTCCGGCCCAATCGTGGAGGGAACCACCTACTACAAGCGCATCCAGGAGCAGGTCTATGAGGACGGCGAGCCGCAGTTCATCTCCTGTGCTAACGGCCACTATGTGGAAGATTTCGAGTATGTGGACGACCCCGAGGGTGATTATGTCAGGACTGTAGAGTCTATCACCTACAACGCCACCACTTCTCCCGTTGCTGATGTAACTACCTATTATCAGGAGAACAGCGGCGCATACGACGAGGCAACACCGCTGGTGGGCAGCGGATATTACTATGTGAGCGGTTCCCACCCCGTTTTTTCTGTGGTAGACAAAAATAATGATGCTATAGTTGACGGCAGACAGTATTATAAACTTGTTGATGGAACATATACCGCCAGCGACCTCTATTTCTATTTTTGGGGTTCCCAACAGCCTTTGTATTATTATGATGGCGAAATCTCAGTGCCCGATTGTGAACAACTCATAGGCCAATGGCAAAATACTGCAGATCTTTGGAATGCTGCCGATGCCAAAGGTCTAAGCTACGATGATTTGTATGTGGAACGCAACGGCGTGAAGGTTCAAGGAGCACCGAATTTGAGTGGTACGTTCTACGTTGAAGATGGTAATGGTGGCTTCAAGGCAGTTACGACAGTGCAACCAAAGGGCACTTTATATTATGTTTTAGAAAATGGCAATTATAAATTGAATTGGAATTCTGGTATTGCACAATTTACAGAAAACGTTTATTACGCTACAGGCACATCTTCATCCCAATCCTCCTATTCTCCTTCGGATGTTTATATTCCTGGAAAAACTTGGTACACATACAATACAGGAAGCAAGCAGTACACACAGGTTACTTCAAATCTTTGGAGTATGATTTCCACGCCTGATTACTACTATATTTCTGGTAACGAGGATGACTACTCATCTGCCGAAAACCAGCCTTATGATTCTTCAGAACAGTATTATGTGGATGAAAGTGGTGTGAAGACGCCGGCGGAGTCTGTGACCTTCGACGGCACATATTACTACACCACTAACAACTACGCCTATGCCGAATATACCGGCATTGAGGAAGGCGACCGCGTGAGCCGCCATTACTTCAAGAGGCTGAAAGAGGACGGTGAAACAGCCGACACCTACTACTGCCCCGTCATGGAGGACGTGAAGTACTACGACATTAGCAATTTTAACGACTACCGTGGCTGGCACCAGTTTGTACTTGCTGCTGTGGCACACAACTCTACAGAAGAGTTTGAACCGCTCCGCTCGTTCATTATTGACAACGACTGGTGGACAATCTGCGAACCCTACGACCTGAGTTATAACGACTTGATTAAGTTCTTCGGTTTCGACCGTGCTGGTTTTGAGAAGAAGATTCCATATCTGAGCAAGTTGATGTACGTTGTCCGCGACGTGAACAAACGTAAGATTACGCTTATGTTCAGCAAGAACCTTATGGAATACAAAGAGTACGAAATGGTTGCTGGTGAAAAGACGTCAATCAGTGAAGGCTCACACGTACATGGAATGATTGATGATGACACGAAGTGGACTGCAGAAGAATTGGCTAAAGACCCCATCATCCTGCATGCCGGTGTGCCTTATCTCATCCGTCCGAATTTGTGGGCACCTTCAGGCGAGACAATCACTCGTAAGTTCGATGTCTACAAAAATGACAATCCTGAACTTTATGAACGTCTGCACAACTCTCAGAAACTGAGCGGTGACGAGCAGAAAGACCTTATTTACAAGGGTGAGTACACCGTTCCTTCCTTTGTGGTGGGATTAGAAGAAGAAGGTGCCGCTTTCGAATATATATATCCTGACGGTGAATTGGAAATTACAAACCTTGACGGTTCTGAGTTCCTCTATCAGGACACTGAAACAAGTGGCAAGACACTGACTTATCGCAATAATGTGGATGTACCTTTCAAGATTTCACAGTCGTTTACTTACACCTTCGTGGGCACGTTCTACAAGTGTGTGATGCCCATCCACTGCTACTTCCTCGGATGGGACAGCACAAAGGGTAAGGCTGCTTTCTGGTACAGCCGCGTGCAGGACAAGACTGGATGGAACTGGAACAACGAAACAGGTGTCATCTGCCCCAACTTCGATACCAACTGGACAATACATGCTGCCACCGGCATGAAGGATCCTGCCCGCTGGACATTGACGGAAGATGATGACACACATCTTCTTCCAGACGACTTCCCGTCAGCTGGCGGAGCCAAGAGTTACGGCATGGAAATGGGAGCTACCAACTTCTTTGAATTTGAAGAAGACGGTGTGGCCACCAGCATCGAGGAGATGCCGACAGAGGCTCCGGCAACCATCAGCATCTACACCACTGAGGGCGTCTATGTCGGCTCGAAGGTGCAGGGCCTGAAGAAGGGAATCTATGTCATCAATGGAAAGAAATACGTGGTAAAATAACATAAAATAGGATAACTCATGAAGCGCATTTATGTAAAACCCGAAACAGTCGTGGTGGCTCTTCAGGGGAGGGCTCTTATGCTGTCGGCTTCGGAGTCTGCCCGTGAAGTGGGCGGCGGCCCCAATGATGAGGGCATGCCGGGAGCCGTTGGCGAAACCGATGACGACACCGACCCCTATGGTGGTCACGGACAAGGCTCCGGAGGTGGTGGTAACCGAAGTAAAGGTAGTCTCTGGGGTGACTGGGATGACGACCTCGACTACTGATGGAAACATATTCGTTTTATCATACAATATCGATGGAATGGAGTTCACTCGTGATGGGTGGACTCCATTTTTGAAATGAAATAGATTGATTGTTATTTGAAAGAAAATGGGAGCTTATTTTGAAACGAATTACAACGAATTACAACTTTTTTAAAGTGAAAAGTGAAGAATAAGGCCCCCTCTAATCCCCCCCTTGGGGGAAGACGTACGGCCATTAGGCTCCCCTCCTTACGGGAGGGGCAGGGGGTGGGCTTTCTTTTTGAAACGAATTACAACAAATTGGAACTAATTATTTCCACAAATTGCTATTATTGTTTTTGAAAGAAAATGGGATGATGAGTTATTTTTCCTCCTTTTCTTGCTCATAACAACCGAAAAGCGTACCTTTGCTGCGGCTATCATCAGCAATCACGCAATCAACAGGTGTCTCCAGACGAGGAGAGCACATCCTAAGAAAAAGACGATTAAAGGTATAAGAATGCAAAAGAAAAAACATGTTTCCGCTGCTTTCCATGCTCATGTATTCGAATACGTGGGCTGCTGATGTCGTTGTCGATGCTGGAAAAAATGAAGAATCAGAATAAAGAACCTAAGAAAATGGAAATGAAGAAAACTATTCTCGCCACGGCACTTTGGGTGCTTGTGGCAATTTGTTCGTATGGTCAGACACCCACTTTCAACGCGAAAGGCGGCAGCTGGCCACAAGGCAACTGTGCGAGTCTCATCATCAGCAACCGCACGTTTGCGCATGGCAAGTGGACAACGCTGGCACTTCCCTTTGCCGCCAGCAAGGCCCAGCTCGACCAGGCCTTCGGCACCGACGCCTATGAAGTGCAGCAGCTGACCGAGGTGAGCGGCAACACGTTCGTGTTCAACCGCCTCGAGTCGCCCGCCATGGAGGCAGGCAAGCCCTACCTTTTTAAGTTCAATGGCTCAGCCGACCTGTCGTCGGTGACCTTTCAGAATGTCAGTGCGACCGTCACCACAGGACAGGTCCTTGGCACCGACACCCACAAGTTCAAGGCCCAGCTGGTCTATCTCTACGACTGGTCCTACCTGAACAGCGGTGGCCACTACTACACCCTGCGCGACGGTGCCTGGTGGGAACTGGGCTGGGGACAGGACGATGCGGCCAACATCCTTGGCACCGAAGCCTTCTTTGAAGTGCCGTCGGGCACCACCGCCCTCATCAGCATCGAGGGCGGTCAGGGCGGAAACGGCGACCCTTCCGACGACCCCAACGACCCGTCAGACCCCTCCGACCTCGCATCGAAGATAGCGGCCCACGCCCAGATTTCCGATGTCCCCACCATCTATCTCTCCATCCCCGACGTCACCTCCGTGAACAGCTGGGGCAAGGAGCAGGATGCCGACGGCAACGACATCTACCGCCGCGCCACCATTCAGGTGGTCGACCAGTATGGCCATCTGGAGGAGTTCACCGACCCCGGACTGAGCATCAAGGTGCGTGGCAACTCCACCGCGAGCGTCGGCAACGGCAAGCGACCCTATCGCCTGAAGTTCGACAAGGACGTGAAGCAGGGTGGGGTGGTCACCGAGACCCATAAGCACGACCTGCTCGGACAGGGCTACAAGAAGCGCAACTGGACGCTGCTGGCCAACGCCTTCGACAACTCCATGATGCGCAACGCCCTGACCTATCACATCGGAAAATACGTGGGCATGCCCTTCTGTCCCGGCTACAGGTTCGTCGACCTCGTCATCAACGGCGAGTACCGCGGCACCTATCAGGTGTCTGACCATGTCGAGGTAGGCACCAACCGCGTGGACATCAATGAGGACACCGACTGGTTCCTCGAGGGCGTTTCGTGGACCAGCATGACCGAAGAGCCCTACGCCGGAACGGGCGAGCCCTACTTCAACATCAAGAACCCCGAGCCCGCCACCACGGCAGAGCTGGACCAACTGAAGAGCGACATCAACAGCTGGCGCGAGCAGTGGCTCGCCTCGTTCGACAACGGTTCGTGGCAGAAGACCAACGACCTCGCCTCGCTCGTCAGGTACTACATCGCCATCAACCTCACAGGCGACCTCGACGGATGGTTCGTCTTCAAGGGCTATCGTACGCCAGACGGACCCTTCACATGGGGACCACTATGGGACAAGGACCTGGCATTTGGCAACCACGGCGACGCCAAGGACGACAAGATGGTCGAGAACTATGGCAAGTGCAATTTTGAGTGGAAGATCAGGGCCTTGCAGCAGAACCGCACGTTCATGACGGCCGTGAAGGCGAAGATGGATGAGCTGGTGGCCGACGGGCTGACCGACAAGCTGATGGCCGACATCGACAACCTCGCCGACATGCTCAGTCAGACGCAGGCCTACAACTTCAGCATCTACAACATCAACGACGCCAGCTGGGCCAAGGTGCATTTCCCCACCTTCCCCGAATATGCCGCGCAGCTGAAGGAGTGGCTCGCCGCCCGCATCAGCTTCGTGCAGAGCTCCATCGACTCCTTCGTGGAGAACCTGCCCGCCCCCAACGAGGGAACCTACAACCCCGCCAACGCCTGGTGGGGCACAGGACTCATGAACGGCACCACCTACAACATGAGCATCGCCAATCCGCACTGCTTGACCGCCGGCCAGTGGAACACCTTCTGCCTGCCCTTCGACGCCACGCAGCAGCAGATGGAGCAGGCCCTGGGCTGCACCTACGAGCTGAAGGTGCACACTGGAATGGACGCCGACGGACACACCATGCTGTTTGGCGACCCTGCCACGCTCGACATCGAGGCCGGCATGCCCTACCTCATCAGGCCCGCCAGCCATGTGGACAGCTACGGCGTGTTTGAGGACGTGGTCTACTCCGTCAACGTGAACAACGGCCAGAACGCCTACAACGGTGACGGTGTGACCTTCGACAACCAGCACTATTTCTACGCCTCGCTGTTCCACGGCTACGAGCTCTCCACCGCCACCGACTATCTTTTCGACAACGACCTCTACACCGAAGGCACCGCCGCCTTCACCCTGACGCCGTCGGACAATCCCCACGATGGCATGCGCGCCTACCTCCGTGTGCCGGCCGGAGAGACGCCCGCCATCGCCTTCGCCGCCGCAACCGACGTGAGACGCCAGAAGACCCCCGGCGTGACCACCATCTATATCGACACCCAGGACGGTGCCCCCATCGACCACGACAACTATGTGGCCGCCACCATGCAGGTCATGGAGACCACCCTCGACGATGCTACGCCGCTGGGAGAGTTCACCGAGAGCAACCTGACCATCAAGGGCTATGGCACCGACACCTGGAACCTGGCGAAGAAACCCTACCGCATCAAGTTCGGCAAGGGCAGCGGTCACGACATGACCGGCCGGGGCTACAACAAGCGCAACTGGGTGCTGCTGGCCAATGCCGCCGACGAGTCCCTGTTGCGCAATGCCGTGGCCAAGCGCCTCGGCGACGCCCTGCAGATGCCCTTCACGCCCGGATATAAGTTCGTCGACCTGGTGCTCAACGGCACCTACATGGGCACCTATCAGCTGACGGAGCATGTGGAGGCCGACCTCACGCGTGTGAATGTGAACGAAGACACCGGCTGGCTGTGGCAGATGACCAACCAGGCCGTGGCCGGTGAGCTGCAGGTGGAGGGCAGCGCGACCGTTCCATACGTGACCATCAAGAACCCCGAGGGCGAAGACGACGAGGAGAATGCCGACATCCAAAATGCCGCCGCCGACTATCTGTGGCGTTTTTGGACGGCTATCCAGACGGAGGACGGCTTCTCCCAGTACGTTGAGCCCTCGTCCTTTATCAACTGGTATCTGGCCAGTGAGCTGCTGGGCAGCTACACCGCCTTCTCCACGTTCTACGCCTACAAAGAAGCATCGGCCACGCAGCTCTGCTTCGGACCGCTATGGGACAACGACCATGCCCTCGGCAACTCCTCCCAGCTCGACATGGCAGCACTGATGAGCGACAAGTCCACCGTGGGCTCGCGCCGCGCCATGCTCTACCTCTGTGGCGAGCCGTCGCCATGGACCGCCATGCTTGCGAAGCTGTGGGACTGCGACTGGTTTGCCCAGGCCGTAGCCGGGCGATGGGCCGACATCTACGCCCAGCGAGAGACTGTGGTGGGACTGGCCGACGCATTCGACAGCAGCTGGTTCCGCGACACCTGGGCCAACAACTACAGGCCGCAGGCAGAAGGCGGTGCCGGATGGGAAGCCAGCGTGCAGGCCTCGGCCTTCTCGTCGCAGATTGTGGCGCCGATGAAGACCTGGCTGGCCGACCGCATGGACTATCTGAACGCGAAGATTGTGGAGCAGAGCATGGACGATGTGGCCACCGGCATCCATGAAGCCCGGCAGACGAGCGACCGTCCCACAGGCTATTACAACCTGAACGGACAGTATGTCGGCGAGCGCATCGCCACAGGCCGGCACGGCGTGTTCATCCGCAACGGCAAGAAACAGGTGCGGTAAAAGTCCGGCGCGCCTGTGCGCTCCCTGTCCGTCACTGATGCCGACGGACACGCAGTTCCGCCCCTACAGCGGTTGTCTTCTGGCAAGCCAGCCCTTGCCACCAGCAGCCCTGTAGGGGCGGACGAGTGTCTTCAGCCCGCAGCGTCTCATGGTACCAGTTGTAGCGACGTCCGTCTTTCAGCCCGTTCTTGCCAGTTTCGACAGGCAACACCGACCATCTTAAGCGTCCTTTTTGGCGAAACAGAAAAACAAATCCATTGAAATCGTTGGACGAAATCAATGGAATCGTTGAACGAAATCAATGGAATGATGAGTTGTTTTGAAACGAATTACAACAAATTGGAACTAATTATTTCCACGAATTGCAATTAATGTTTTTGAAAGAAAATGGGATGATGAGTTGTCTTGAAACGAATTGCAGCAAATTGGAACTATTTATTTCCACGAATAACAACTAATAAATGATGGGGAATTGGTTTTAAAAACAATGATTACTTCTGAAATGATTTCTTTTTATTTGTTAAAACCTTGGTTTTTCGTCTCTGTTTTTGTACCTTTGTGCCCGTCTGAGGGAGTAGGGCATCAAGTTCCTCGCCTC
>JAFXMW010000123.1 GCA_017530105.1 Bacteroidales bacterium
ATTGTTTGAACTGTCTTATAGCCCCTGGGGTAAAAAACACATTGTACGTTTTTAAATTTTTTGGGGGCCGCGGGTTTTCGACGCGCGGCCGCCAACAGGTCTTTCCACTTAGTCATTCGGACAGCATCAACCGACGCTCTCTTTCAGTTTTTCAGCATTTTCGGCCAGCTGGAGGGCATCGATGAGGTCCTCGATGTCGCCGTCCATGAATGCCGGGAGGTTGTACATGGTGTAGCCTATGCGGTGGTCGGTGACGCGGCTTTGGGGGTAGTTGTAGGTACGCACCTTTTCGCTACGGTCGCCCGTGGCAACCATGGTTTTGCGTTTGGTGGAGAGTTCCTCCATGTATTTGTTGTATTCGCGCTCGTAGAGACGTGTGCGGAGGATGGAGATGGCTTTCTCCATGTTTTTGATTTGCGATTTTTGGTCCTGCATCGACACTACAATGCCGGTGGGAATGTGGGTGAGACGCACTGCGGAGTAGGTGGTGTTGACGCACTGGCCGCCTGGACCCGAAGCACAGAAAGTCTCCTTCTTCACGTCGGACATGTTGAGTTCAACATCCAGCTCTTCGGCTTCGGGCAGAACCACGACTCCTGCCGCCGAGGTATGGACGCGGCCCTGGGTTTCGGTGGCGGGGACACGCTGCACACGGTGCACGCCGCTTTCGTATTTAAGCATGCCATAGACTTTCTCGCCCGAGACGTTGAAGGTGATGTCCTTGTATCCGCCCGAGGGGCCTTCGTTGAAGTCGACGACCTCGATTTTCCAATGTTTCTTCTCGCAATAGCGGGTGTACATGCGGAAGAGGTCGCCGGCAAAGATGCAGGCCTCGTCGCCGCCGGTGCCGCCGCGTATTTCCACCACGGCGTTTTTGCTATCGGCGGGGTCCTCGGGGATGAGCATGATGCGGATTTCCTCTTCCATGGCATCGCGGCGGGCGGTGCTGTCGGCCAGTTCTTGCTTGGCCATTTCGCGCAGTTCGTCGTCTTTCTCGGTGCTGAGGAGTTCTTTACATTCGGCAATGGTGTCGAGGAGTGCTTTATAGCGGTGGTAGGCCTGCACCACGGGTTGCAGGTCTTTGTAGTCTTTGCTCAGCTTTACGAAGCGTTTCATGTCGGATGTGACCTGAGGGTCGTTCATCTGCTTTTCTATCTCCTGATAGCGGTCGTAAATGGCTTCCAGTTTGTCTAACATGGTATTGAATACTAAAAAGTGAAAACTAAAATCTAAAAGTTATTGTCGTTAATCACACTACACTTGTCCGACGCCAAAACCGGGGCGGCGTAGATGCCCAGGAGGGTCTGTCGGAATTCGTCGCCCATGCCGGCACGGAGGCAGGCATCGTCGATGTAGCGGATGAATTGGGCTGTTTTTTCGGTGTCGTCGACCTTGCGGCCACGCAGGAGGTCGACGGCCACGCGGTTGCCCTCGAAAAGGCGGAAGTTGTCGGAAATGCGGTGGTCGATCAGTTCGGCCACCAGGGTTTCATTGCCGTTGAGTGCGGCGATTTCGTCGGGGCTGATAGGCTGGCAGACAGCAAGGTGCACCCTCCCTTTGTAATCCATCATGCCGCTGACAATGCTTTGGGTGTCTTCGCCCGGGGTTTTGACGTAAGGCCCCTGGCGGCGGAAACACATCTCGCGGGCTTTCTGCATTCCGCAGGGTTCCCATTCGTAGGAGATGGACAGCGGGACGATATTCATCGAGGCGAGAGCCTGAACGGGTGAGTCGTTGTTGGAGTTGCGGGCAATCATTTTCAGCAATGCCGGCTCGGTGCGGTCATGGCCGTCTTTTGTACGCCCGTTGCGCTGGGCAATCCACACGCTCTGCTTTTCCTCGTTGACAAGGCGGTGCAGAGTGGAAGACATTTCCATCAGGATGTTGTAATATTCCTTACGGTTACCGCCGCGGGGCATGCCTATCATCTTGTTCACCTTGGCCAGCTGGAGCATGAGGGGCATCTCGAAGAGGTTGGTGCCCACAACCACATGGGTGGTGTCGCGACCGAGGCTGATGAGCATGTATTGCAGGAGCATGGCGTCCAGCACTATGTCGCGGTGGTTAGAAATGAAGAGGCATGGTTTGCCGTCGAGGTATTGCTCGCCCGACCATGAGAAATCGTCCATGGTGTGGTTGACAATATATTGGCAGCCACGGAACATGGCATCGGCCTGGAATTGGCGCACACTTTCATAGGTCGCGAAACGTTGTTTCCGTTCCTCGGCCGACAGTTCGGGGAAGAGTTTTTCGGCCAACGGGATGTCTGCCACAGCAGCCATTATCGCCTTAAACTCTTGTTCCATAGCCGGATAGTATTCAACGACTGAATCCATACAAACGGCAAAATTACGAAAAAAAAATGATACTTCGTGAATTGTGGGTGTTTTCATGCGGAATTGTGCCCTGTTTGGGCACCTGCCGGGGGGCTGTTTTGTTAAAAAGTTTCGATTATTTTTTTTATTACAATAAAAAAAGTGTGTATCTTTGCATCATGAAAAAATACCCGCTGTTGTTATCTATCGTATTGATAGTGTGCACACTACAGGCAAATGCTCAGAACTCGGAAATCCAATGGGACGAGGAAATTGCCGTTGTAGTGGGCACTTTGGACAGCACAGTGGCGGGAACATCGTCGCTTTTTATTTGGAATAATGAGTTGTGGACAAGCAATGACCACGGCACCTTTGCCATGCACCAGTTGGACCTGTCCACCGCTAAATCGAACCAGGTGTTGTCCGAGGAATTGACATTCAAAGATATGGAAGAAGTGGCTCAAGACGACCGTTTTTTTTATTTTGGAGACTTCGGAAACAACAGCTCCCGTCTTCGCCAAGACCTGCGCATCCTGAGACTGGACAAAGAGGCATGGAACAACGGCAACTGCCATTTCGACACGATAAAATTCACCTACCACGGCTACAACCCCAATGGCGAAAGCTCAAAGGGGTTGCCTACCACCGATTTCGACTGCGAGGCGATGGTGGCTGTGGGAGACAGCCTGTACCTCTTCACCAAGCAGTGGTCATCGCAACAGACGGTGTGCTACCGATTGCCCAAAGAGCCGGGGTCCTACACGGCCATGCCAATGTTCAGACTGAATGTGGATGGGCTGGTGACAGGAGCCTGCTATTTCGAGAGAGCAGTCAATCGTAACGAGACGAAAAGTGTATTGATGCTTTGCGGGTACAGCCTTCTTGTGCAGCCTTTCGTTTATGTGATATACAATTTCACCGGCACCGATTTCTTTCATGGCGACCGGTTGAAAATCCACTTCAGCGACATTATCGGTCTTCAAACCGAGGGCATAACCACACACAACGGCCTTCACTATTGGACTACCAACGAGGAGTTCAACCGTATGGGGGTGAACCATCCGGCAGAATTGCGTATGCTCGACCTTACGGAATACTTGCACGACTACCTGTATCCCGACAACTCGTCCACCATCCCGGATTTGATGTGGCTGGGTGTTGACTCTCCTGACCAAAGCGAGACACTGACCCTTTCCCCAAATCCCACCAACGGGTTGGTGAAGATGATGTCCTCCTCTGCCCAAATCCACGACGATGCGATTGCGGGGAAGATCAAGGTGGAGGTGCTCGACACACAGGGCAGGGCAATGCCCGTGAAAGCGGAAAAAGGGTGGATTGACCTCCGGGGCATGGCATCAGGGACATACATCGTGCGTATGACCACCCCGCGAGGCAATATCATCACGCGACAAGTCATCCTAAGAGCAAGAAAGTAACAAAGACAGGAAGTTGAGGACACCAGTTCTCAACTTTTTTGTTTCCATATCTGCCAGCTGAGTTCGGCTTGCCGATGCAGCATGGCGAGACCACCGAGAGTGGCAGCACCCGCCGACGCTGCCTGTTGGAGGAACAGAGTCGGCGAAGGATTGTAGACGAGGTCGTAACAAAGATGCCTCGACGATAATAGCTGCGGCCAAGGCCAAGGGGAGGAATCAATGTCGGGGAACATGCCTACCGGCGTGGCATTGACGATGAGCAGCCGAGAGTCAACCTCCTGCATAGCCGTGTGGTACGAAACAGCACTCGGATGCTGCTCAGGATTGCGCGAAACGAAAGTATACCCTATCCCCAGCACATGGAGAGCGTGGCCCACGGCTTTGGCTGCCCCACCGGTGCCGAGCACCAAGGCCGAGGTGTGCCAAGGACGTAAGAGAGGCTCCAACGTCTGCCCGAAAGCGGGGGCATCGGTGTTATGGCCAATGAGAAAGCCGTCGCGACATTCCACACAATTGACCGCCCCAATAGCCTGAACGGCGGCATCGCAGCGGTCCATCTGCGGCACCACCGACTCTTTGAAAGGGATGGTCACATTGAAACCCGCTATGCCACATTCCTCAACCCAACGGTGAAGGTCTCCCGGATTTTCCATCTCATAAAGGTTGTATTCGGCATCTGCAATACCGCATCGGGCAAACATCCCGTTAAACCACTGGGGAGACCAAGAATGGCGCAGCGTTTTTCCGATAAGACCGTATTTTTTCATGCTGCAAAGATACGACTTTTTTTTGAACTGAAACCACCGCAACCCGCCAGGAGTTATTTCTTCGTTCCTAATTGCATTTTTTTTCGTATCTTTGCACTTTCAAGTGAATGACAAAAATGAAGAGAATTCTATACGTTATCCTACTAATTATCAACTTGATTTTTGCCGCCGCACTGATTGTGTCTACACTGGCGGGAAAGGTGGAACCAAGCCGTATGGTGCTTGTTTCAATACTCAGTTACGGATATATGGTCTTTCTTCTGGCCAATATGTTGTTTGCCATCATGTGGCTATGTCTGTCGCGGTGGGAGTTTTTGATTTCTGTTGCAGCCATCGTGGCACGGCTGTCATTCCTGCCGCTGTTTTTCCAACTGGGCGGCACCAGCGACCCCCAAACAGGCGAAGGCACACTGAGGTTGATGACCTTCAACACCCATGCCTTTGCAGGGATGGACGACGACACCTTGATGCGTCCCGATTCGGGAGCCATATTGCTGTTGAAACTTCTCGACGAGGAGCAACCCGATGTGCTTTGTATGCAGGAATACTACATTTCTCCCCGCAAGGTGAAAATGCGCGACAGCCTCAGAAGCAGGGGCTACACCTACAACTACGGCATCCACGGAAAGAAAGGCTGGTCGCAATGCGTGCTTTTCTCCCGTTGTCCCATAGTAAGGGAATACGACATGGACAGGCGGTCGAAGTTCTATGTCGATGTGGAAAAAGACGGCAAAGTGGTGCGTATCTGCGTGGTTCATCTCCACTCCTACCGGCTTAACGAGGACGACTTCGAAAGCTTTGAACGCCTTTCGCACGCCCAGACCGACAGCACCACCCAACGGTTCCTAAAGAAATTCGAGAAAGCCACAAAACAACACGAAAAGGAATGGAAGGAAGAACTCCTGCCGCTGGTTGAGAAGAGTTGCCTACCCATAATTGTCACCGGCGATTTCAACGACACCCCGGCATCCTACATCTACCAACAGGCACGGGAACTGCTCAACGACTCATATGTTGAACAAGGGCGCGGTTTTGGCACCACCTACCACGGCCTTTATCCCGCCTTCCGCATCGACTATATCCTCCATAGCCGCGACATTGAAGCCCTCTCCTACAAACGGGTGCAGACACCTATCTCCGACCACTACCCCATTGTGGCGGATTTGAAAATCAATTAATCGCCAAGAATGACCCGCAAGGAACAATACGAGCGCATGATTGCCTACTTCGAGCAGGCACGTCCCACCGCACAGACCGAGCTGGAATACCACGACCCCTTCCAACTGCTGGTGGCAGTCATTCTTTCGGCACAATGCACCGACAAGCGGGTGAACATGACCACCCCGGCACTGTTTGCCGCCTATCCCGATGCCTTCGCCATGGCCAAGGCCACCCCTGAAGAGATTTTCGAATACATCCATTCCATTTCCTATCCCCACAACAAAAGCAAACACCTGGCAGGTATGGCGCGCAAACTGGTGGAGGACTTCGGAGGCACCGTCCCCGGCGACATAGACGAGCTGCAAACGCTTCCCGGGGTTGGTCGTAAAACCGCCAACGTCATTGCCTCGGTGGTGTTCAATCTGCCCGCCCTGGCTGTGGACACTCATGTCTTCCGCGTGGCCAACCGCATAGGCCTCACCCGCAACAGCAAGAACCCTCTCCAAACCGAGCGCGAACTGGTGAAGCATATCCCTCAGGACAAAATCCCCATCGCCCACCACTGGCTCATCCTCCACGGCCGATATGTATGCCAAGCCCGCAAGCCCCACTGCGGCGAATGTGGCATCGCCGACATCTGCCTGTATCATATCAAAAACAATAAGACCAAGAAAGAGCCCACATGCTAACCCACCCGTTATTCCTCATAGGCCTTATTGCAGTAGCCATCCCCATTGCAATACACCTGTTGCAGCTTCGACGCTACCGCAAAGTATATTTCAGCAACGTCGACATGCTCGAAGAGCTGGAGAACGAAAACCGCCGCCAGCGCAACCTTCGCCAGCTTCTCATCCTTGCCGCTCGCATCCTCACCATTGTGTTCATCGTCCTGGCCTTTTGCCAACCAGTCATCCCCAACAAAGACAGCCGCATGGTTGCCGGTGCCACCGTGGTGAGTGTCTATATCGACAATTCCTACAGCATGGAATGTGGCGGCATGGACGGAAGCCTGATAGAATCCGCCCGACAAAAATCTCACGAGATTGCCGAAGCCTACAGCCCTGAAGTTCAGTTCCAACTGCTCACCAACAACGCCTCGGGCAACCAGTTCCGCTGGCTGAGCCGTGAAGAGTTCCTGGCTGCCGTCGACGAAGTTCAGGCAGGCGCCGCCACAGCCCCCTTGTCCAAGATTGCCCTGCGCCAACACGAGTTCCTCTCCTCCTCTCAGGCCGGAAACCGCCACGCCTATATCCTCAGCGACTTCCAGCAAAGCACCGCCGACCTTGCCAACTACCCTTCCGACAGCACCATACTCACCACCTTCATCCCCCTCGACGGCAGCAGTGTCGCCAACATCTTCATCGACAGCCTTGCCTTCAACAGCCCCGCCTATTTCAAAGGAGCCACCGTCAAGGTTGAGGCACGCGTGCGCAACAGGGGGGACAAGGCAGTAGAGAAACAGCCCCTGCGCCTCTACGTTTCGGGCAGCCAACGCGCTGTCACCTCGGTCGACATTGCCGCCAACGGCTCCGCAACAGCCACCATGTCCTTCACCATTGCCGACGACAGTCTCCTCCAAGGCTATGTCGAAACCACCGACTACCCCATCACCTTCGACGACCGCATGTTCTTTTCCATCCCCGTCACCCCAAGCATCCCCCTGCTGGTGATTAGCGGCAAAGGCGAGAACCCCTTTATCAAACGTCTCTTCGCCGACGACTCCCTCACCTCCTACCGCCAAGAGCCTTACGACCGCCTCGACTATTCCCATATTGCAGAAAGCCGCTGCATCATCCTCGACGAGCTCCATGCCATCCCCTCTGGCTTGGCACACACCCTCCAACAGTTTGTCAACGACGGCGGCACCCTCCTTGTCATTCCCGCCGAAGGGGCCGAGATCTCCTCTTACAACCAATTCCTCGCCTCCCTCCGTGCTCCCATGCTGAGCACTTGGCAGGAAAAGACCTCACGGGCACAAACCATCCAATACAATCACAGCCTTTACCAAGGTGTCTTCCAACGCTATAACGATGAGGTGGAAATGCCTTCCGTCAAAGGCTACTACATGCTTCAGCCCTCCTCCTCCACCGTGTCGCGGCAAATCATTAGCCTCCTCGACGGCACCGCTCTCCTTTCCGAAACAGTCTCAGCCCTCGGGCACCTCTACCTCCTCGCCACCCCCTTGCGTTCCGAGCGTACCGACTTCGTCCACCAAGCCCTCTTCGTCCCCACCCTCTACAACATTGCACTCTTCAGCTCACCCCAGCCCCTGCCCTATCAAACCATTGCCGCCACCGACCCCATACCCCTCGGACCCCAACCCCAAGAGCGCTCCCCACGCCACATGGTCAACGCCGACCCCGATGCCCATTCCACCTCTTTCATCCCCGACATACGCCACACCGGCTCCCGCTGGTTCCTCGTCCCTCATGGCGAAATCACACAAGCCGGCAACTATATCCTCTCCCCTGCCCCAACCGAGGGCATCGCCTTCAACTACAACCGTCAAGAGTCCGACCTCGCCTGCCTATCACGCGACGACATCAAGCAAACCCTCCGCAACGCCGGACTTGACAACTGCCGCCTCTCTCCCCCCGCAGCCAAATCCATGACCGACTACATACGCAACCGCAGCCAAGGCACTCCCCTCTGGCGTTGGTGTATCACCCTCGCCCTCCTCTTCCTCCTGGCCGAGACGCTCCTCATCCGCCTCTCCGGCAAAACATTCTCCAACAAGCCTAAACCCCAAACCCACAATGCTTAGCATAAACAACATATCCAAATCCTTCGGCTCCTTCCAAGCCCTCGACGGCATCAACCTCCACGTCCGCAGGGGTACCGTCTTCGGGCTCTTAGGCCCCAATGGCGCCGGCAAAACCACCCTCATCCGCATCGTCAACCACATCATCGCCCCCGACAGCGGCACCCTCGTCTTCGACGGCCACCCCATGACCGACACCGACGTCATGCAGATTGGCTACCTGCCCGAAGAACGAGGACTCTACAAGAAGATGCGCGTGGGCGAACAGGCCGTCTATCTGGCCCGACTCAAAGGTCTCGACAAAACCACCGCCGAGCAACGTCTCCACCAATGGTTCGACCGTCTGGAAATCAACGACTGGTGGAACCGCCGTGTCGAAGAGCTTTCCAAAGGCATGCAACAGAAGGTCCAATTCGTGGTTACCGTACTCCACAACCCCCAACTGCTTATTTTCGACGAACCCTTCAGCGGCTTCGACCCCGTCAACGCCGACCTCCTCAAACGCGAAATTCTAAACCTCAAACAACAAGGCTCCACCATCATCTTCTCCACCCACAACATGCCCTCGGCCGAAGAGCTGTGCGACGACATTGCCCTCATCAACCACGCCCATGTGGTGCTCAGCGGCCCCCTCGCCGACATCAAAGCACAGAACCCCGGCAAAGACCTTGACCGTATATTTATCGACACAGTAAAACAATGAACAAGATACTCCTCGTCATACAGCGCGAATACTTCACCCGCGTCAAAAAGCCATCCTTCTGGATTCTCTCCCTTGTCGTTCCCATCCTGCTGGCAGGGGTCTATGCCATCCCCATCATCTTAGCCGCGCGTCCCTTAGAGCATGCCAACGTGCTGGTGGTGGACGACAGCGGACTCTTCCAGGGGCAGTTCCGCTCGGGGCGCGACATCACCTACCACGAGGCCGGAAGCATCGACTATGCCCGCCGCCAGCTGGAGCAGACCGACACCCTCGACGCCATTGTCTATATCCCCGCCCGCGAAACCACCCTGCCGCGCGATGCCTATCTCTACTACCGCACCGATGCCCCCTCGATGACTGTGCAAAGCGACGTCAACAGCCAGCTGCAGGAAATACTCCGCAACCGCATCCTGCTTGATGTCCATGGCCTTACCCCCGACGATTACACCATGCTCACAACTACCCATATCAAACTCCGCACGCAGGACATCGAGACTGGCCGCGACAGCTTTCTGCAAGTCAAGATTGCCCTCGGCATCATCCTGGCCATGCTGGTCTTCATAGCCGTCTTTATGTTCGGCTCGCAGGTGATGCGCGGTGTCATGGAGGAAAAAACCAGCCGCATTGTTGAAGTCATCGTCTGCAGTGTGAAGCCTTTCCAACTCATGATGGGCAAAGTGGTGGGAATAGGTCTTGTAGGCCTCACCCAGTTTGCGCTGTGGGTGATTCTCTCCGCCGTCGCCGTGACTGGCGTGCAACTCACCAATGCCGACCTCTTCGAACAAGTGGCCCAACGCAACAACCGCACCGAGATAGCCTCCAAAGGCTCCGAGGCCACCACACAGTACCAGACAGCGCAATACCAAGCCGAGCAATATCAGGCGGGCGAAGGCATCGACAACAGCCTGCAAGACCTCATCCAAGGCCTCACCGACATCAACTACGGCCTCATTATCCTGCTCTTTATCTTCTATTTCGTGTTCGGATATCTGCTCTACGCCTCTCTTTTTGCAGCGGCAGGCTCCCTTGTCGACAACGACACCGACTCGCAGCAATTCACCCTGCCCCTCACCATCCCCCTTCTTCTCTCCATCCTCCTCATGCCCGCCATGATTAACGAACCCTCCGGCTCCATCAGTGTCTGGCTCTCAATCATCCCCTTCACCTCCCCTGCCGCCATGCTGCTACGCATTCCCTTCGGCGTACCCGTATGGCAAGTGGTGCTTTCCATGCTTCTGCTCTTGGCCACCTTCCCCCTCTGCATTTGGGCTGCCGCCAAGATATACCGTTCCGCCATCCTCCGCTACGGGCAGAAAACCACCTGGCGTGACGTATGGCACCTCATAAAAAGATAACACCAATACAATAAAGCTACGTCATGAAACGAAACATTCTGATACTACTGCCTTTACTGGCTCTGAATTTCACAGTATCGGCTCAAGACACACACCGCACCTGGGACCAAGGTCCCCTCACTTGGGACGACTTCACCCTCCTTACCACCGGAGGGGCTGAGCAGTCTTTCCTGCAGTATGAGCTTGGCTTTGCTCCTGCCCACGACACCATCGACGGCATCCAGTCCCACTACTACCTTGCCACTGCGTGCATGATTCCCGGTTCCTCATGGGTCTCCTCCGACCATCGCACACCGGAGCTGCTGCGCTATCACCAAGTGGTATTCGACATGCTTGAAGTGGAACGCCGCACCCTGCAACGCGCCCTCAACACTGCCGACGACCCAAAGGCTTTCAACAACATGCTCCACGCAGCCAGTGACAGACTCAACACCCGTATAGCCGGCTTCCGCCGTCGCACGCAGGATGGCAGCGACACCACCGACATTGCCGCCTTCGAGCAGCAGGTGCGCCACGAACTGTCTCTGCTCCCGGCCACAAGCCGCCCATCCTACACTCCTCAGCCCTTTGGTTTTTGTGCCTATTTTTCTCTGGGCGCATCCTGTCCTTTCGGTTCCATGGGGCAGGACTTCACCCCGGGGTTCACCATCGGCTACGGGTTCGACTTCTCCTGGAACCGTCATCTTCTCAACATCGAGGTCTACATGGGCAACCTTGATGCCCGAAAGCAACTGGCATTGCACAATACCGACCCCACGATTCAACCCTTCTACAACTTCGCCAAAGGCCAGGCCTACAGCTTCACCGACTTCAACATCGGCTATGGTTTCCTGCTCCTCGACAACCTCCACATGCAGCTCGCTCCCGTTGCCGCCCTCAGCATCCGGGAACTCGAAACCCTACGCACCCAGACCGACCGTTTCTCATACACCCGCCTCGAACCCGCCGTGGGCCTTACGTTCCGCTACCATTTCTGGCAGCAGAACTCCTTCCCCCGCTACAGCGCCCTTTTTGGCAATAAACGCATCTCCGAGCGCGACCGCATCTCACTGCATAGCAAGGTGATGCTATCCTACTCTTCATTCCCCCGCATCGAGGGCAGTCCTGCCGGCCTCTATCTCACGGCACTGGTGGGAATAGCTTTCGGCGGC
>JAFXMW010000124.1 GCA_017530105.1 Bacteroidales bacterium
AAGAGGCTGTGGAGGTTTTTCTTGGGTTTTACCACTCCGATGCTGAGGAGGAAGGGGCGCGAGGGGTCGATGTTGTCGGGTTGTTCTTGAGGGCCTTGGGTGAGATTCTGGACTCCGTTGTAGATGATGTGTTGGGGCAGGGTGCCGAGGTGCAGGTGGTTGTTGGCGTCGGTGCTGGCAAAACGTGATATGAAACAGACGGCTGATGAGGTGTCACATTCTTTTTGCAGCCGTCGGAGGTAGCGTTGCTGTTTGTTCGGGCCTTTTTCGTAGAGGAAGTTAAGGTCGTGGATGGTGAGTATGCGGGGGGTGCCTTTGCGGGGCTGGAAGGGCGTGAGTTGGTGGATGGAGTGCCAGAGGTCGTAGCGGGGCATGAGGCCGGGGATGTGTCGGTAGATGTTTTTGGCGGGGAGGTAAGAGAGGTGTTGGCCGAAGGCTCCGACTTGGTCCTGTGGGACGAGGAGGGTGACGCGGATGCCGGGCGGCAGTTGGTCGGCGTGGGTGGCGTACCAATGGCCGTAGTTAAGGGCTATTTGTCCCAGTCCGCAGTAGGGGTGACGGAGTATGCTGAGGTCGATGAGGATGTTCATGGCTGATGGGGTTGGGTGGCCGGGAGTGTGTCGATGAGATGTTGCATGACGCGGCGGCCATCGTGGATTACCTGCATGGACCAGAATAGTTTGAGGGTGATTTGTTCATCGGGTGTGAGTTGCCAGGGTATGGAGGGTGTGGAGCGCATTTTTTCGGTTAGGCAGAAGAGGGAGAGGGCGGCGCAAACGCTGATGTTGAAGCTTTCGGTGAAGCCGTACATGGGTACTTTGACGTAGGCGTCGGCATGGCTGATGGCTTCGGGGGTGAGGCCTGTGAGTTCGGTGCCGAAAACGAGGGCTGTGGGCTGTGAGATGTCGAGCTGTGTGATGAGGGTGTCGTTTTCGTGGGGGAGTGTGGCGACAATGCGGTAGCCTTTGGAACGCAGGTGGTCGTAGGTCTGCAGTATGGAGGGGTGTTTGTAGTAGTCAACCCATTTGTCGGAGCCCATTGATACGTCGGAGTTGGGTGCGTAGGTGTTGCGATTCTCGACCACGTGTATGTCCTGTACGCCGAAACAGTCGCAGCTGCGCAGGACGGCGCTGGCGTTGTGGGCTTGGAAGATGTCTTCGAGCACTACGCAAATATGTCGTGTACGGTTGAGGACAAGGCGGTCGAAGAGTTGCCTTTTGTTGTCGCTGAAGAGTTGTGTGGCGGCTTGGTAGAGCTGCTGTTTTTGTTCGAGGGTGAATTGGGAGAACAACTGGGTGTCGGTTTCTTTTATTTCGGGCATTGTTATTGAGTTTTTTGTGGCTTTAGTGGGTTGTTGTTGTATGGGTGTTTGTGTTGTTTTGCACGGAGGACTTTTGTTTCGCCATCTGGCGGAGGGTGGTGTATTTCATAAAGGTGTAGTGTGAGTTCATGCGGCAAAGAATGTATCCGGCATGTCCGTCGAGGAAGCCGAGACGGAGGATGTAGTCGCGCAGGAAGGTCCAGAGGGGTTTGAGGACTATGGCAGCCATGGGGGCGCGTTTGCCGGCTTGAAGGGCTTGGGAGGCGGCAAGCTGGTAGTAGGGTGGCTGTCGACGTGCGAGGTCGTCGATGGTGTAATAGGAGTAGTGGAGGAGGTCGCTTTTGAGGGTGACGGTGTGGAGGTCTGGGGTGAGGATGAGTTGCTCGTGTATGGTGCCGGTCCAATGGGCTTGCCCCGTAGGCCAGAGTCGGGTCTTGGTGTCGGGGTACCATCCGCAGTGGTGGATCCAGTCGCCGCAGAAGTTGGTGAGGCGGTTGAAACGGTAGGCTGTGGAGGGGTCGAGCCCGCGCTGTTTGAGGGCGGCGAGGGTGGAGCGCAGGGTGGGCGAGAGGGCTTCGTCGGCATCGATGCTGAGTGTCCAGGGGTGTGTGGCGAGGGAGTTGGCGTAGTTTTTTTGTGCAGAGTAGCCTTCCCAGGGGTGATTAACGAAACGGACATGACGAGCAAGGCAGATGTCGCGGGTGGCGTCGGTGGAGCCAGAGTCGACGACAATTATTTCATTGGCAATGTCTTTTAGTGAGTCGAGGCATCGGCCGATGTTGCGTTCTTCGTTCTTTGTGATAACTATGGCGGAGATGTTGTCCATTTTTTTTTGTTTGAAAATGCAAAGATACGTTTTTTTTTTGTAATTTTGCAAATTCAAAAAAAGTAAGAAGAATGATTATAGGATTTGACGCAAAACGTGCATTTCAGAACAGTACAGGTTTGGGCAACTATAGCCGGATGCTTATCTGTGGTTTGGCACATGAGCATCAGGATGTGCGTGCATTCCTGTATTCGCCTTTTATGGACGGGGAATATAAGAAATATTTCTCCAGTTATGCGAATGTCTCCACGCGTATGCCTTCGAGTATCGACCGTTTCTTCCCCAATTTATGGAGAGGATTCGGTGTTACGGTTCATTTGAAGGAGGACAAGGTGAACCTATTCCATGGGTTGAGCCATGAGCTGCCCCACGGTATTCCGAGTTCGATAAAGAAGGTGGTGACGGTGCATGATTTGATTGTGTGGCGTTACCCTGGTTTTTACAAGCCTTTCGACCGGTTTATGCACAAGATTAAGCAACGTCACTCGTGCAAGATTGCCGATGCGGTGGTTGCCATCAGTGAGCAGACCAAACGTGATTTGATTGATTATTTGCATGTGCCTGAGGAGAAAATCAAGGTTATCTACCAGTCGTGCGACCCTATTTTCTGGGAGCCTGTGAGCGAGGAGGACAAGCAATATGCGAAGAAGACGTATAATCTTCCGGAGAAGTATATTGTTTGTGTGGGATCGATTGAGGAGAGGAAGAATCAGGCGACCGCAGTGCGGGCAATGACCGAGTTGCCCGAGGATGTGCATCTGGTGATTTTGGGTAAACCTCATGGCGGATATTACTCATCGTTGATGGGATTGATTAAGTCGCTCAAGTTGACCAATCGTGTGCATATTATCAAGGATGCCGAATTCGAGGATTTCCCGGCTTTGTATGCCAATGCTGTGGCATCGGTGTATATGTCGGTGTTCGAAGGTTTCGGTATTCCTATTTTGGAGTCTATGTGCAGTGGTACACCTGTGGTGACATCGAATGTATCGTCAATGCCCGAGGCTGGGGGAGATGTGGCTTTGTATGCCGACCCCCAAAACCCCTCTGAGGTTGCCAAGCAGTTGAAGTCTATTATTGACGACAGTGACTTGCGTGAGCAGTTGGTGGCGAAAGGACATGTGCAGAGTGAGAAGTTTTCGCAGCACAAAATCATTGGAGATTTGTACGATTTGTATTGCACGCTTTTGCCTGATTAAGCAACGGGGAAAAGCATAGTGGAATAAAAAAGGAAGAGGCCGGCATGAATGTCGGCCTCTTCTTTTTTTGTATTGCGGCATGGAGCCGCAGGAGGGTTGTTATTTGCCGATGGTGATTTCGATACGGCGGTTCTTGGCACGGCCTTCAGGAGTGCTGTTGCTTTCGGCCGGTTCGGTTTCGCCTTTGCCGACAGTGGTGATGCGATCGGCGGGGATACCTTTTTCAACAAGCATTTTCTTGATGTTGTTGGCACGGTTCTTCGACAGGGTCAAATTGGAGGCGGCAGAGCCTACGTTGTCGGTGTGGCCGGTAATGGTGACTTTGATGTCGGGGTTCTTCTCCATGATGTTTTTGAGGTTGACCCAGGAGTCTTCGTTGAGTTCGCCGAAGATAGGCATGTCTTTGGCAGTCTCGAAGTAGGCAACATCTTTGTATCCTGCCACAAAGGCGGCTTCTTCGCGAGCGCGTTGTTCGGCACGAGCGCGTTCACGGGCTTCAGCTTCAGCCTTTGCGCGAGCTTCGGCTTCGGCTTTGGCGCGAGCTTCAGCCTCTGCTTTGGCGCGAGCTTCGGCTTTGGCACGGGCTTCGGCCTCGGCTTTAGCTTTTGCCAGCGAGTCGTTTTCGGCTTTGGCTTTTGCCAGAGCTTCGGCTTGAGCTTGTGCTTCAGCTTCGGCTTTGGCGCGTTCGGCAGCATGGACACGAGCAATGGAGTCGGCTACAGCTTTGGCACGTGCTTCGGCCTCGGCTTTTTCTTTGGCGATGGCTTCAGCTATGGCACGTTCTTCGGCGGCTTTGCGTTCAGCTTCGGCTTGAGCCTCGGCAGCCAGGCGGTCGGCCTCGGCTTGTGCGGCGGCAGCTGCCTCGGCGGCTTGAATGTCTTTCCAGTCAACGCTACGGCCCATACCTATGCGGAGAGCGATTTTGAGACCGGCTTCGAGTGTGCGGACATCAGCTACGCGGCTGGAGGCAAAGGAATTGGTGTAAACGTTGTTGTAGTTGAGTTGGCAGATGTCATTCTGGTTGTTGAGGGGGTTGATGTTGTTCATGCCGTATTTGCCATAGATGCCCAGATAGATTCCGACATTGTTGCTGCAGTTAATGACAAATCCCAAATCGGCCAGCAGGCTCCAAGAGACATTGGCCAGTTGGAGGTCGCCATTGTTTTTGTTGGCTTTGCTGGCGGGGAATCTGCCGAGGTTGTGTTCGGGCATGTCCTCGTAGGTGACGTTGGTTTCGTGCATGTAGGCTTTGCGTTCAAAGTTGCCGTCGGTGATTTTGAATTTGCCGGCGCGGGGCAGGTCGAGGGCGGCACCGACACCCATTTGGAATGCGCTTTTAATGCTGATGGGTGCGCGGAAGATGATTTGCAGGGGGATGCTGAGGTCAATGGCATTCTGCTTTTCGCGCAGTTTGTAGAGGGTGGTGGTTACATCGCTGCGGTATGTTGCACCAGGGAGGCTAATGCCTTTTTCCAAGATGGAATAACTGTAGTCGGCAGCACTTTTGAGGCTGCTTGCTTGAAAACCAAGTCCAAGACCCCAGTAGTGGTTGAACATGTATTGGTATTGGATTCCAGCCATGCCACCGAAGCCGAGGTGGAAGTTGCCGTCGGCGGGGTTGTAAAGCATGGAGTGGACACCTCCGCCAAGATAGAGTTGGAGGTTGTTGTTGTGGTCGGTCATTTGAGCCGAGGCGGCAGAGGTTGCCACCAGCAGCATGATAGCGGTTATTAATTTTTTCATAGTGTTTCTATATTGTTAATTGTATGGAATTATAATTTGACTGTTTTGGTGGTGTATCCGTCGACGTTGATCATGTAGGTGCCATGAGGCATTGTGGACATATCGAGGGTGTATTCGTCACCGTTGAAAGTGGTGCGGACGACAGTGGTGCCGTAGCTATTGAAGATGGTGAGAAGGTGTTGCTCTTTTTCGAACCCTGTAAGTTTGATGGTTGTGTTGTTGATGACGGGGTTGGGAGTGGTGGTCAGGCTCTTTTCGTTTTCAGTTGAGACTTCGACATAGAGTGGGCAGATTTTGTGCTCGTCGGGGGTGCCGGGGTTGACGACAACAGAGTAGGATCCGGTTTGACTGAATTGGTAGTAAGGTTTGGTGGCGTCTTTGATGGGGACATCGTTTAGATACCATTGGAAGGTGTTGAAGCGGTTTTGGCGGTTGTCGATGCTGACAACATCGTTGAAGGCTATTACAAGATAAGAGTTGGGCATATTGACGGTGAAGTCGTGCGAGACGGTGATTTCATCATTGGCTTCATTGCCGATGGTGATGGTAGCTTTGTAGGTGCCTTCTTTGCATTTGTCAGGCACGGGGAACATGATGTCGAATGTGCCGTCATTTTCATTGTAGTTGATTCGATGATAAAAGTTGATGAACCCCTGTTGTCTTGCTTCAGGCGAGAAGGAAATGAGATAGTAGACGGGAGTGCCTTGGGTGATGTGGCATGTCATTTTGACAACATCGTTTTGACAGTAGTTGCCTTTGTCTGTAACGATGCCGTTGAGTCCATAGGAGGAGTCGAGGACAACACGAGCGACAATTTTGCCGTTGGTGCTGTAAATCATATCGTCGGGTGCAGCATAGTTGGCAGCGTCACCAATGCCTGAGATGGAAAAATGCATGGTGATGGTTTTCCCACTGCCTACGTTGGGGGAGTCGTAGGTGGCTGTCGTGGTCATGACAACAGATTCGTTGCCAACAATGTTGGCGGCGGCGGCGGGGACAAGGACTATGGCATTGTTTGTGCCGTCGTGGGTTTTGACTAATTGAACCATGCCGTCTTTGGCAATAATAGTGCGAGGCAGAATGGATGCGGTGTAGAGGGAATTGGTGTCAATGACGGAATAGTTGTTGCATTGGGGTCCATAGAGGAAGTGGGAAACAGAGACCATTTTGTTGGTTCCCACATTAGGATCGCTGAAAGCGGCTGATGCGAAATGCAATACAGTGTCTCTGGAGAGGATGCCGGAAATGGTGCCGGGGTCGTTGACGAAACAGACGGTGGTGCCGTTGTATTCGCGTACGGCTTCAAGGGTGGCAGGGGTGGCATAAACCTGTAAGGGGGTGATGCTGGCCGTGAAGGTGGCAGTTGTCGGGGCAATGTAGTTGGAGCATTGCTCGGTGTTGCCATAGAGGTAATACTGGACGGTGACGGTTTTGTTGTCGCCGACATTGGGGTCGTCGTAGCGAGCAATGGCGGAAACGTTGACATTGTCGCTACCGATAACTCCGTACTTAGTGCCGAGGTGTAGTGTGACAAAGGTGTTGCCGTTGTAAACCTTGGTACTGTCGATGGTGGTGCCTAAAATGGACAGTTGTTTGGGAAGAATACCGCCCAAAAGGGTGTCGTTCTGGGGTGGGAGGTAGTAGGCGGAGTCGGACCCATAAATGGAGTAGGAGACCACAATCCTCTTGATACCGCCTACATTGGGGTCAAGGTAGGCGGCCGAACCTTGAAGATAAACATTGGGATGGACACTATCTATTCCAGACAATGTACCGAGATAGGTAATGTTGGCAAAGGTTGTGCCATCGTAATTTTTTTGGAGGCTTACTTGGGTTGGGTCTGATTGGTTGATGGAAAGTTGTGTGGTTTGTGCCCATACAAAATTCGCTCCAAGGAATAACAGACAGAATAATGCGCAAGCCTGTCTTTTGGCTTGAGATGCCTTGAAATGATAATAACTGGACATAATTTATTGATTTATTGTGTTTACTATTTAATATATTAAATGTTTATAATCTGCAAATATACATTTTTTTTTATTATTGATGATTTTTTTTGTTATTTTAATGAATAATAAAAAAAAACAGGAAACAAGCCTTGTGTGATTACTTGTTTCCTGTATGGTTAAAAAGGAAAAAGTCTGTACTATGTGTTATTTTATTACCATCAGCTTTCGGACAATGGAGTGGGAATCGTTATGGAAAAGAATGGTATAGATGCCAGAGGTCAATCGGTCGGCTCGGATGCTGAAGGTAATCTCTCCGGCGGCTTGCAGTGAACTGGTGTGTACAGTTCGGCCAAGGTTATCGATAATCATTACAGTGTAGTTGCCTCCGTTGCCGAGGTCAATATCTATGTTTGCCTTGCTGGTGGCAGGGTTGGGGTAGAATTGGCCAAAGGATTTTTCTAGGTTGACGGCATCGATGCTAACGGTAGGTGTGGTGCTGGTGTCGAGTGAGGTACGGTTGGCGTCGAATACAAAGGTGATGTTGTCGGAGGGCATGGGCAGGGTGTCAAAGTCGTATAGCGTGCTGTCAAGCCGTGCCACGGTGTCGAGTTGGCCGGTGTAGTAGAAGTTGTAGTAGCCTCCTTGGTGAGCGGTCATCGGTTTGGTGATAGTCTTCCCGTTGTTGGATGTGGCGGAGAGGTAATATTCCACAGTTACAGTGGTGTCGAGCAGTACTGGAAGGGTGTCATAGGAGTAAGTGGTGTCGAAAATATAGGTATAGGTGGTGTCGAAAATGTAGGAGGTAGAGTCGTCATTGTATGTACTGTCGATGATGGCTATGCTGTCGATAACAGAAAGAATGGTATCGGTGAAAATTCTGTCCACAAAGAAGGTGCTTTGGGGGCGGGGCATCTGTCCGTAGTGGCGGTTGCCGTTTGCAGTGAGGTGGATGGTGTCCCACTCACCGCCAGCAATGCGATAAATACATTCGGCATGTGCTATTCCGCTGCGGTTGGTGATGATGGCGCTTACTGGCATGTGGTCTTGGATGGCGTTGGCGCAGCCGTGGATGTTTTTGTGCATGATGCGGACGGGGTTGTCGGCAGGGATTTGCTTGGTGACGCAATGAATAGCACCGCCAGAGCCGTCAAAGTCGCGCACATCGATGGGGTAGATGGTGTAGCCAGGATAGGCCTCTTTCAGTTTTTCTATGTTGGCACGATCCCATTGTGCTGAGGGTTGACCATTGACCACGGAAGAGAAACAGGGCTGCAGGATAAGGTCGTTGACAAAAGTATGGTTGCTGTAGGTGCGGGTGTAACTTTCGTTATACTCGCTCTCTGAAGAGAAGTTCATCCCATTGTCTTTCGACGGAAAGGGGAGTGTCCCCATGGTGTAATAGTTGCGGTCGAAAAAGCTGGTATAGGAACAAAGCGAGTCGATGTTTTTCAGGCCAAGGGCATAGTCGTTCCAGGAATGATAGACATCAGGAATAACAGAGAATACAAACCCGTTTTCGTCATAGGCATCAACGTAGAGGTCAATGTGTCCTGTTCCACCGTCATTTTTGTAGGCAGGCAATATGTGTGTTTCGCGTTGTCCAAGCAGTGAACGCAGTGCATTGCGGGTCTGAGTCGGTGTGAGACGGCTTTTTTGTATGTGGTTTAGCGTGTTGATATTTCTACCATTCCAAGTCAATTGTCCATAAGTGTCGTTGTTGTTCCCATATACGGCATCGCTTGAAAGAAGGAATCCGGCACCGTCAACCAAACAGTTTCCTCCCTCCCATTCAATTGTGTTGATGTAGTTAGGCAGTCCCATCTGGCGGTGAATGAGCGAGGGCAGAGAGTCATCGAGCGCGCGCCCCGGATAGTATTCAAAATCCATCATGGCAAGGCTGTCCTGGTCACCATGGTAAAAGCAGATGGGGCCGCAGTCGCGGTACCAAAACGAGTTGCCGGGACCGATAATGAAGCGGACGTTGTCGTGAAGCAGGTTGAGACGTGAGAGGGTGCGAAGTACCTTGGTGGTATCATCAGCTTTTTCTACACGTACCCAAGCCTCAGCATTTCCTCGTTGAATGCCGTCGATAAGGTAAAAGAACACTTTCCCGAACGATGAGGAGACATCCATTGTACTTTTGTATGGACCATAGATGTTCATGCTTACCCACCCCCGCGTTTCCGAATATCTGTAATATTCGGCATAGCCAGTGACAACAGGATCGGCGGTGTAATAACCGGAGCCTAAGTTAGAGTCGGGAGTGTAAGTGTAGTAAGGGGTGACGACGATGGCACGCACCTCTTCCCATTCCCCTGGGAACCAAACGCGGTCTTCGGGCAGAGATTTGGCATTTTTGGCTTCCTCACGCATTTCGCCTAAGGGAATATTGCCTAATTTTGCCTTTTGCGAGATGTCGCGTTGGTGCTTAAATTGACGCCATTCACGCATCATATCCTCTTTTGTTGTTGCATTTTGCGCAACGATGGCAGTGCAGAAAAGCACTGCCATCAGTATAGTGGTAATATGTTTCATACTGTTTATTGAATTCAATTACCTTTTCAGTCCAAGAATTTCACGTGCCTCGTCGCTGGTGGCCACTTCGCGTCCCAGCAATTTGGCCATGCGTACTACTTTGTCCACCAGTTCGCCGTTGCTCTTGGCAAGGACGCCGCGTTCCAGATAGAGGTTGTCTTCAAAACCTACGCGCACATTGCCGCCCATGACAATAGCGGGGGCAGCCAGCTGGAAAGCATAGCGGCCGATGCCGGTGGCTGTCCAGGTGCTGCCGGCGGGAATGTTCTTAACCAGCCAGCACAGGTTGTCGACTGTGGCGGGAGTGCAACCGGGAACACCCAGGACAAAGTTAAACTGCATGGGGGCTCCAGGCACTTGACCTTTGCGTGCCATGGTGAGGATGGTGTCCAGATGACCCATCTCAAAACATTCATATTCGGGTTTGATGCCCCGTTCCATCATCCGTTTGCCGAAGGCACGCATGGTGGGCATGGTGTTGTCGAAAATCTCATCGCCAAAGTTGCATGTGCCGCAGTCGAGGGTGGCCATCTCGGGCAGAGGAGTGGTGTCGGTGCTTTGAAGACGCTCGTCAGGAGTCATGCCTACTGCTCCTCCGGTGGAGGGAATCAAGATGACGTTGGGACATTCTTTGTAGATGGCCTCTTCACATTCTTGGAAACGGTCGCGGCTCTGTGTGGGAGTGCCGTCGTCATAGCGTACATGCAAATGGACAATAGCAGCACCCGCATCAACAGCCGATTTGGCCTCGCGAACGATTTCTTCCACAGTGTAGGGAACGGCTGGATTTTGCTCCTTTGTAACTTCTGCGCCGCAGATGGCGGCAGTGATTATCAGTTTATCCATGGTATTGTTGTATTTAATAATAATGCTGTTTTGTTATTGAAAATGCAAAGATACGAAAAAAAATCGTATTTTTGCAAAAATATTGTGCGATGTTGATACTTGGAATAGACCCTGGCACTCAGGTATTGGGTTATAGCCTTCTCGACACCGATGGCGCTAAACCGCAATTGGTGGTGATGGATGTGCTTTATCTCCGCAAAATTGCCGATTTCCATCTCCGTATCCGTAAAATTTTCGACACTACCCAGCGCATCATCGACTCCTATCACCCTGACCATCTTGCCATCGAGGCTCCTTTTTCCGGCAAGAATGTCCAGTCTATGCTTAAACTCGGAAAGGCACAAGGCGTGGCCATCGGTGCTGCCATCAGTCGTGACCTTTCTTACACCGAATACGAACCCGCCGCCGTGAAGCAACGCGTCACCGGCACTGGCAATGCCGCCAAGGAGCAGGTGGCCGCCATGTTGCAAAGCATCTTCGGCTTCCAGAACCTCCCGCAATATCTCGATGCCTCCGATGCTCTGGCTGTCGCCTACACTTGCTATCTTGAACTCTCCGATCCCCTTGCCGACATCCGTCAGCAATTGAAACCGACACATTCCCGCAAAAGCAAGAAACAGATGTGGTCTGATTTTGTGGCACACAATCCGGAACTAGTCAACAATTGACTATTCCGTCAAAAATACGAGACGATAAAAAAAGTTAATCATTATAGCGATACAAAACAATAATCATGAGTACACAACAGAAATCTTTTTCTTCCAATCTGGGAGCAATCATGGCAGCAGTCGGCTCTGCTGTTGGTCTTGGCAATATTTGGCGTTTCCCCTACACTTGTGGAAAATATGGTGGAGGTGCATTCCTCATTGTTTATGTCTGTTTCGTTTTCCTCATCGGCTCTGTGCTGATGATGTCGGAATTCATCATCGGACGCCGTGCGCAGCATACTCCTGTCAAAGCATTTTCTTCTCTTCGCCCCGATAAGAAAGGATGGTGGCTGATAGGCCTCTTGGGTATCGTGACCAGTTTCTTCATTCTTGCACAATATCTTGTCCTTTCAGGCTGGACCACAGGCTATGTGTGGGAATCGCTTTCCGGTTCTTTGGCAGCGCTGGGAACCAGTGCCGCACCCATTTCCGACTATTTCACCCAGTTCTCGACAGGTTCTTGGAAACCTGCGCTTTATCTTGTGCTTTTTTCTGTTTTGGTATTAATTGTTATTTTGGGTGGTGTGCAAAAGGGTATAGAGAATGTCTCTAAAATACTTATGCCCTTTTTGGTGTTTTTGATCCTTGTACTTTGTGTCCGCAGTCTCACTCTTCCGGGAGCCTTCAAAGGTGTGGAATACCTTTTCTCCCCCGATTTCTCCAAGCTCACCGGCGAAGGCATACTCGCCGCTTTGGGCCAGGCGCTCTTCTCGCTGAGTGTGGGAATGGGTGTAATGATTGTTTATGGTTCCTACATCCCATTGGGCGACAATATCTTCAAAACAGCCATGTGGATTACTGTCTGCGACACCCTTATTGCCATTTTGGCAGGTTTGGCCATCTTCCCCGCTGTCTTCAGTTGCGGTTTTGACCCTGCTGGTGGTCCTGGCTTGGTGTTCTGTGTCCTGCCCAATGTGTTCAACTCAATGGGCAGTGCAGGCGTGGTGTTTTCTACCATATTCTTCCTTCTGCTCATGGTTGCAGCGCTCACCAGTGCCATCTCTCTTCTCGAAGCTCTCACTGCCACCATCGGTGAACACACCGGTGTACGCCGTGCTGTTGGTGCTTTTATTTTCTTCTTCCTCGGCACCCTCCTCGGTGTGATATTCTCCCTTTCGCTTGGCTCTCTTTCCCACATCAAACTGGCAGGCCTGACCCTTTTCGACTTTGTCGACAAGCTCAATAGCATCTACCTCCCGCCGCTCTGTGCTTTGGGCACGGTGATTTTCTTGGGCTGGGTGATGCCGGAAAGCGATGTGCGCGATGAGTTCTCCAACCATGGCAACCTTGGTGTCCGTTTCTATGGGATGTTCCGTTTCATTGCGCGCTATGTGGCTCCGATAGCCCTGTTAGTGGTCTTTGTTTCAGGAATACTCAGTTAATCCGGCAACATATTGCTTCCTTTTAAAAACGTTATTTCGTATATGATGCACAAACCCATCTTCCTCTGTCTTGCTACGGCTCTGCTTATGGTCTCGTGCCATAATGTCAAACCCAAGGTGTACGACCCGGCTTATGTTCGTTTCGAGGCATCCTACAACCCCTACCTCGAAAACCAGTTCTACCCCTCTCTGGTGATGGGCGTGGCAAGCCTTAGTGACCAGAACTTTGGTCTCAACGATACCAACGCCCTTTTCACAGTGTCCGTCACTGCCCCTGCCAGCAACTCTGTCCTTCGTATCACCATTGACTCCTCCAGCCTCAACTATGTAACCATCATTCAGGAAGTACTTTCTGTAAAAGATGTTCGCTACACATTCCATCCCTCCATTAAATGGAAATACGACAAACTCTATCAAACCCGACAGCAAGGCATCGCCGACCTCACCTTCACCTGTTACATAAACGATGAGGAGGTCGACGTCAAGAATGTCCGCATCAACTACCGCTCCGCCAACGAATGTCTTCTTAGTGTTATTGATGATGGTGGTAATCTCCACGATTTCCGTTGGCTTTTTGCCGCCTATGTCAACGAAGAGCATCCCTACATCGACAGCATCCTCTCCGACATCATGCAGCAAGGCATTGTGTCGAAAATCACAGGCTACCAAAAAGATGCAAAAAGTGTCATTGCCCAAGCCGAAGCCATTTGGTATTATGCCCTTGAACGAGGAATCACCTATTCCTCCATCTCCTGCACCTCCACACCCACCAAAAAAGCCAATGTCCAGCACATCCGCTTTTTCGATCAGGTCTACAACAACCGCCAAGCCAACTGTATCGATGCTTGTGTCTTCTTTGCCTCCATCATGCGCAAAATCGGTCTCAAGCCCGTCATCTTTGTCGAACCCTGCCATGCCTACCTTGGATACTACACCGATAGCCGCAGGCGCAGCATCAAACTACTCGAAACCACCATCACCAGCTGGGCCGATTTCCCGGCACTTACCCGCAACTACAACGAAACCATTGCCCGCAACCCCGAGGCCAAAGGGGCTGAACGCATATCAAAGGCAATGAACGCAAAATACCAAAGGTACCTAACCGAGAGGGAAAAGAAACGTTGGGAAGAAGGCACGATGTCCTTCGAACAATTCAAAGTTTGCGTGGCACACAACCTTTTTATCAAAGCCACCGAATACGATATCGACAACTTCAAGACCAATCAAAAGTACTTCTCCGACCCCACAAACCGCCTCTACCAGCAACTCGACATAGAACTCCTCCGCAAACTCGTCCAACCCATCAACGGGTAATTCCCGTCAGAGTCTATTTATAAGGGAAAGACCTATCTTCTCCACAATTCCGGTAACAAGTGCATTGCCCATTAAAAAAGCCCGGCGCGTGTCGCTAACCCCCTTTGTGTGGTTGTCGGGAAACATATTCAGCCGTTCAAGTTCTATTGGGGTCAGTCTGCGGTATCGTCCCGAAGGCGTGAGAACAATGTGTTTGAATCGGGATGGCGATGCCCCTCCTTCACTTGTTATTATGGTACGTGACGGACAATCCAGATTGTCAGGGAAGGCCATGCTCCCTTCGCTGTAGTCATATTCAAATCCTGTGGCTTTGTCCACTCGTTTTAATTTTTTGCTCCCTTTCAGATATTCCCATTTTGGCAAATCTTTGTCCGCAATGAAATAGTCTTCTGGCACGAGAGACTCGTCTATCATTATTTGTCGCAGGGTAAGGTGTGGTCCACAATACGCAGACTCCGTTTTAATAGTAGTAACATTCCTGTCCACAATCATCCCTGTGTTTTCGAATAGGTCTCCTCTGTTCTCTTGGTTAAACCTACTCGACACTGATGGCAGATTCCCTTTAATTGAGAATTGTTTAAACTGTGATTGATCATAGACCACAGGAAGAGCACTTGCAATTACTCCGTCAGAAGTAAGCCATTTATTTTCATCGCTTATTTTTTTTGCTATTGAACTGTTTTTCCTATACCCAACGATGTATGTGCGTCGTCTCCTTTGAGGCATTCCGTACTCTGCAGCGTTTACAACCCGCCATTCCACAATGTACCCTAAGTCGCATAGCGATGACAGGATTATTGCAAAATCCCGTCCTCGTTGACTTGACGGAGATTTTAAAAGGCGGTCGACATTCTCAAAAAACAAATAGTCTGGTTTGTGTTGGGCTTCATTCAATATCCGGTATATCTGCCACCAAAGTACTCCTTTCTTTCCCTCAATGCCTCCGGCTCTTTTCAAAGTGGTGGCAACAGAATAGTCTTGGCATGGGAATCCTCCAACCAACAGGTCACATTCAGGTATATCTGAGGTGGGAATAGTGGCAATGTCGGCATTACTATGACCTTCATAGCCAAAACGATTGCAATACACTATACTGGCATCTTGACGTTTTGTGGAAGGCTCCCATTGATTGTTCCAAACGGTGCAAAACCGCTTCGAAGCGCGTTCCAGTCCAATACGGAATCCTCCGACACCTGCAAATAATTCCACAACACGAATGTCCATCGGATGTGTTTGTCTTGTGGTGGGAGGGAATAAATTCAGTTGTTGCGCGGTTACCCTGCAATACTCTGCAATAGGTTCGCAGAGCATCCATTCATCCGGTTCGTCTAATATGTACTCCCTCAGTTTCATTGCATTTCTTTTTGCTGGTTAATAATCTCGGTTACATATTCCGAATTGAACCAGTAACAATATTTCTTTGCCATCCCGCCGTGAGGGTTAGGTGCAAGGTCTGCGGCATTTCTCCCCTTAGGTCTTACATGGAATTTGCTATGCTTGGCTTTGTTCCAAAAATACTTGGCATCAATTTCGTTATTATCTACGTGCATCTTAATGTCTTCCCAGTATTGTTCTGCAATGTCAATATCCTTTGTTGGCATTGTCCAAAAGAAAACCTGTTTTAGTTGGAGGTGGTCTAGACATAAATCCCTTTGAAACTCATTCTTTGGCTGTTGGAACACTACAAACAAAAAACGGCTGGTGAACAATTCATACAGTCTTGACTCATACCAGTTATCATTTGAGACTATCTCATAGTAGTCAATATTCTCAAACGAAGTGTCCTCTTTCACTCGGCCATTGGAAAATGAGGTGACGGTCTTCATTCTGATACCTGATTTTTGAAACTCTTCAGAATCGTTGATGTTACAGGTCTTCAACTCGTCATTCCCTTCCGTTGCAATGATGTTTGAGACAATTGCAATTCGGTTCTTTGACAAGGAGGGGGTGACGTTTAGTCTCTGGCATATTTCAAGGTAACTCAAACCGTAATAAGGCTTAAATCTTTCGATGATGATATTCTCGAATGAATTTCCTCTTAGTT
This sequence comes from Bacteroidales bacterium, assembly GCA_017530105.1. Lineage (GTDB taxonomy): Bacteria > Bacteroidota > Bacteroidia > Bacteroidales > P3 > Colimorpha. The sequence goes on from JAFXMW010000124.1 coordinate 15,867, forward strand.
CGTCAACAGTAACTGCACCCAATGCCGTCTCTTTAGTGGTAATATTGCTTACTGCGGCTTTGTCCTGCTGTTTGATGTATTCAAGTATAGTCCTCATGTAGGCAGGCTTTAGTGCAAAAGCTCTTTTTGGGGCGGGAATATCCGAAAAAGGTTGTCTCCGCGGGCTATCGCCTTTTTGTCCTTTTCGGCATGCCCCAAGATATTCCGTATCGCCTTCCGAAAGCAAGTGTGCTTCGCCTCGGCGTATTTTGTCCACTATTACCTCGAAATCATGACGGATAATGAGCAGGTCTTTTTCAGGCAGTTTCCACAATACAGAAAAGATGAACTTTAAATCCCATTTACTCACATCTTTTTCATACAGATAAAAGATAATCAACATTATCCGACATTTAATGTAAAATAATGAGTCCTCAAATGTTTCGTTCACGACAAGATTATAGTCAATCATGTCACATACCAATCTCTCTTTTATCTGCAACTCCCCGGAAACCAACCTCTTCAAACCTGTGCCTTTTAATTCCAATCCAGCCTCTTTAAAATCAGGGCCTGGGTCTGAGTTGATTGGGTATTGGAAGAACAATTGTTCCAGCATCTGCTCCAGACCACCTTTCCCTTTTCCTTGCAGTTTAGATGATCCTATGGCCTCGCTCCCCACAACCTCACGCAAAGAATGTCCAAGCAACTTCTTGCTGTACTCAAAGATGGAATACATATCATTCCTGTTGTATGGTAGGGTATTGCTCATTCTGTTTTATTGCTGGTTTTTGTGAGTTATAGTAAGGTTCTTCCTTTCCTGACAACATTTGCTTGAAGTGTGTACAATCTTGGATTTTAGTAAACCATGTGTTATTATACGTATTTTTATTGGTCGTTAAATTGCCCCATTATTGTTCCTCATAGTAAACCCCTAGACATTTGATATCTGGTTCTCCACAAAAATCATTTTCATCTAATACTACTTCACATTTTTCATATAAATCAGATGCTTTTGCTTCTGCCTCACTTTCATTTTCCGCTTCCACAATTATTTTTCGTCTCAATACTTCTTTTATTTCAACAGAATATTTCATTTAGATAATTGTCTTTTTCGGGTATATACTTTCAACATGTTTGATTTCAAACTGCAAAGTTACACAAAAACTTTGGAATAGGCATTTTTTGGGGTGAAATATTTTTCCACAGGGGTGTTGTTGAGGGGATGACTGTGAATTGCTGTTTTGTTTATTGTCTTTGTATCAAGTCTGGTAGAAACAAAGAAGCCGTCATGGCGACGGCTTCTTTCCAAGTATATTAACTACTTTTTTCTCAATCCTTGATATTGGGTTCTTCGAGGCCAAGGTGTTTCTTCTTGTCAACCACCTTGAGGTAGAGTCCAATGAGCAGGGCTGCCACGCCGAGGGCGGCAAGCATCACCAGTGCCCAGGTGTAGTCCAGTTGGTCGGCGGGTGTGCCTTCGGGGTTGGTGCCGTTAAGAACCTTGCCGATAAGCAGCGGGAAGAGCCAGAGGCCGATATTCTGAATCCAGAAGATGAGGGCGTAGGCCGAACCGATAATCTTGTCGTCAACCAGCTTGGGCACCGAGGGCCACAGGGCTGCAGGCACCAGCGAGAAGGAGGCACCCAGCACGAGGATGGTGACGTAGGCCACTACTGCACCGCCGACGGCACTGCCTTTGAACAGAGGCAGGATGAAGGCAAATGTGAGGTGGCAGACCACCAGCAGGATGGAACCCAGCAGTAGCATCGAAGCGGCTTTACCCTTGTGGTCAACATAGTTGCCTAGAATGGGGGTGATGGCCACTGCCAGCAGCGGGAACACGGCAAAGATGGTCTCAGCTGTGCCGCGCATGTAGCCCATGTAGCAGTACACCACCAGCGCAACGCCGGCCATCACCATCAGGAAGGTCTTCAGACCTTTGTTGTTCTTGATAAAGTTGCTCGAGAAGGCACAGGCGGCAACCACCAGCATGATGATATACTGAACGATGGTGACCGATTCACTTGCCCAGAAGGTGCCTTCGGCGGCGGGATTAAGAGTCAAATTGCATTGCAGCATGTTGACGGCATATTTCTGGAAGGGGAAGATGGCGCTGTAATAAAGCACGCACAGCAGAGCAACCAGCCAGAATCCCAGACTGGAAAGAATCTTGCCAATGTCGGAAATCTTGAAAGGCTCATCTGCCTCTTCGGCCTCGCCGGTCTGGCTGTCCAGTTTCTTGTCCATGAAGAAATAAACGATGAACATGATGAGGGCGATGCAGAGCAGCACCACGCCGAAGGCCACGGAACGGCTGACATTCACAGTGCCGCCCAGCTTGGCGAAATAGGGTGAGAAAATCATGCAGGTGGCAACACCCAGACGGGCCAGAGCCATCTCGCTGCCCATGGCCAGAGCCGTCTCGCGACCCTTGAACCATTTGACAATACCGCGGCTGACGGTGATACCGGCCATCTCACATCCGCATCCGAAAATCATGAAACCGCAAGCGGCCAGCTTGGCCGAAGCAGGCATTCCGCGATAGAACGGAGCCACGCCTATTTCATCGAAAAGGGGAATGTAGTTCAAATTGTTGGTAAACCAGTTGTAAAGTCCCGTGTGGTTGCCCATCTCGTCAACGCCGATAAACGACTCGCTGATGGCGTAGTACTTTATCAGACCACCGGCCAGCATAACGGCTCCCGAGAGCACTGCCGTGAAACGCACACCCATCTTGTCGAGGATAATACCTGCAAAGATAAGGAAGAACACGAACACGTTGAGGAACACCTCCGACCCCTGCATGGTGCCGAAGGCAAGGCTGTCCCACCCACGGGTTTCCTGCATTAGGTCTTTAATGGGGGACAAAATGTCCATGAAAATGTAGGAACAGAACATGGCAAGAGCCAGCAACAACAGGGCAATCCATCGCATGGCTGCACTGTCTCTTAAAGTTTTAACGGTTTCTGTCATAGTAATATTAATTTTATTTGTTAATTTTTACAGAAATTGAGACTGCAAAATTACAAAAAATATTCGTATTTTTGCATATTCAAACAAGAAATATTTTAAAATGACACCGAAGATACATCCCGACACGCTCAGTTTCTTTGCCGAGTTGGCATCGAATAACAACCGCGATTGGTTTAACGACAATAAGTTGCGATGGACAGCCATCCGCGACTGCTTTATGGAGTTTACCCAGGCTCTCATCAATGCCATGACTCCGCTTGACCCCGCAGTGGAAGGCCTTTCGGCCAAACAATGTGTATATCGAATCCACCGCGACCTGCGTTTCTCCCCCGACAAACGCCCCTACAAGACCCATATAGCCTGTTTTCTTCCTTTCGGTGGCGACCGCACCAAGTGTGTCCCTGGCTACTACTTGCAGATGGGGCAGGAGGACTATGGTCTGCAGGGCAACTGCTCGTTGGGGGGCGGTGTCTACATGCCCGACAGCAGACAGTTGGCTTCCATCAGGCAGGAGATTTTTTATTCTATCGACGAATTCAAAAGTATTCTCCAGTCACCCGACTATCAACGTTTTTACGGCAACGACTTCTTTACCACCAAGAAACTGTCGCGTCCCCCAAAAGGCTATCCTGCTGATTGGCCCGACATAGACCTGTTGAAATACCGCGACTACTGCTGCATGCATGAGGAGAATAAGGATGCTGTGTTTTCTGACACCTTTTTCCAACAGGTTGTCGACGCGTGGAAAGCCGCACTGCCTTTGAACCGCTTCATCGGTCGTGCCCTCGACCTTGTTTAAACTGACAAATACCACTATAGTCATGCAAGCACTTGTCACAGGAGCCACATCGGGCATGGGACTGGAATACTGCCGTCAGCTGGCGCAACGGGGGCACCACCTTGTTATGGTCTCCAACCAGCAAAAGGAGCTCGACACCCTTCCCCGGCAACTCGCTCAGCAGTACGGCATCCGTGCCGTGGGGCATTACCAGGACCTCGCAGCCCTCGACGCCGCTCAATCTCTCTACGACTGGTGCCGCGACGAGGGACTTCAGATAGACATACTCGTCAACAACGCAGGCATGTTCTTCTTCCACGAACTCACCCCCGACTACACCGGCCGCGCCGAGGCGATGATGAACCTTCATATTTATACTCCCACGCGCCTGTGTACTCTCTTTGGTGAGGATATGAAACGCCGTCGCAAGGGATATATAATCAATGTCTCCAGCATGGTGGCACAGATGCCAACGCCCGGCATCACCACCTATGCTGCCACAAAAGCCTACCTCAAGAGCTACTCCAAGTCGCTCTACTTCGAGATGCGCCCTTACGGCGTGGGTGTCACCACAGTGCTGCCCGGAGCGATTGCCACGCCGCTATACAACATCAACCCTGCCACCCTTTCGCGCCTCACCCGTCTGCGCATAGTCCGCTCCCCGGAGTGGATGGTGCACCGTGCCCTGCGAGGTATGTTTCGCAAACGCCATTATGTCAAGCCCGGTGTGATGAACTATCTGGCCCCTGTTCTCCTGAAACTCCTCCCCAACGGACTCGAAACCCGTATTTGGCAGAAAATAAAAGAGGGAACAGATTAAGCCTCTGCATAAACCATATAAAAAAACACATAAAGAGCCCTTGTGTGGGACTATGCTCTATTACTTTGTTGTTTTTTCCTCGTTATTTTAGGTTAAGGGTCGCTCGTTCTCTGTTATTTCAACGTTAGTTCTCCCATATTTCTCCCATGCAGGATGGGAGAAATATGGGAGAAATATGGGAGAAATGGGGGTGAACGAGCGAACCTGCTATTAAAAAAGAACAGAAGGCCTCCGCCCTTGGCGAAAGCCTTCTGATAATTTCAATAGAACAGTCTATTAGAAACGGTAGCGGACGCCGAGGCAGGCACCCCAGCCGAAACCGTGATAGCCGCAGTTGTCGGGCAGCAGGAATTCGTAGGACGGACGGGCGTCGAGCGATACCTGGAGGGGAATGTCGGGGAAGTTGTACTCAAGACCCAGCTGGCCAACGGCAGCGAGACCCAGACCGTGGTTTTTGCAGTAGCCAACGTTGGCACCGACACCGAGGAACCAGCCGAGATTGCCGGTCAAGATGCCTTTCCACTGATAGACAGCTGCCAGATGGAAATAGTTGTCGGCGTTTTTGCTGATACCCAAATCGAGTTCGAGACGGTTTGCGCTGAGGTCTTTCTGATAGGAAAGTTCTGCGCCGTAGCCGTTACCGCCACCAAAACGGATACCGATAGCATTCTGTGCGTTGCTGGCAAATCCGAAAGCCACAACAGCAAATAAAACAATAAACAGTTTCTTCATAATGATGTTGTTTTAAGTTTGTTAATAATTTATTTCTATGTTTTGTCTAATAATTCTGATGTGCAAAAATACAAAAAAAAACGGGATTGTGATTTTTTTTTCGTATTTTTGCACTCTAATTTAATAACCCGTCCGGAGTTGTTCCGTGCGTAATAATATAAGATTTATGAATATACATATAGTTCAGCACGACATTGTGTCGAATAATCCTGAAGAAAATCTGAAATGGATTTTGGAAGAGTTGGAGACTCCCGAAAGCAAGGAGGCGTTGTTGACTGTTTTTCCGGCCTGCACGCTGTGCGGTGCACCGCTGTATGGGTCGGTGGCCTATACCGATGTGCAGAAACGTGCCCAAGCGGCCTTGCAGGAGTTGGTGCAGCGGTCGGAACATCGGGCCTTCCTCATAGGTATGCCGTTGCAGATCCAGGACCGCGGCTTGTGCAACGCGGTGGTGTTTGTGCAGAACTGTGCCATACGGGGCATTGTTACCAAGAAGTACTTGGCTCCCGATGAGCAGCGCTATTTTGTGCGCGGCGAGGGGGTGCAGACCATCCAGTATCAGGACCAGTCGCTGGCCATTGGCTTTTACGAGGACTTGAAGGAGCTGTCGAAGTCGCATACGGGTCAGCCCGATGTGGTGATTTGCTGCGGCTGCAATGTGTTTGACTATAACAAGCCCTATCGTATCCGCTACCGTATGCACAAGATAGTGGAAAATCTGAACGCTGCCTTGGTTTTTGCCAACCGCACCGGGAGCGAGGGCAGCCTGCTGTTTGCGGGCGGCTCGATGGCGTTGAATGCCGCGGGGATGGTGCTTTGCCAGTTCCCCTATTTCGAGGCTCATGCCGAGAGTGTGGATCTCCAGTTGATGGAGGAGTGCGAGGATGAGAAGCCCGAGGTGGTGGCGTTAGTGTACAAAGCACTGGTGTCGGGACTGAGGGACTATTTCCAAAAGAACGGCTTGCGGCGTGCGGTGCTGGGGCTTTCGGGCGGCATGGATTCGGCCATGGTATGCCTGTTGGCCGCCGACGCTTTGGGGCCTGAGAATGTGCATGGCATATTGATGCCGTCGCAGTACTCAACAGACCATTCGGTGAAGGATGCCGTGGATTTGGCAAATAACCTGGGTGTAAGCTACGATATTGTGCCCATCAAGCCGATGTTCGACATGCTGAGAGAGACCATGAAGCCGGTGTTCGGCGACAGGGCGGAGGATGTGACCGAGGAGAACATGCAGGCACGCATACGCGGAACCATCGTGATGAGTTATGCCAATAAGTTCGGGGCTATGGCCTTGAACACCACTAACAAGTCGGAGGCTGCCATGGGCTACGGCACCTTGTATGGCGACAGCTGCGGCGGTATCAGTGTTATTGGCGACCTGTACAAGACTGAGGTGTATGAGTTGGCGGAGTATGTGAACCGCGAGGTGGAGCGTATTCCGGTCAACACCATACGGAAACCCCCTTCGGCCGAGTTGCGTCCCGGTCAGAAGGATACCGATTCGCTGCCGGACTACAGCGTGCTTGACGCTATTTTGAATCTGCATATCGAGGAGCAGTTGTGTGCCGAGGAGATTGTGGCCGAAGGGTATGACGAGAAGTTGGTGGCAGAGGTGCTGCGCAAGGTTCGTATCAACGAGTGGAAACGTTTGCAGTTTGCCCCTGTGCTGAAGGTGTCGCCTATGAGTTTTGGCATTGACCGCCGTGTGCCTATCAGTTAGGCAGTACGGAGGGATTGTGGATAGAGGCTGATGAATGTACAATTTGAGCTGGCTGAGCGGTATGTGAACGAAACGGGTGTTTCGCTGTTCCTCACCGGCAAGGCGGGGACAGGAAAGACCACGTTTCTGCACCATATTGTGGAGAGTTGCCCCAAACGTAACGTTGTCCTTGCCCCTACGGGGGTGGCAGCGGTGAACGCAGGAGGGGTGACAATACACAGTTTTTTCCAATTGCCTTTTTGCCCGTACCTGCCCGATGTGAAGGAACTGGTGACAGAATACCAGTTGCCGGAGAGCCAGAAACAATTGCGAAAATCGAAGGTGGATATTATCCGCACACTCGATTTGCTAATAATAGACGAGATAAGCATGGTGCGCGCCGATTTGCTGGACGCTGTGGATGCCACGTTGCGGCGTTACCGTCGCAGCAGCCGTCCTTTCGGGGGTGTGCAGATGTTGATGATTGGCGATGTGCAGCAACTGGCTCCCGTGGTCACCGACGAGGAGCGGCCTTATATGGACAGGGTGTATCCGTCGCCGTTCTTTTTCCACAGCAAGGCTTTGCAACGGCTGCAGTATGTCACTATTGAGTTGACTAAAGTTTATCGCCAGCAAGACCCTGTCTTTTTGGGCCTGCTGAACAATATCCGCGACAACAGATTCGACGAGACTACGCTGGCAGCACTCAACTCCCGTGTGCGGAAACCGGGAACCCCTGCTGTCTCCGTCGATGGGCAGGAGCCTATCTTGCTCACTACCCATAACTGGCAGGCTGACGAGGTCAATCGTCGCCATTTGGAAGCTTTGGACACGCCTGTCCACATCTTTGATGCTGAGGTGGAGGGTAATTTCCCCGACAGCGCTGCTCCCACCGAGCGGCATCTGGAGCTGAAAGTGGGGGCACAGGTGATGTTTGTTAAAAACGACAGCTCGGCGCACCGCTATTATAACGGCATGATAGGTGTGGTGGACAGTGTGGAGGCCGACGATGATGGACAGAAGCATATCGTGGTGGTGAACAGTGAGGGGGAACGTATCGATGTAGGACAGGAGCGATGGGATACATGGAAATATGAGATTGACAGTGCCGACAATCAGATAAAGCAGAAGCTTGACGGCGTCTTTGTGCAGTATCCTCTCAAAACCGCCTGGGCTGTCACCATCCACAAGGCCCAGGGACTGACTTTCGACAGGGTGCAGGTGGATGTATCCGCTGCGTTCACTTACGGGCAGGTATATGTGGCTCTGAGCCGCTGTCGCAGTCTTGAAGGTTTGACTCTTCTGTCACCAGTCTCCTCACGTTGTGCGTTTGGCAGCGAGGATATAGAGCAATTCAACCAGACCTTTACGCCTCCCGAGCAGGCCGAGGAGATGCTTGACGGTTTCCGCTCGCAATATTACTACGATGTGCTGTTTGAACTGTTTGATTTCAGCGGTGTGCAACATAATGTGGAACAACTGGGACGGTTGTATCAAGAGCATTTGCGTAAGATATACCCTGAGCAAGCTTCGCGGCTGTCGGAGTTGTGCGGAGGTGAGTTGGTCAATTTGATGTCGGTGGCCGAGCGTTTCCACCGTCAGCTCTTATCAATCAGCCAGCAACCATTGTCGCAGTCGCGAGAATTGCTTGCCGAGCGTGTGGGTAAGGCGGTGGAGTATTTCGCCAAGGAGTTGCGGACTATTGATGCTGTGGTGCAACCCTTGCTGGGTGTTGAGATTGATAATAAGGAGACCGCCGGACGCCTGAAGGAGGTGGCTGAACGCTACCGCTCGGCCGAGGGGCTGAAAATAAAACTGCTTGAAACCGTGGGCGAGAAGGGCTTTACGGTGGAGGGGTATCAGAAGACAAAAGTCGATTTTGTGTTGGAAAAGCCGGATAAGGTGCGCAAGAGTCGGTCGGTGGTTGCCCCCGAAGGGGTACGTAATCCCAAACTGGTTGGACCGTTATCTTCTTGGCGCAAGAACAAGGCTGAGGAAATGGATTTGCCTGCTTTTACCATTTTGCATCAGAAGACATTGTTTGCCATAGCGAATATGTTGCCAACCACCATCGAGGAGTTGCTCAAGGTGCCGGGTATGGGAAAGGTGAAGGCGGCCAAGTTTGGCAAAGAGATAGTGCAAATAGTGAGAGACTATTGCAACGATAACGGCATTGAGACAAGCCCTACAGTGGAAGAGCCAAAGCCGGATCCCAAACCAAGTAAGGAGGAGATGTGGCTGCGTGCGGCTGAATTGGCGGCAGAAGGAAAAGATGTGAAAGAGATTGCCGAGGAGTTGCACCGAGCTCCTGGCACGGTGGAGGGTTATATCCTTACTGCTGTGGAGAAAGGGGTGATGGACCTCGATTTGGTTGTCTCGCAGGAGGAACAAGATGAAATAATTGGATATTTTCTTGAGAACCGAGAGACCTCCCATTTAAAAGAGGTGTATGAACATTTTGAGGGGAGGTATAGCTACTTGCAGCTTCGTGTGGCGCGCTATATGGCTGACGAGTTGTAGCGTTGCGGTTGATTTAGAAGTTGATGGGTTTGAGTGTATGTCGTGCTTTTTCTCGCGACATAAGGGTGAAATGCCACCATTCGGAACGGAGCGTCAGGAGTTTTTGTTCTTTGAGGACACGGCGCAGTAGGCGGCGGTTGTCGTATTCTTCCTGGGTTATACGGCCAGAGGTGAGCAGTTCATTTTCCCGGTCTATATGCGATTCAGGACCGAAGTGGTCGATTTCAGTACCCATGGGTAGGAGGTTGCCGTTGGAGTCGGCCAAGGAGATGTCGACAGCGGCGCCGTAGTTATGGAGCCCCGGCCCGTGGAGGGGATTGGCAACGTAAATGTTCAGTGGGGTGCCTTGGACAAGGTGAAACATCCTGTTTTGCACGGAGAGGGGTCGTGCGGCATCGAGAATGACAAGGCTGAGGTCGGGACGGGAAAGGTGGAGACTTTGCTGGGCGGCGGCTACGGCATCGGCCAGTTCGGGGAGGAGGAAAGCTTTGTGCAGGTCGGTGTATAGCACCTGTCCGGTGAAGTTGTCGGAGGTGGCGTAGATGAGGTTGACAAGGATGGTGGAATCTTTTTCCAGAATGTCGACAAGCCCCATTTCCCGAAGTTTGGCTTCGGTGGGAGTGTCGGGGGAGTGAACGGGATTGATGGGCGGTTGTGTCGTTGACGGGACAGAGTCGTTGACAATGGGTTGTGGCTCTGGGGGCTGTCCACACCCTGCAAGCAAGAGAATCAATGCAAATGTGAGAACCCGTGGCTGCATGGTGTCGGCGGCAGGGCTTAGTCGGCCTCGTAGCCGAATTGTTTCAGGGCACGGTCGCTGTTGCGCCAGTCTTTCATCACTTTGACATAGAGATTGAGGAAGCATTTCTTGCCTGTGAATTCCTCGATGTCCTTGCGCGACTCGACACCGACTTTCTTTATCGACATACCTTTGTGGCCTATCAGAATGGCGCGTTGCGATTCGCGCTCGACATAGATGATGGCGCGGATGTTGTCAACACCCTCTTTCTCTTCGTAACTCTCCACGGCGACCTCGCAGCTATAGGGAATCTCCTTTTGATAGTAGAGCAATAGCTTTTCCCGGATGATTTCGCTGACAAAGAAGCGCATGGAACGGTCGGTGAGTTCGTCTTTGGGGAAATAGGGGGGATTCTCGGGAAGGAGTTGTAGGATATGGTCGAAAATGGTGTCGATATTGAATCTTTCGGTGGCTGAAGCAGGAATGACGATGGCTCGTGGGATTTGGTTTTTCCAATAGGCCATCTTGTCGGTCACCTCTTGCTGGTTGGAGAGGTCGATTTTGTTGATTACCAGAATGACGGGAGTGTTGGAACGGATGATTTTGCCCAGAAGTTCTTGGTTTTTGAACGTCTCACCCACCTCAGTGACCAAGAGGAAAAGGTCGGCATCCTCCAGGGCGTTGTAGACAAAGCCCATCATCTGCTCGTGGAGCTTGTAGTGGGGGTTGACAATGCCGGGGGTGTCGGTGTAGACGATTTGGAAATCGTCGCCGTTTACAATACCCATGATGCGGTGGCGGGTGGTTTGGGCCTTGCTGGTGATGATGCTGAGACGTTCACCCACAAGGGCATTCATAAGGGTTGATTTGCCCACGTTTGGGTTGCCGATAATGTTGACGAATCCTGCTTTATGCATGGGGGAAAGGTGTAATGTGTACAATTAAAAAACTAAAAACTAAAAGGCTTGTGGAGTACCTTTTAGTTTTTAGTTTCAATTGTGAATATTAATTATTATTCAGCTTCAACAACCTCGTTGGCTCCAGTGGCAGCGGCACGGGTGCTGTTGATAACAACGACCTCGCTGCTCTTGGGGTTGAGGATGGTGTAGTTCTCGGTGGCAATGTCCTGCACTTTGCAGCGCTGGGCAACATCAAGGTTGGTGATGTCAATCAGAATCTCGCTGGGCATGTTGGCAGGAAGAGCCTTGACGTTGAGTCTCTTCTGTTTGTAAGCCAGTTTGCCGCCCTTCATAACACCTACGGAAGTGCCGGTGGTGTGCACGGGGATGGACATGACGATGGGCTTGTCGTCGTTCAGCTCGTAGAAGTCGCAGTGGTACACGATTTCGGTGACGGGGTGGAAATCGATGTCCTTCAGCATGGCGCGATGCTTGGTGCCGTTCAGGTCAATCTCGACGAAGCAGGGTTCGGGGTTGAACAGGATGCGTTGGAACTGGGTCTGGGGAACAGCAAAAAGATACTGTTCGCCTTTGCCATACATTACGCAAGGCACTTTGTCTTCGCGACGGAGAGCCTTAGCATCTTTTTTCCCTACGTTCTCGCGGAGAGAACCGCTCAATGATACTATTCTCATTTTTTGTGTGTTTTGTGGCCATGTGGCCGGGTTAATAATTATTGAATGATTAAAAAAAAGTTTACTTGTTTACATACGGCTGATGACGCCTTTGTGGTGAATGGTGGTCTCGTAGAGGTTGTCGAGAGACTCGTAGCACACCACACGGCGGATAGCCTCGGCCAGCAACCAGTCGCAGCTGAGCACGCGGATTTTATCGCTCTTACGTCTCAGGGGGATGGTGTCGGTGGTGACCAGTTCTTCAAGGGCGGAGTTCTCCACCTTCTCAATAGCGTTGCCGCTCAAAACGGGATGGGTAATCATGGCACGGACACTCTTGGCACCGCTTTCCATGATGATGCCTGCAGCCTTGCAGATGGTCGAACCTGTGTCGATGATGTCGTCCAAAAGGATAACATGACGGTCGGTGACATCTCCAATCAGGCGCATCTCGCCAATCTCATTGGGTTTGTTGCGGTGCTTATAGCAGATGACAAAACTGTTGTTAAGAGTCTTGGCATACATGCCGGCACGCTTGCTACCACCCATGTCGGGGCTGGCGAACATCACGTCGTCAACGTCGAACTTCTCGCGGATGTAAGGCATGAAAAGCGACGAGCCGTACAGATGGTCAACGGGGATGTTGAAGAAGCCTTGAATCTGGTCGGCGTGGAGATCCATGCAAATAACACGGTCGGCACCGGCAGCCTGTATCATGTCGGCAATAACTTTGGAAGCAATGGGTACATGGGGCTTGTCTTTGCGGTCTTGGCGGGCAAAACCGTAGTAAGGAATCACGGCGATGATTTTCTCGGCCGAGGCACGCTTGGCGGCATCAATCATCAGCAGCAACTCAAACAGGTTGTCGGTGGGAGGGATGGTGGACTGGATAATGAAGACGGTGCCACCGCGGATAGTGTCTTCGTAGGAGGGCTGGAATTCACCGTCGGCATATTGGAAAACGGTGGAATTTCCCAGCGGAATTCCATAAATATCGGCCACTCTGTGAGCCAGATTTTGTGTTGCACGACCCGCAAAAATGAATACTTTATCAGATTTTTTTTCGCCCATTTTGTGTTGATTTTGAGAGTGCAAAGATACACTTTTTTTCTTAAATAATGCACTTTTTGAAAAAAAAATTTGCCATGTCGAAAAAAGTGCGTAATTTTGCACCCGTTTTCGAGAGAGAAAAAGTGACGAAAAAAGGGGTGTAAAAGCCTCTGCGGAACACTTTCGAAAAGCCCTGGTGGCGGAATGGTAGACGCGGTAGACTCAAAATCTGCTGTCAGCAATGGCGTGGGGGTTCAAGTCCCCCCCGGGGTACACAAAAGCACTGATTAATCAGTGCTTTTCTTGTTTTTATGAGCACAATATGAGCGTTTTTTTAGGATTTGATGAATTGGGATAAGACTTTCTGAAACATTTATTCCCTCACCTTTAGTTTAAGAGACACACTCGTAATAGATACCGACCACAAAGACAGACCAAACCACCAGCAACAGAGGACGGCTTTCGATGACAGTCTTCAAGTCGACGCTGCCACGCACGTAGTGTGCCAGCAGGATTATGAGGATGCTAAGCGCAGCAGCAGTTTGGCGTAGAGGAGCACACAGACAGCAGTTGTCGAAGATATGGAGTGTTTTATTGCTTGTTATGTTTTTGGGGAGGGTCGTTTTTGGCATACTCGCGGGCATCTGATATGATGGTACAGAGGTAGATGACAGCAAGCGCTGCGACGATGACAACAGCCAAAGGGTCGAGCGGATCCAGCTCGCCATGGATGGCATTTATGGACCATGTGCGTGTTGCCAGTGCCGGGAAGGCAATGAGCAGGCTATTGGCGATGATGATGAGCAGGCGGAACTCGGTGGGGCCCAGCTTGGCGTAGGTAAGACGGAACTCGCTCTTGAGATGGGCGTTGATGCTGACGTTGATAGTCAGGAAAAGGTAGAGGATGAACGCCATAAGAGCCAAATCGAGATGGACGAGCGGCGAAAGACCGGCCCCGACAAACATAAAGGCCTCGTTAATGCAGTCGACGGTGTGGTCGAGGTAGTAGCCGTAGAGAGGTCGTTGGCAGTTACGAACACGCGCTAAGGTGCCGTCGAGCGAATCGCCGTACCAGTTGATGACGAGGCCGGCGAAACTGAGCCACAGCCAGTCTATGCTGTAGCGGGTGAGGTAGAACCCCAAACCAGTCAGGAATGCGCCAACCACTCCGACAAAAGTCAGTATATCGGAGGTGACCCAGCGTGGCTGCCGTAGGGCGAGCCACACGAGTGCCCTGTGCTCCAGTTTGTTGATGATAGATTTCTGAATGCGTTCGGCTTGTTTTATGTTCTCCATAGTTGTCACTACATTTGTGATGAGATGATGTTGCAGATATTCTCTTTCAGTCGTTGCCATATTGGGCGGTGATGCCAGTCGGCAGGGTCAATATAGGTGGATTGTGCCTCGTCGGCAAGGAACACGTCACGTAGACTAACGGCAAAGTCGGCATCGTCGACAACGGTGGCCACCTCCAGGCAGAGACGGTAGCTGCGCGGGTCGATGTTGCACGACGAGACCACGCCAACGTGGTCGTCGCTGACGATAATCTTGGAATGTAGGAAACCTGGCTGGTAGACTCCTATTCGGACACCCGCGTCGAGCACTTTGCCATAGTGATATTTCGAAGCCCATTGGGTCGCTTCGCCACGGTCGCCACGCGGTGGTTGCAGCAAGCGCACATCCACCCCTCGCCGTGCAGCTCGGCACATGGACTCCACCACTTCGCGCGTTGGGATGAAGTAAGGCGACTCGAACCACACGTATCGCTCCGCCTCGTCGAGTATTCGGACGGTGTGAAGCATTATGGAACGGTCGTGAATGTTGGGGTCGGAGGTGATAACCTGGATGGAAGCACCTGCTGCAGTATGTATGTGCGATTGCCCGAATGTCGGGGTAGCTCTATCGTCGGGTCGGAGTGAACGGGTGCAGGTGTCCCAGTCGTGGAGAAAACAATTCCTTAACGGCAAAGCCGACGGTCCTTCGATACGTATCATCGTGTCGCGCCAGCAGCCCCATCCAAGTCCGTGGAGATAGCGTTCAGCAATGTTCATTCCGCCCATGTAGGCGACGTCGTCTATAGACACTATCTTGCGGTGGTTGCGGTAGTAGTCGCGGAAGCGGGGCAGGGGCTTGTGGATCGGTGCATAGCCGGCCACCGACACCCCCTGCGACTGCAGGTATCGATAGTACCAACGCCAACGGTGGCATACGAAGTCGTCGTAGAGGAAGCGCACATCGACCCCCTCCTTGGCACGCCGTGCCAGCACTGCACCCAACTGCTGCCCCACGGCATCGGGCTCGTACTTGAAGAACTGCACGTACACCCGATGCTGTGCAGCATCGACATCGACCAGCATTCTGTCGTAGAAGGATCCAAATGTGGTATAGGTATCTATAATACTACCATCCATCAACCTACACACGCAATTACGAATTCAGAATCTTCATAAATTCTTCTCCGGTGATGGTCTCTTTCTCCAGCAGGTAGTCGGCCACGGCATGCATCTTGTCCATATGCTGGGCGATGATGCGCGAGGCTTTGTCTTTGGCGTCGGCAATGATGCGCTGCACCTCGGCGTCGATGTCGGCTGCCGTTTGGTCGCTGCAGGCCAGCTGCGCTGCACCGCCAAGGTAAGCGTTTCCGCGGGTTTCGAGGGCCATCATACCGTAGCGGTCACTCATTCCGTATCGCGTCACCATCGAGCGGGCAAGGTTGGTGGCTTGCTCAATGTCGTTGCTAGCGCCAGTGGTGCAGGTGTGGCAGATTAATTCTTCAGCCACGCGGCCGCCCGTAAGGGTGGCAATTTTGTTGAGCAGGTAGTCTCGGCTGTAGATGAATTTCTCGCCCTCGTCGACCTGCATTGTGTAGCCCAACGCCCCTGAGGTACGCGGGATGATGGTAATCTTGTGGACGGGAGCCGAGTCGGTCTGTGCGGCGGCCACCATAGCGTGTCCCACTTCGTGGTAGGCGATGATGCGTTTCTCTTCGGGTGAGATGACGGCATTCTTGCGCTGTTCGCCGGCCATAACGGTCTCCACGCTCTCCTCGATGTCGGCGGTGGTCACAGCGTTCTTGCCCTGTCGCACGGCGCGTAGTGCGGCCTCGTTGACGATATTGGCCAAATCGGCACCCGAAGAACCTGCTGTGGCGCGTGCCACAACGTCGAGGTCTATCTGTTCGTGTTTCACGTGGTTCAGGTGTACCTGGATAATGGCCTTACGACCTTCAAGGTCGGGCAACTCCATCTGTATGCGACGGTCGAAGCGACCGGGGCGCAGCAAGGCCTTGTCGAGACTGTCGGGACGGTTGGTGGCGGCAAGGATGACAACTCCCTTGTCACCGTCGAAGCCATCCATCTCGGTTAGCAGCTGGTTGAGGGTCTGCTCGCGTTCGTCGTTATGGCCATAGCTGCCTTCGCGGCTTTTGCCGATGGCGTCAATCTCGTCGATGAATACAATACAGGGAGCCTTTTTCGAGGCCTCGCTGAAAAGGTCGCGCACCTTGGCGGCACCCATACCGACAAACATCTGCACAAATTCAGAACCCGACATTGAGAAGAATGGCACACCCGCCTCGCCTGCCACTGCGCGTGCGATGAGGGTCTTGCCGGTACCCGGAGGCCCCACAAGCAATGCACCCTTGGGCAGTTTTGCTCCCAGGGCGGTGTAGCGCTTGGGGTTGTGAAGGAAGTCCACCATCTCCTGCAGCGACGCTTTGGCTTCGTCCTGTCCCGCCACGTCGGCAAAGCGTGTCTTCACCTGCGTGTCGGCATACACCTTGGCTCCGCTCTTGCCCAGCGACATAAAGTTGCCCATACCCATACCGCCCATGCCACCTGCACCCTTGCTCATACGCTTGAACATAGCGCGGTAGAAGAGCCAGAAAAGCAAGCCGGGCAGTATCCACCAGGTGATGAAGTCGATGATTGGCGACCGTTGGTTCTGTATTTTTTTGACGAATTCTATCTTGCCGCTTTCGTTGGGGCTTTGGGCCTGCAGCAGACGGTCTACCAGGTTTGGGTCGTCCACGCTGCCGGTGCTGTAGGTCTGTTCACCAGCGGTATAAAGTATCTGCTCGTCGGTGATGACCACCTGCTCCACTTTACCTTCTTCCACTTTGGCTATGAACGAGCCATAGTCGGTTTGCTTGATGCTGCGTCTGTTGATAGCTGGCTGAAGCACAGCGTTGACCAGCAACAGGAACAGTGCCACGGCGATAAATCCCCATATCTGGGGACCGTTTCCGCCAATCTTCTGCTCGGGTTTCTTCTTCTGCTGCTGACTTTCATCAGGTTGATGGTCAGGAAATTCTACATAGTTCATATTGTCTGTTTTCTTTATTATTTTATTTGCAAAAATACACACATTAGTTCATATACCGTTTACATAATTGTGTAAATTTTATCCTAAACCATAAATTTATACTTTTAAATAATATTTCAGGACGGTTTTCGTTAAATGACAACCATCGCATTCGGCGATGAAAAAAAAGTGAACACGATGAAAGCATACGAACCCTACATAGCTATGGCGCAATCAGTGTCCAACCTCACCTTTCAGGAGGTCTATCTCATAGACCTTGTGGACAAGAAGGTTGTCTATGCTTCTGACACGTTGCTCCAGCGTTCTGGGGATGATACTGTGTTGTCTGAGACACCTATTTCTCTTGGCCAGCCGGAACTGAATGCCATCGCTGCCGTCGCAGCCCAATACAAAGCCGCCACTCCTGAAAAACGCAAGGGGTTTGTGCTCCATATCCATACCAGATGGCATGGACAAGACACAATGGCCTCGCACAAACTGACTATCATCCACTCCGACAAGCAGGGCAACCCTCAACTGGTGATGGGTGTCGTGTCGCCATCTGTCCGCGAACGTGAAGAAAGCATCGTGTTTCGTTTTGCCGACGAGGACACCCTGTACCGTTACCAACACGAAACCGGACTATGGACACGCCATCCGTTGCCACATCTCACCAACAACGAAATCGCTATGCTCCGACTCACCCTCCAGGGACATTCGCTCGAGGCAATAGGCCGACTGATGTATAAAAGCCCCGAAAGCGTGAAATACTACCGCCGTCAGGTATTCGAGAAACTCAACGTGCGCAACATCACCGAAGCACTTGTTGTCGCCGCCGACTACTGTCTGCTTTAATCGTATCCCGCCGTACAGGTAACAAGAACAATATCGGAATATTAATACAAGAGACAAAAGGTTGCCAAGATGCATCCAACTTTTACCCGATAATTGACTCCAACTTAAACAGTATTTCAATTTATCCGGTATTCAATATCAGAAAAATTAACCACAAAAAGAACACGGCGGAGTACAAACTGAAATCAACACTCAGAGCCCTCCCCCCCCGGGGTACAGAAACGACAAAGTCATGTGGCTTTGTCGTTTTTTTTGTCTCATATTATTTTTTATTATTATATTTGTACTTTCAATAAAAATAAATGTTATGCATAAAAGTCTATTAGTTATTACATTACTTGTGTTGGTGTCATGTTTTGCCGCCAATGCTGAGACTGTTCCGGCAACCGTTGCCGCGAGAAAGGCTGCTGCTTTTTTGCAATTGAAAAGCGATTCGCAGCTTAAATTGATGGAATCACCCTACGAGACCTTCTACCTGTTTGATATCAAAGGTGGCGGTTTTGTCATTGTGAGTGCCGACAACCGGGTACAACCCATTTTGGGCTATTCGCTGGCTTCAAGTATCGATGTCGACAAACTCCCGTCGAATTGCGCCTTATGGCTTGATGGTTACGACAAACAGATCCGCGCTGCCATGGAGGATGCCTCTTTGCCCGTTCATTCTGGATGGCAGGAACAGGGCATGGCCAAGGCCGGCGTTGACGGATATGATTCTATTGTAGGACCGTTACTGACCACAACATGGGGCCAAGCACCATTATACAACGACCTCTGCCCCACGACCGTTCTAGATAGAACGTTGACGGGTTGTGTCGCTACTGCCATGGCGCAAATCATGAACTATTGGAATTGGCCCGACACTGGTGTCGGTCAGCATAGTTATTCTACCGACCGTTTTGGCGTGCTGAGTGCCAATTTTGAAACAGCTTACGACTGGGCGAATATGCCCACTGAGCTCACCTTTTCCAGTAGCTCAGCCCAAGTGGCTGCTGTGGCGACATTGATGTATCATTGCGGCATCTCGGTCGATATGCATTACGGCGACATTGTGGATGGCGGAAGTGGCGCCTACGATATTATGAACGACAGGGGTTTTAATTACCCATGTGCCGAAAATGCCCTTCGTACCTATTTCAAGTATAGCCCTGGCATCGCAGGTGTGTTGCGTCTTTATTACACCAGCGAAGAGTGGGAGGCCATGATAAAAAATGAGATTGACCATCGCCGCCCTATCCTCTATTCTGGAGCTGGTCCTTCAGGCGCTCACGAATTTGTTTGTGATGGCTACGATACCAATGGCTTTTTCCATTTCAATTGGGGCTATAATGGCTCAGGTGACGGCTATTTCACCCTCGAAGCATTGGATCCCTTGGAATTCAACTTCAGCTACAATCAGCATGCCGTTATTGGCATTGTTCCCGACACCCTTTACGGGAGCAGTTCATCCTGCACTGTTTCTGTTGCAAGTGCCGATCCTTCCAAAGGAAGTGTATCTGGCGGTGGAACATACAACTATCGCGACACCGTCATGCTTAGTGCCTCGCCTGCCAATGGCTATCGTTTCCTCCGTTGGAGCAACGGGGTCAGAGTCAATCCTTATCCGATTCTCGCCCATGATGTAAGCATTACCGCCACCTTCACTAAAACCCTTGCCGAAGACGGTGAAGTGTTGTCCTATACAGGCACCAATACCAGTCAACAAGGCGTGTTCAATGTGAACAGATCAACACGGATAGGCATTAAACTGCCTGCATATTGTTTGGCTGGCCACAAATATCTCACTGCTGTCGATTTATTTCATTACCTTGGTGAATATGTCATATACGTCCATAGTGGTGGCGATGATGCGCCAGGCCCTGTAGTGTACACTCAGCCCGGTGCGATTCAGGC
>JAFXMW010000125.1 GCA_017530105.1 Bacteroidales bacterium
AAAACAATATGACATTCTATTACGTACCGAACACTGACTATCCTCATATGTCACAATTTGTGACCTTAAACTAGTCTCAATAATAATTTCTTCAGTATCACTACCAGTGGTGCTCCCCTTTAAGGTCACAATTTGTGACCTCAAGTCTGCATTATATTCATTCGCAGATACTTGTTGTGATTTCAAAAAGAATACATCTTTTCTATCAAGCTGAAACATAAAGTCTTCAGGGTATCGTCCAATGTTATGTTTGACCGCTTGGTTCAAGACTTTTGTCTCCACCCCATACAACTCCGCCATATACGTAATTATTCCTGAATGACAAAGAGTAGCTTTGCACTACTTCTCTGCCTCGCTTATCGCCTTCAGCACCAGCTCCTCCATGATAAAATAGGTGTCGGAGTTGGGGTGGCAGCCGTCGTCGCTCAGCTGCTTCAAAAAGCCGTTCTGCTTGTCGGCGAGGGCGGCGTGGTAGTCGACATACACGATGCCGTTGGCTTCGGCATAGGCTCTCAGTTTCTTGTTAATGTCGACAATGGTCTGGGCAGCGTTTTTGACTTCAGGATTCCAAACAAACGCAGCACACGGCGGAATAGAACTGATGATAGGCACAATGCCGTTGGCACGAGCCAGATGGCACATCGCCACAACGTTGTCAACCACCTTGTCGGGTTCCACCCAATAGGTATTGTGAGCCACGTCGTTGGTGCCTGCCATAATGACCACTGCCTTGGGGTGCAGGTTGATGACATCAGCAGTAAAGCGCATCAGCATCTGTGCCGAGGTCTGTCCTCCGATACCCCTGCCGCAATAGTTGTGTTCGCGAAAGAAATCGGGATGATAGAACGCCCAATTTTCAGTGATGGAATTCCCCATAAACACCACCTCGGGAAACTCACCGCTCTTGACGATACGCTCGTTGTCGGCCTTAAAGCGATTGAAACCGAACCAATCATTTTGTGAAAAAACAGAGAATGTCATGATGAGAAAGGTAATGATAAATGTTGCTTTTTTCATAATGTGATATTTTTCAATAATTGACACTATTTCAGAGTCCTCTTGTCCTGCGGTGAGCAGAGGAGATGACGGCGCCTCGAGGGCGGATATTGGAAGTCCTGTTGCCTGCAGGCTTGCCCGATGAGGGGGTGTTGGCTGGCTTGCTTTTGGTGGCCTTCTTCACTGCCGGTTTGCTCCCCAGCTTCCCCGAAGGCTTCCCAGTGGTGCTGGGTGCCGTTGTTGCTGGCTTTTCTTCGGTTACAACCGGTTGGGTGGGGCTACTGTAGTCTGTTGGAGTATAATTACCCCTGCTCCGCTTGTAGTTAGTCATTGAGTTCACACGGTTGATACGCGACGAGAGGTTGTGTCCGCCGGTGGTCAGCAGGTCGGCGTAGGTGATGATGAGCGACGAAGTCTTCATGTATCGTCCCGCGTTGCCCTTCAAGTTGGCGGCAAAGAAATTCTTCACCTCCTTCAGGTCCATCCCCATCAAGTCGAGATTATTCTTACCCACCTCGCGCATCAACATATTCACCCGCCGTCCACGCAACAAGGTGTTGTAGCTCTCGCGGTCGCGAATCTTCACCCCACGGGGGTAAGAGAGGAATCGCGCCAGCTGCTTGTACTGCTCCTGCGAGAGGCCACACAGCATATTCTTCACCTCCTGCAGACTTCGGCCAATGCCCGCCTGTGTGTTGCTATGTACATTGCGATAAATTGCATCGATGTTCTCCTGGCTGTACGACATGTTATGCTTCTGCTCATTCTCGCGCAGTTGCTTGTCCACATGCTCCTTCTGATAACTCCTGAAACTGCGCTGCGACAGGCTGTCGGCCAACAGGGCAATCTTGTCGCCACTTAACCCTCGGAGGGTATCGAGCAACTCAACAGTGGGTTTGTACAGCAGGAAAGGCTTGTTCTTAGGGAACGAGGGATAGGTGTTGCCCGAATAGCTGATGTTGTTGTCGATAAACAGCTGGTATAACGCCGTGTACTGCACCACCCGCGCCAAATCGGTGTTGCCGAGGGTGGCGAAATAGTGGTAGGCCTGACTCTCATAGCGGTATCCTATCGACTGGCTGCGCTCCTGCGAATTGAAGTAGCTCACCGGCAGCGACCCTGTGCGTCCCAAGGTGTAGATGGTATAACCCTCGCGGTCGATGGCGTACATAGCTCCGGCGGTGTTCCAGTTATATACCAACTCGTTCAACCCCAATTTCTTGAACAGTGGCTTGTCAAAGGGATAGTAGCCCGGCTCAGGGTAGCGGTAATACCCCTCCTGTATGGTGCCGTGCTCCGACCAGTCCTTCAGCAGCACATCGGTGATGGTCATCAAGTCCCCGAACTCTGTGTTCTCCAGTTCACGGCTCAGGTAAGTAGGACACCAGTCCTTGCCGTTCACCATCTTGCCCGCCATCAGGTCGTTGACATCCAAACTCTGCGACAACTCCTTCTCGGTGGTCGAGGCCAACAGCAGGATGCTCTCTACCTGCAACGGGGGCAACTCATGCAGCGGCGACTGACGTTCGCGACCAATGACGACCAGAGTGCTACTGTCAGCCAAAGCACCCAGTATCAAGTCGGCATCAAGCGTAAACTGGCGTATGTCGCCCATCTGTGCCGCGATGTCCTCATTCTTCGCCACCGCCCAAGCCACAAATCCCGGCTGTTGACTAAAGTAAACACCGCGTGCTTTCTTGGCAAAAATGTCACTAATGGTCAGCACCGTACCTGTATCGTCCAGGTGGATGAACCCCTCGCCCTCTTCCATAAACCAGGTGTTAAACTCTTCCAGCGTAATCTGGTAGTCGATATTCTCCTTGGCAAAATAACAGCGTTTCTCTTCGGCAGGCAACTTCATCACCGTAGGCTTGTAATCAGAAAAAAACAGTTCGCAGTCCAACCGTTTCACCAGCCTGTCGCAATTCTCCTGAGTGGCGTTGCCGAGCAAAATAAGCACGTCTGTCACGTAGCCGTCATACCCGATGGGATGCTTACGCAACTCCACCCGATGGGTAAAATCGGCAAAGATAGGCGCGATGGAGTCCGTCTCGAAGTGGGGAGGGATGTCGCTAAGCAAAATCAGTCGGCTGCTGTCGCCAAACGATGCCATCCCGACGGTTTGGTAATGGAAGCGGTATTTCTTGCGGAAGTCCTTGTAAATCGAGTCCGCCATCCCCGCCGCCTCGCGACGGTCAATATCCACCTGCTGGTTGGGGATATACTCATACTCAAACAGCCGTGCGCTCTGCCGCTTCACACTCTCCCCTACCCCCGTCCGCAACAGAAGCAACACAACCGCCGCACCGATTGCCGCAATGGCAACCAGCCAGACGAGTTTTTGTGGGGTTTATTGTTCATATTTGTTTATATTTCCGCGTCCCAATGAGTACGGACTTTCTTGTCTTGAAATATTTGAACTTTTTCCATCTATTCACACCGATTATTACGATAAAATTCTAACAATCACCCTACTGCATCATGTTTTATCAACAGTCCAACTTTACAAAGATACAAAACTTCAACGAATTGGCAGACCTAATGATGTATAATCATGTTCAAATAGAACAGCACCGCAGCCACCTGCAGCACAAACAGCGCAGGCACGCCGTAGCGGAACTTCTTCTTCTGGGTCTTATGGCGGAAGAGCTGCATCGCCAGCCATGCACCCACGCTGCCACCCAATGCCGCC
The DNA here is from genome assembly GCA_017530105.1 of Bacteroidales bacterium. Taxonomy (GTDB): domain Bacteria; phylum Bacteroidota; class Bacteroidia; order Bacteroidales; family P3; genus Colimorpha. The sequence goes on from JAFXMW010000125.1 coordinate 3,689, forward strand.
AATCCCATCAGCGTGGCCTCCGGCACCCGCCAACGTCCACGCTTTGCCTTCCATTTGTCCACGCCATAGACAATGAACGTCAGCACATTCACAGCCAAAAGATAATATATCAGCATCATTCTCATAACGCCACAGCCGCCATATTATTGCACCTCCACAAGCAATAAACCCAAATCGGTCATTAGACCGACTTTTATATCCTTTCTCGCTTTTTAAGGTCTGTTTATGCCATATCAGCATTTCTTTCGGCATCTTGTCCACATCCCTG
>JAFXMW010000126.1 GCA_017530105.1 Bacteroidales bacterium
AATCGGAAGATTTTATCCTGCAAATTGACCCATTGGCGATTTTTATTTGTTAAAATTTGTCTCAAGCTCCTTGATTCACAAAACCGCCAATAAACACTGGCGTTTCAGAGGATTTTATCCTGCAATTTGACCTATAGACCACAAATGATGCGCTACTGGCGTTATCCCGCCTTTGGCCATGGCAGCGAGACCTACAACTGCCCGCCCTAGGGCGCCCAGTCGGCCGATTTCTCCCACACCCTCTACGATTGGGCCAACATGCCCGACCAGGTGACTTTAACCAGCCCCTACCAACAGCAGCTGGCCGTCTCGACCTTGATGTACCATGTTGGCGTAAGCCTCCACATGGCCTATGCCGAGGGAGGCAGCGGTGCTGCCGGATTGGTGGGCCATCCGGGTACCGCTGGCATTGACAACTCGCTAAAAGACTATTTCTACTATAGTCGCAATATGCGCCCCATATACCGAACCGATGGATACACCGACCAGCGGTGGAGCGACAGCCTTGTTGCCGAGTTAAGTCTGCGGCACCCCATTATCTATTGCGGCGTGGCTCCCGAAGGCGGACATGGCTTTGTGTGCGACGGCTATGAGTACCGCAGCGGGCAAGTCTTTTTCCATTTCAACTTCGGCTGGAGCGGCAATGGTGACGGCTACTACACCGTCGACGACATTTGCCCCAACGTCAGCCCGACAGGTGAAGTGGGTTCTGTCTACCATTTTAATCAAAGCAACCAAGCACTGCTCGGTGCTGTGCCGGACTATGGCCTCCATGTTGGCGACACAATGCTCACCTTCACCCGCGACGGCGGCAGCCGCCAAATGCTCTTCTGCAGCATCGACACCTCCGCAGCGCCGTGGAGCGTCAGTGCCGACCAGCCTTGGGTAACGATAAATCGCAACGGAGTGGAACATGTCGGGGCGGTAACTGTTTCAACCGATGAAAACACCACAGGTGATGAGCGTCAAGCCACCATCACCTTTACGCAGGACGGACAAAGCATTTCTGTCCTTGTGGTGCAGACCTACTACACCCCCGACGACTACTGCCCCCTCACCGTTGTCATGGAAAGCACCCGCAACGGGGGTTGGGAAGGCGGTGCCCACCTCAGTTTCGAGAGTCTTTCGGGTTATGTCTACGGCACCGCCACGCTCTCGTCGGGCAGCAGTGCCACCGTCGAGGTGGGTGTGGCTCCCCACGACATCAACGTGGTGTTCCACCATGGTGGTGGTTCCGACCGCTTCATCAACTACCGTGTCCTCAACCGCTTTGGCGAGGAATTGGTGTCGGTGGAATATGCTTTCATGAACGGAGGCACCCACTTCATCGAATGGCCCTGCGTCCATCTTGGCATCGAGCAACAGTCCGCAGAAACCTCATTCTGCCGGGTGTGGCCCAACCCCGTCCACGATGTGTTGCATATTGAAACCGCCACTCTGCTGCGTGCCGAACTATACGACACCTATGGGCGCCGTGTGGCATCGTCATCCGGCAGAGACACCGACCTGTCCGGTCTGCCCGCGGGTGTCTATTTCCTCCATGCCGTCACCGACAGAGGTGTGTCTGAATCCAGAATAATCAAGCATTAATCAAAATACAAAAACAAATGAAAAAACTCCTTCTACTGACATTGATGGCTATTGCCACCATCTCTTTCTCCTCCTGCGAGAAAGAACCTGCAGCCAATAATCCTGCGAATCCGGGTACCCCCGACATCCCTACAACTTTGGACATCGTGCGAACCTCCTGGCAAGGGGTCTACAGCGGCACCGTTGTGCATCCTCAGGCGGGCACTCTACCATGTGTCTTGACATGGACAATCGACTTTGTCGACGAAACCAATGTCAGCATTCTTCTCGAGATGGTCACGGGTGGGCAAACCCAGCAGCCGCAGGAAATGGCTTGCACCTATACCTATGATGGACATAAGGGTGAGATTATCAGCGAAGAAGATGGCGAAGTGCAGCGTGACCCCTTTGAAATTGACCCCGTCAATCGCACCTTCACCATCGACCTCCGTATCACCACAGGCTTCTCACAGGAGAACCCACAGGTTGTCGGCGGCCTCACCACATTCCATCAAATCAGATAATCAAAAATAATTCAATAAATCAATACAAACACTAAAAAGTAACACACAAATGAAAAAGAACATCTTCAGACTGCTATGCGTAACACTGCTGGCAGGCATGGCACTTGTCTCATGCGAAAGAGAAAACATCACAGCTGGAAAGTACACCGTAACTGTCACTTCGGCCAACGACCAGATGGGCAAAGCGTACGGTGGCGGCCAGTATGATGCTGGTGAAAACGTCCGTATCTGGGGTACTCCTGAAATCGGCTACCAGTTCGACCGTTGGAACGACGGAAACACCGATAACCCCCGCAACATCACTGTCAACGGCAATGTGACCTACACTGCCTACTTCAAGGCCGTCGGTTCCGACCCCGACACCTCGGGCGGCGGCGGTGAGACCCCGGGCCAATTCACTGCAACTGTTGTTATGGACGGTACTCCCTATAACGGTATTGCCCTCGTGAGCATGGGTCAAAGCGACAACCTCTTCAACCTTGCTGTCTATATCGGCGAGTCTGGCCCTGCTTTTGTCACCTACATCCTCCCGCGTACCGGCAACCAAACTATCAACGATGGCATCCAGAGCTTCTTCTATGCCAGCGAAAGCGACTTTATCGAAACTTCACAGGGTACCATTCCTCCCTATTTGACCGTGCCTACGGCTGGATGCACCTACGACGTCAGTATCACTGCCATCGACATCAACGCCCAGACAGTAACCCTGTCGGGTAGTGGCACCATGCTCGACATTGCTGCCGCCGAGGCTGGCCAACCCCGTTTGGTTCCTTTCTCGGTCTCGATAGACGGTTCGTTCCAGTATCCCGGCACTCCGCAAAAGTGATTTTTGTTTAATGTGTTAATAGGGAGCGGCCCCAATAAGGCTGCTCCCTTTTTTATTGCCAGGTGGTAACATGTTCTTCTGCAGCCTTGGCATCCCGTTTCTGTTGTCCCTCCTTCGGTGCATGTTCAAAAATTTTATAATAGTTTTCCTTCGGTTAAAGGTTGGTTTTGTTTCACTTCTATATGCTTTGGATATATATGTGATATATATGTGATATA
>JAFXMW010000127.1 GCA_017530105.1 Bacteroidales bacterium
AATCGGAAGATTTTATCCTGCAAATTGACCCATTGGCGATTTTTATTTGTTAAAATTTGTCTCAAGCTCCTTGATTCACAAAACCGCCAATAAACACTGGCGTTTCAGAGGATTTTATCCTGCAATTTGACCTATAGACCAAAAAAGTTGTATTTTTGCATTTTATATAAAATATTGTAGCACACTACTCCAACACGGATTGAATGATAGCAAATGTAGCCACTCATTAACATTTACACATGATAAAGCAAATTATTTTACTGATTTAATTTATACACAATGAAACGAAAAACTTTATTAATTGTAATCCTGTTGTGCTTCCTCTCCCCATGGGCGGCGAGGGCGCAAATAGTATTGTTTAGCGAAGACTTTAACACTCCTGTGGCAGGCTCTCAATTTCTGCCTACGGGATGGTACAATGAGGGCGGCGGCAACTCATGGCAGGCCACCCAGTACAATCCTTCTCCCTCTGAGGGCTCCTATTGCGTGTTCGCCAATCCAAACTATCCCAGAGGTGTCAAGCTAGTTTGCCAGCTGCCTACATTCCCTTTGGGGATAACCTCGGCACAACTTAGCTTCAAGCATATCCATCCCGTTAGAAACAACTACTATGTGGATGTGTTGAATGTTTACTATCGCACACCCAGTTCCAGTTCATGGAACTGGCTTGGCTATTTCCAAGTTAGTGGTTATAACGATTTTGCAAACTGGACTTTGGGGGAACTCAATCTGCCAGTCAATGCCACAGCAATCGCTTTCGAAGTGGACAACTCCTACAATGGCGGTGGTGTGGGTATCGACGACCTGGTTATCGTCTGTACCAACTTCCCCTGCCCGGTCCCCACCAACCTGACAGCCACAGTTACAAGCTCGGAAAGCTCCACTTCCGATGCCGTTTCCGCCACATTGACCTGGACTGGTTACTCCGACAACTACAATGTGCGCTATCGGACAGCTGGATCTGACGCTTGGACGGAGTCCACCGTCTCCACAAACAGCTTCGTCCTGCACAACCTCGCTCGCGAAGTCGCTTTCGAATGGCAGGTGCAGGCCGTGTGCGGCAGCGGCTCCGTGAGCACATGGTCTGACCTTTCCTCATTCACTACGCCTCCCCCATGCCCTACCCCGACCGACATCAGTGTCGCCGACATTACGCCCACTTCGGCTGTCGTCAGCTGGCAGGGGACATCCGATGCCTACAATGTAAAGTATCGGCGTCTTCCCGTCTCCACCGATGCCACCGTTGTCCTCACTGTCGGCGATGTGTGGGGAGACGGCACTGGATACCAAATGCTGCTCGACAGTGATGCCACCGCCTACGGAAACATCCTTCCTGAAACAGGTCCTTTCAATAGAGGAGACGATGTATCGGATGAAATCTACTCCCAATTCGAATACAAGATTCCAGAAAATGCCGACGGTTCTCTCACCACACAAAACATCGTATTAAACAGCAGCGTTTCCATCACAATCCCTGCCGGCACTTACGACTGGTGCATCACCAACCCGACTCCTGGCGACCGAATGTGGATTGCCTCTGCAAACGGTAGTGTTAGCGGCCGTCAGGACAACTATCAGTTTGAAGGCGGCAAGGTATATGAATTCACCGTTACTCTTGGCGATTACGGCAACGACAGGGTTGATGTCAACATCACCACTGTTGCACCCTCCTCAGGCTCCGTTACCGAAGACGAACCGTGGACTTTGGTTGAAAATGTAACTTCGCCATACACCATCAACGGTCTCGATGACGAAACCATGTATGAGGTGGAGGTGCAGGCTGTGTGCGATGATGGAAACAACAGCCAGTGGTGCCACTCCATCTTTACCACTCCGTCGGCATGTGCTGTGCCGACAGCGTTTAGTTCCACCGACATCTTGTCAGACGGTGCCACCCTCTCATGGACAGGCTATCAGGAGGGCTACAACATCCGCTATCGTACCGCTGGCGAATCAGCTGTTCCTTTCTTCGAGGATTTCGAAGGTGACCTGGATGGCATTTGGGTTTCAATTGATGCCGACGGTGACGGAAAAGGATGGGTTAGAACATCTAGTAGCCATAGTGGAGATAACGCCCTTGTTTCGCTTAGTTACGATAATGTGGGAGACGCTCCACTTAATCCCGACAACTGGCTTGTTACCCCCCAGCGACCGCTGCAAGGCACCATGAAAGTTTGGCTGAGAAGTTACCGCTCCTCTTATCCGGACAATTTTGCCATCTACCTCTCCACTACTGGCAACGATGTTGCCGACTTCACAACCACTCTGATTAACGAAACCACGGCTCCATACGAGTATACGGAATATACCGCCGACCTGAGCAGCTACAACGGTCAGCTTGGCTATATCGCCATCCGCCATTTTGACTGCCCCGACCAGTATGCCCTGCTGGTCGACGATTTCGGCATCTATATTGATAATCCTATTCCAGCGGGCGAGTGGCAGACTGTTACTGTAACAGACAACACCCTCGACATCGACGGGCTGACGGCAAGCACCCTTTACGAGTGGCAAGTGCAGGGCGTCAACTGCGATGGCAACGGGGGCGCTACCGAATGGAGCGAGAGTGCCTTCTTCACCACAGCGCTGCCAGCAGTCAACGTCTTGGCCGACCAGTGGTATGCCATTGCCGCACCCACCCACGACGACGGTGAAACCACGCTTGATGTCGCCAATGTCACCGGCCTCCTCGATGCCGACTACGACCTCTTCCGCTACAACGAAGCCGACGGCACCTGGGAGAATCAGAAAGCCAGCGACGGCACCGCCGAAGGCTTCTCCGCCTTCGACCCCGGCCGTGGCTATATCTACCGCCGCACCACCGATGCCACCCTCACCTTCACTGGCACCTCCAACAGCGACAACTACTCCTACACCCTCACCGGCTCATGCCCCGACGACAACCTCAAGGGCTTCAACCTCATCGGAAACCCCTATCCCCATGCCATCTATAAGGGCGTGGCTTTCCCCGCCGCCAACCTCACCACCGGCTACTACTCGCTCGAGCCCAACGGCACCTGGCTTGCACACCAGGACTCCGACCCCATCGGCATCGGCCAGGGCGTGCTCGTCCAGATGAGCGGCGACGGACAAGCGGTCCTGCCATTCAGCAACAATAACTCTGCCCCCACCGAGGGTGCTAAAGGCACCGACAACAAAGGGCTGCAATTCACCCTCACGGGACTTGACTACACCGATGTGGCATACGCCCTCTTCGCCCGTGGCGAAGGCCTGCGCAAGGTGTCGCACCTCAACACCGGGGCTCCCTCTCTCAGCATCCCCCAGGAAAGCACCGACTATGCCATCGCCAACCTCGACGGCACCACCGATGCCTTCCCGCTGAAGCTCCATGCCGCCCCAGGCGAATACACCATTTCTTTCAACGTCATCCCCTCTATAGCCTACTGCCACCTGATAGACCGTCTCGCAGGCCGCGACATCGACCTCCTGCGCCAGCACGCCTACACCTTCACCTCCAACGGCAACGATGGCGACCGCCTCCTCGTCAGGCTCAGACCTTCCAGTGAAGGCGACATCTTTGCCTACCAGAACGGCAACAGCATCGTCGTCAGTGGCGAGGGCGAGCTACAGGTCTTTGACGTAACCGGCCGGCAACTCTCCGCCTTGCAGCTCGACGGCGCCCTCACTGCCGACCGCGCCACCCTGGGCATTGTCCGCAGCGGTGTCTATCTCCTCCGCCTCCTTGGCAAAGACATGAAAACCCAAAAAATAGTAGTAAAATAAAGCATTGAACATATCATGAAAAGAACAATAATTCTCATCCTGCCTCTTTGCCTGCTGTTTGCCTTCGGCTGCAAGAAAGACAACAGCCGCATCAGCATCTTTGCCGAGAGCATGGCCGATAATAGCAAGGTGTGGGTGGATCCCGCACAAGTGAACGGTGCCACATGGATAGTTGGCGAAACCGTTAACCTCAATGGCGCCGTCTACAGCATAGCCAGCGACGACGACGGTTTCTATCTTGCCAACACCGCCGAGCTCAACAGCGCACTGTATGCCATCTACCCGGCGGACCTGCAGTCTGGCGGGAATGACATCACCGTCGTCAACAACAACACGACGGGCACGGTAACCATCAGCAGCCTTGCCGTCAATTTCACGGACAATGGCCATGAGGTAGTCTTCCCCATGGCGTCCACGGCCGAAGCCGGCAGTGACAAACTGCTTTTCGACCATCTCACCGGCGGCATGAAAGTCACCCTGGCAAACGCAACGGCAACCGCTGTGGCCACCGTCAAAATGATAACCTACGGCGATGAGGCCATTCCCCCCGTCGTGCTTAACGGCATCACCGTCACCACCCAATGGGCGTCACAGGGTCCCACAGTCCCCATGGGCGACGTGGGACAGATAGAGGGCGACCAGGACATCAAGTATAGCTGCGAGATGAACTTCGCCATGCAAACCGACGGCGCATCCACAGTGACCGTCCCCGCAGGCGGAAGCATCACCTTCTGTGTGCCGGTGACCGTGCGCTCCGTGAAACGACTCACCGTCATAGGCTATGACGCCGACGGCGCGGAGCTCTTCGCAAAGACCAGAAGTTTCACCACCGCCCAGACAATAGAGCGCAACCACATGTATTCCCTCCCAACCATTCAAATCAACTAAGCCATGAAAGAGAATAAACAATATGCAGCACCCGTCGTGAAAGTGGTGGATTTCCAAATAGAACAAGGTTTCGAAGGTTCATCGGGCGATTTACGCCTCTCCCAAAACGACGAAATCGAGGATTACAACGACCAGAACCAGGAGAACTGGACCGAAGACAACACCCTTTTCGGTGGCAGTGGATGGGACTCTGGTTGGTAGGCATCAAAAAAGGGGTCTTTCAATAGACCTTTCAGGGAACTTACGCATGGCGACAACTTCGAGCCATGCGTAAGCAGCCCACATTGCAAGCATATAGTCAATTAACTCCCTAGGGGTTGCAGAAGACATAACCATAAACTTCCGCAACCCCTGTTTTTTGTCAGTCTCAACAGTCGTCCTAATGACCGATTTGGGTTAAATGATATTGAAAAAAAAGTCAGGCGTTGATTTTTTGTTTCTGTATTTCTTTTTTTTGTATATTTGCATTACAATTAATCTGATGCCAGCGTTTGTGTACATTGTTACAAAAACATGGTATATAGATAATTATTAAAGTATAATGATTAACTTAAAAAAAACTCAATTATGACCAAAATATTGATTTGGAGAATTGCGATAAGGACAATTACAATTATTATCAACCTCCGGATAATGCTCAGTTTCATCCAGGAAATTCAAACGAGCCTGACGGTGCGATATTGCCCGGTTGTTCAACCCCATAAATCTTTCAAGCCATGAGAAAAAAGACATTAGTTTTAGTCCTGTTGTTTATAGCGGGAATCAGTGCGGTGAAAGCACAGGATACGGTGTATCCTTTCTCTGCCAATTATCCAGTATTATGTTTTGATTCTGCTTGTAATGACTATATTGGAAATATTTTTAATCGAGGTTTTTATATAATTACATATAATCAGCACTTATGGGATTCGGCATTAAATAAATTTCATTATACACTTGTAAATGCAATAGGATATACGCCGAACACAGGGGAGGCAACAATCACAGGTGTTGCATTGCCTTACAGCTTCCCATGGGACACTGCTACCCACGACACTTTGTTTGGTGTGCTGTTAACATTCGACAGCAACGACTATGACCACCCCCATATCCATCAGTCCGCCAACTATGTAGTTCGTGGAATGCCGTATAACTACCATATTGCGTTACACCATGAATCGAAATGCGGTTTGTTGGATACTGTTATCGATGCATATGCCTTTTATTTCGACACTCCAATAATTGTAACAGATACATTTGGCATTGGATTTAAGATAAAGGTATTGTGTAACCCTGCAGGGGAAGGAGGTGTTTGGATTCCATTATTTACGTGCAGCGAAATTGTTCCGCGCTCAGATACTAACGCGAAAAATCTATTTGTATACTCGTTGCATGATGATGGCTCGGTATGGGAATCAACTTCCCAAAAAAGTCAGGGTGGATATTATTACCCTTACTGTCCCATCCTTTCAATTCCCGACACTGACAGTTTCAGCTGTCCGGAGGTGGAGGGGCTGGCTTTTGCAGGGATGTACGCGGGGAATCCCACCCTGTTGTGGGACACTGCCGAGGAGCATGAATTGTACCAATTGGCTTACGGCCCGTATGATGCACCGGTTGACAGCCTGTGCGTGGTGGAGGCCCAAGAGAGGTTTGTGGAGTTGTTTGACAGGACTCTGAGCGAAGACATTTATTATCAAGCGCGCCTGCGAGCCCGCTGCCACCACCGTTGCCCGGTGCATGACACGGTGATGTGGACAGAGTGGAGCGAACCGGTGTTCTTCTACACGGGCGACAGCATGCCGGACACCACGCATCGGCAGCCCATAGGCGTAGCCCCCATAGAGATGGCGCTGCCCTTTGCCATAGTGCCCAACCCCGCCACGGGCGGACGGCTGCCCTATGTGGTGATTGACCCCGGGGTGGTGTTGCAGGGCGTGACGCTGACGTTGCACGACGGCACAGGGCGTGAGGTGCTGCACATGGCTGTCCATAGCCATCGCTTTACCCTGCAAGTTGGCGGGATGCCCGCAGGGGTGTACACGGCCACCCTCTCGTCGCCTCAAGGCCAGTCCACCCTCCGCGTGGTGGTGGAATGATGAATGATGAGTGGAATAGTAACAGGCGGGACACGCTCATTGCGTGTCCCGCCTGTTACATGAATAGCCATAGGTTAGTTGGCGGCAGGGGTACCTAAGGCTTGTAATAGCTGGACGATGGCAGTGGCTGTGCCTACGCTGTTGGACACGGTGGAGGCGTTGACGTTGAGTCCAGTGAGGTTGTTCATGGTGTTGATGATGTTGTCCACATTGGCAGACGTTATCAGTCCGGAGCCGGCAGCGACCATGCCAGAGGCAAAAGCTTTGTAGTATTGGGTGTTGCCTTTGTTGGAGCGCATGTTGGAGTAGCCGGTGGCAAGCATGAGTGCGGCGGTGAGGTCGGTGGGGTTGCTGAGGCTGACGGTGCCCGTGTTGCGATAGGAATTGTAAAGGGTGATAATGGCGTTGGCAGTGTTGCGCCCCGAGGTCTTGGCGGCACTGTCGACACTGGTGCTGCCTGTGCTGCCACAGGAGGCAAAGACCATGGCGGCAACACACATCATGATGATACTTAATCTTTTCATGTCCTTAGATATTTGTAATTTAGATATTGTTTTCAAAGTGCAAAAATACATTTTTTTTTGCATATTGAAAAAAAATCGTATATTTGCAAATCTTTTTTAGGATTATAAACAGTTAAATTCTATTATAAATTCGTATGAACAACAGCATTTTTACATTCCCCAAGCCGGAGAACGAACCCGTTCTCGGTTACAAGCCCGGCAGTCCCGAGCGTAAGGAAATCCGCAAGGCTCTTGAAGACCTGTACAAGAAAACCACCACTATCTGCCCCGTGATTGGAGGCAAGGAGGTGAAGACCGCCGAGATGGGTGAGATTGTCATGCCTACTGACAACAAGCATGTCCTGGCCAAGTACTACAAGGTGGGAGAGAAAGAGGTTCAGGCCGCCATCGCCGCCTCGATGAAGGCTCATGAAGAGTGGGCCAATACCCCGTGGATTGAGCGTGCCAGCGTGATGCTGAAGATTGCCACCCTTATCAGCGGCAAGTACCGTTGGCTGATCAACGCAGCCACAATGCTGGGCCAGGGCAAGACCACTATGCAGGCAGAGATTGACTCGGCTTGCGAGTTGGTGGACTTTCTGCGCTACAATGCTTATTATGCCTCACAGATTTACAGCGACCAGCCTTGCAGCGACAAGGGTACGCTGAACTATGTCACTTACCGCCCCTTGGAGGGTTTTGTTTTCGCCATCACTCCTTTCAATTTCACTTCCATTGCCAGCAATCTGTGCCTGTCACCTGTGTTGATGGGTAACACCTGCATTTGGAAACCCAGCACCACTGCCATGCTGTCGAACTACCTGTTGATGAAGATTTACAAAGAGGCCGGTTTGCCCGACGGTGTGGTGAACTTCCTGCCCGGCAGTGGCTCGCTGATTGGCAAGGTGGCTTTTGCCGACCCCAATCTGGCTGGTGTCCATTTCACCGGTTCCACTGGCACATTCAACAGCTTCTGGAAGTCCATAGGCGACAATATTGCCAACTATCGCACCTATCCTAAGATTGTGGGTGAGACGGGTGGCAAGGATTTCATCTTTGTCCACAAGTCGGCGGATGCCAATCAGGTGGCTACAGCCATTGTGCGCGGTGCTTTCGAGTTCCAGGGGCAGAAATGCTCTGCAGCTTCCCGTGCTTATGTGCCCAAGAGTATGTGGCCTAAGGTAGAGAAAGCTATCGGCAAGATGCTTGACGAAATCAAGGTGGGCGATGTGCGCGATTTCAGTGCTTTCGTCAATGCCGTGATTGACGAGGCTTCTTTCGACAACTGTATGCGTTATATCGAACATGCCAAGAAGAGCAAAGATGCAGAAATAGTTTTTGGCGGCACGGGCGACAAGAGCAAGGGATGGTTCATCCAGCCCACGGTCATTCTGGCCAAAGATCCGAAGTACAAATCCATGTGCGAGGAGATTTTCGGACCCATCATCACCGTCTATGTCTATGAGGATGCCAAGTATGAGGAGACTCTGCGCTTGTGCAACGAGACTTCGCCTTACGCTCTGACGGGTGCCATCTTTGCCACCGACCGCAAAGCTCTGTCAAAAGGTGCCGACATCTTGAAGTATGCAGCTGGCAATATCTACTACAACGACAAGCCCACCGGGGCAGTGGTAGGTCAGCAGCCCTTTGGCGGTGCACGTGCCAGTGGCACCAACGACAAGGCGGGTTCGTACCTGAACCTTATCCGCTGGACCAGTCCGCAGGCTATCAAGGAGACTTTCGATGCCGCTTACGACTACAAGTATCCTTTCATCAGCGATGCAGAATAACATTTAGTTTCGAAGTGAGCCACACCTACTGGTGCGGCTCACTTCATTTTGTATAATATACAATTTGTCATGAGAAGGTTTTTTGTTTTTTTTGTGGTTGTACTTGCAGGGGCTGGAATGGTGTCGGCGCAGACAGTGGAATCGGCTGAACGTTCAGCAAGGACGGACACGACAGTTTCATGTTACAATCCCTTTGGTTGGGAAGTAGGTGTGTATGGAGGGATTACATTAAATACACTCAGTACTTATGTGGGTTATATGACCAATGTGCAATATGCTCCCGCTTTCGGGAATACCTTGGGCATTGACGTGACATACGGATTGAGAAAGTGGTTGGCGGTGCGTGCTGACTTGGCATTGACGCAGAAAAATAATACTCTGTTACATTATGTCTATTATGAGTCTACCAACAATGGTGAGACGACTCTCGACTCGGCATCGTTTGGGACGAATTCGGTAAACAGGTATGTCAATCTGCCGGTAGTACTGGATTTCTCTTTTGGAGGTAAGGCGCGTTTCCATGCGTACTTTGGCGGATATATCGGCTATTGGATTGACGGGCATCGCTCGGGTGGCTCGCTCCCAGTCTTAGGTAGTGAAGGGGAGTTCAATGCACCATACGAATTCAATAAGGTACGTGATAACCGTTTTGATGCGGGAATGGCCTATGGGTTGGGTCTGAGTTTCCTCTGCTGGAACCACTTTGATATAAGCTTTGAAATGCATTTGTATTACGCATTGACTGACATGCAGAAGAATTATATGCTCAATATGAACCCGCGTTATAATACAACCACTACTCTTCAGTTGGGTTTGGCGTATAAGTTTTAGTGGCGAGGAATTATTGCATTAAAAAGAATAGAAAAATACATTTACAACAAGCATAATATTTTTTTTTTTATCATGAATAATTACAGGAAATTTTTTGTCGTGGGTGTGGCTGTCGCGATGTTGATGGTTTCATGTCGCAAGGAGGGTTTTGACCTTCAAAACCCCAACACACGAACCTGCAAGAGTTATGTGGAACAATTCGAGACGATATGGCAGGGGATTAACAATACATACGTTTTTTGGTCGCGTGATACTGTGGACTGGGAAGCGAGATATGCGAAGTATCATCCCATATTTGAATCTTTTGATGCTCATGGGGCAGACTCGGCAGAGTATTTGAATGCTTGGCGTGGGGTGGTGAATGGACTGTTGGACCATCACATGACGCTGTTACTGTGGAATCCCAATGGAAAATACCGAATTGGCATTCGTGCAGCGAGCAATTCATATAGCCATGAGACTGATGAGATGGCACAACTCAATATCTTACAAAAACAGCCAGGTATACTTGATTTTACGTGCTATTATGTTGGTAATAACAATTTTGTGAACAGTGCTTACTGTCTCCTCCCGGGAAAGACTGCCGGCAAGTATATTGCTTATCTGCGTTTCTCATCTTTCTCAATTGATACAATGAGCAAGGCCAATTTTGCTAACAAGGATAAGGCTGAGGCTCCGTTTCGTGCCTTTTACGGTGACCAATATGCCGAGGGTGTTACAAACGGTGCTGTCAACCGCGATGATGTCGAGGCTATCATCCTTGATGTGCGCAATAATGGAGGTGGCTATATAACTGACATCAGTCCTGCTGTTGTTTCTTTGTTGCAGAAGAATTACCAACACGGCTATTCCCGTTTCAAAGAGGGATATGGCCGCTTGGATTACAGCAGTTGGGTGCCAGTGGTGTTTGACTGTCCCAAAAACTATATCAAACAGGCTAAGCCTATCGTTGCTCTGGTGGATATTAATACGGTAAGTAGTGCTGAACTTTCTGCCCAGGCTATTAAGTCTATTCCTAATGGTACTGTGGTAGGTGAGCGTACTTATGGCGCCACTTGTCCGCTGGTTGCTAATACTGACCGCGCCTTTAATGTATATTATACAGGATGCTTTGGTGATCAGGATTTACTGTTAAGTTCTGAAAAGCGGCCTCGTGACCCCAATAGTTACGCCTACTATGTTTACAGCAGTACTTTCGACTTGGTGACAAATGAATACCAGAGCCTTGAAGGTGTAGGGGTACAGCCTGACATTAAAGTCCTCTACGATGCAGACAAACTTGCTGCCGGTGTAGACACCCAGCTGGAAGCTGCACTGGAGTTCCTTCGAAAAGGCAATTAATCGTTTGTTTAGATGTAATTAATCCATAAGAAACTCGTCAATTCTACGGATACAATGAAGATATTTCAATTTTCAAAAGTTTTTATTTTGCAAGGCATCATGTGTATGCTATTGCTGGCAGCACCCACTTGCCTCGTGGCACAGACCTCTGAACCTGTTCAGACACCTCCCCGTACACGGCACTGGAACATCGGTCTGACTGCTGGAATAGACCGCAATTACCACATTGTTGACATGGTGTACATGACCGACATGAAATTCGACAAATACCGCGTGGGTCCGGTCTATGGTTTGCATATCGGCTATGCTCCGCTGTCGTGGCTTTCTTTCAACATTGGAGCCGTGATGATTCAAAAAAACTATCACATGGATCATGTGTTCCAATACCATTCCACTCGTTACTCTCTCCCTACTACCACTACCAACGACTATATTAATGTCCCCGTTGAAATGAAGCTGAGTGTTGGCCGAACAGTCAAGGTTCATGCTTTTGGGGGAGTATATGGTGGCTATTGGTTACGTAGCCATAGAAAAGGCGTCACATACTCCTTTTCCAACGACCGTGAATGTCATTTCGACGAGGATATCGAGTTCAGCGACAAACGCGACAACCGCATTGACAAGGGCTTTACCTGGGGAGCAGGAATCAGTGGAAAGATAATCAACTGCATAGAATTGGGGGTGGAAGTCAGGTGGTACTACGGTATTGAAGACATCCAGAAACCCTATATGCGCAATCTCAACCCACGTTACAATACCACCTTTGCCATACAAGCCGGATTGAACTATTGGCTTTAATGAATTGAAGGTAATCAGTGTTTACTAAATGTCTATTTTACAAATAATCATCACATATTAAAAGTTCGAAAATGAAGAGACTTAACTTTTTTGGAATATTGTTGATAATGGTTCTCTGTTTTGTGTCATGCCGCAAGGAGCCTCTCGATAGTTTTGTCAACCCTAACAAATTCACTTGCAAAACCTACCTGCAGCAATTCGAGATGGTGTGGCAAGGCATGGACCAGGGCTATGTATTCTGGGACCGTGACACCGTTGACTGGGATGCACGTTATGACGAGTATCGCCCCATCTTTGCGGCCTTTGATGCCCGTCCGGCAAACAATCCTGTCACCATCAATGAATATTGGAATGCATATAATGGGCTCTTTGAAGGACTTCTCGACCATCACCTCACAGGCCGTTTCTATGCTCCCAAGGGATTACCCCGTGGGCAATGCGAAGCCTGGGTAAGTCCTGGCACAAATAATTACCAACACGAAACCAATTCTACATGGGAGCGTAGCAAGCAGTTGGCAATCTTGCAAAAGAAAGCAATCCCCGGCACCTATTTCGGTTACAATCCAGACGATGACTATAATATTCCTGGCACCTATACATGTTTGATACCTGGTCAAAACGAAGGTGAAATGATAGCCTATTTCCGTTTCACCAATTTTTACATGCTACAGATGTATACCAACTACATGATATATGGCAATCAAATCCCAGGCTATGTCACCGCTCAGGAACCTGCTAAAAAATTCTTCGGTCCCCGCTATTTCGAAGGCATGACCTCCGAAGCCAGCTATGCCAACAACGATTCTGTCATTGGCATTATCTTTGATTTGCGCGGTAACGGTGGCGGCAGTGTGGCCGACTTGGAGCCTATCATCGGTTCCCTCACACAGTCTCCCACGGTCGTGGGCTATACCCGTGTGAAAGAAGGTTTCGGACGGTTGGACTACAGTGCTTGGTCGGAGAGTGTTGTAGGTTGCCCCAACCAGCATCTAAAAACAGCAAAGCCCATTGTGGTCTTGGCCGATATCACCTCGGTCAGCTGTGCCGAAATTGCCACTATGCTTATCAAATCCCTCCCCAATGGGGTCTTTATCGGGGAACGCACTTACGGCGCCATTGGTGGACTCTATTCCGGTGGCAGCACCAATATCTACCATGATCTTTTCTACAATGGATGTTTTGGCGACTACGATTACTTTAAAGACGGACCCGACCCCTATGCAGGGATTTTTAGCTACTATATCTATACCAGCACCTTTCACATGGTTGACAAGGACTTTAACGATGTGGAAGGCATAGGTGTACAACCCGACATCGAGGTACGCTATAATAGCCGTAGGTTAGATGAGGGTATTGACAATCAACTCGACAGAGCCATCCGTTACATCAAGACTGGTCGCTAATCAGTTGTGGAGCCGCTTGCTGATGACACGTATGGCATCCAAGTTACGCGGCACCTGAAGGTCTATTGTCCCGCTTTCAAGGGCTATGACGCGCCCCTCTTTCACTGCGCTCAGTTTGTTGTAGGGTGACGTGCGGCAGAATGATGCCGAATCCTCGCGGCGTATCATGATATATTCTGGGTCGGCCTGCATTAAGGCTTCCAGGCTGTAACTCCAACCCTTAATGTCGCTGGCTATGTTCTTTCCCCCTGCAAGGGTGATGATGTCATTGATAAACGACGTGCCCCCGGCAGTGAAATTCCCCGAAGCACCGAATCCAACGACATAATACACACTTTTGGGCGTTTGTTTTATTTCGCCCAATTCCTCGTTCAAAGCCGATAGCCTGTCTCTCATCAGCTCATTGAGGCTGTCTGCCTGGTCTTTTCGTCCCACCAGCATACCTATCTTGCTGATATTCTCGTACAGGCCTTCCATTTGCTGCTTCTCTATCACGCACACGATAGGAACACCCATCTGCTCCAGTTGTTGCGAACTCTTTTGCGGTATCATCGAGCCGCTGATTACCAAATCGGGATTAAGCGACACAATCTTCTCCACATTCAGGTTGCTAATTCCGCCAATACTTTGAATGTTTTGTGCCTCGGGAGGGTAAACACAGAAGTCGGTGCGTCCCACCAGTAATTCCTCAGCCCCCAAGGCATAGATGATTTCTGTCACTGCAGGCGAAGTGCTGACAATACGGGTAGGGGAGGCGGGCACGTCGACAGTACGTTGATAATCGTCAGTATAAGCATAGGTATCCTTTTTTTGCTCAGTCGATGTGGGGTTGTTGCACCCCAAAGCCATTACTGTTGCCAGTAACACAAAGGCAAATCTTAACTTTTTCATAACTTGTAACATGCAATTTATATTAGTCTGTTGAAAGAGAGACCAAAACCCTTTCTCAACAGAATGATGTTTGGGCGGTCAGGCATCCTCCATCCCGCCACACAGGTGCATCACATCGCCCGTGTTGTAGCTGCCCAACTCCGAGGCATAGTACAGACAGGCATTCGCCACCTCCTCCGGTCGGCCCGGACGGCGCAGGGGGATACGTGTCTGCCAATAAGTCTTCAATTGTTCGGGAACATCACCCGTCATCTCGGTGGCAATAAAGCCAGGTGCTACGACGTTGATACGAATATTACGTGCTCCCATCTCCTTCACAGCCGTCTTGGTGAAACCTATGATACCTGCCTTGGCAGCGGCATAGTTGGCTTGGTTCACATTGCCTCCAATGCCCACAACCGAACTGATGTTGACAATACTGCCAAACCCCTGTTTCCACATGTAAGGCTGCACGGCTTTTGTCATGCAAAACACCGATTTCAGGTCGTTGTTCAGCACATTGTCCCATTGTGCTTCGGTCATGCGTTTGATTGCGGCGTCATCGGTTATTCCGGCGTTGTTGATGAGTATGTCGATGTGTCCGAAGTCAGCCACGGCATCGTTGACAAACTGTTGCGAACTCTCCAAATGTGATACATCGGCGGCATACCCTTTTGCCTGTATGCCAAAGGCCTGAAGCTCTTGCTCCACGGCAATCATCTGTTCGCTGCGGCTGCGGCCGCAAAAAGCAATGTTGCAGCCTTCCTGGGCAAACCTCAAGGCTATGGCACGGCCTATGCCGCGCGTGGCTCCGGTAATAATGGCCACTTTATCTTTTAGTAGCATAGTGTATTAGGTGAGTTGTTGATTAATAATAGCAAGTGAATAATGAAAAATCAAGAGTTGAAAGTTGAAGCAAATCAGTTCACTTCCAACTTTCAACTCTCAACAATCATTTGTTGTTAATACAGAGTATTACAGCAGGGTGGCCAGTTTGGCAGCCAAATCGCCCACGCGGGTGCTGTAACCCTTCTCATTGTCATACCAGCTGACAACCTTCACAAAGTTACCGTCCATCACCTGGGTGAGCAGGCTGTCGAAGATGGAACTGTGGGTGTTGTCGATGATGTCAACGCTGACGATGGGGTCTTCAACATACTGCAGAACACCCTTCATCGGGCCTTCGGCGGCCTCCTTGATGGCGGCGTTGATTTCCTCCTTGGTCACTGTGCAGTTCAGCTCAGCGGTCAAGTCCACAACCGAACCGTCGGGAGTGGGCACGCGCATGGCGAAACCGTCCAGTTTACCCTTCATCTCGGGAATTACCAGGCCAACAGCCTTGGCGGCACCGCTCGAAGTGGGGATGATAGAAATGGCGGCGGCACGGGCACGGCGCAGGTCGCTGTGGGGCTGGTCCAGAATCTTCTGGTCATTGGTGTAACTGTGGATGGTGTTCATCAAACCGCGTTTGATACCGAATTTGTCGTTCAGCACCTTGGCAACAGGAGCCAAGCAGTTGGTGGTGCAGCTGGCGTTGGAAACGAGTTGCATCTCTTTGGTCAACACATTGTCGTTTACGCCCATCACGATGGTGGCGTCCACATCGTCGGCCTTGCTGGCGGGAACAGTCAAAATAACCTTCTTGGCACCGGCGATAATGTGCTTCATCATCTGGTCGCGTTTCTTGAACAGACCGGTTGACTCGACAACGATGTCAACACCCAGTTCTTTCCAGGGAAGGTTCTGGGGGTCACGCTCGGCATAAATCTTCACTTTCTTGCCGTTCACCACAATGCAATCGCCTTCAGCGTGCACTTCGCCTTCGAAGTTGTCGTGTACCGAATCGTATTTAAACAGGTATGCGAGGGTGTCTGCACTTGTGAGGTCATTTACAGCCACGATGTCCAGTTCGGGATGGTCCAGCATGGCGCGGAAGGACATTCTTCCGATACGGCCGAAACCGTTGATTGCTACTTTTACCATATTATGTTGTTTTTAAGTTATTTAATTGTTTTTCTTTCGATGAAAAGATTTTACAAATATACATTTTTTTTTCTAAATGACAAAAAAATAGTACTTTTGCAAAAACAATTATAACAATTGTTAGTGTAATGGCAAAGAGAAAAAAACAACATAAATCACGCAAACACAGAGGTCTTAAACGGTGGAAACAATTGGGCTTTTTCGGTAAAGTGTGGCGTGTTATTTGGGTGAGCATCGTGTCGGTGTTCGCCATTACCATTGTCCAGGTACTTTTCTGTGCACTTTTCAATCCTCCGATTACTCCTCTCATGGTGCAACGCTTTTTCGAGCAGGTTAAAGACCCTGACCGGCCCATAGTTTTCGAGCGCGACTATGTGTCCATCGACGACATCTCGCCCAACCTTATCAATGCCGTGGCCATTGCCGAGGACGGAGGGCTGTACATGTACCACCATGGCTTGGTTTATTCACGGATGAAGAAGGCCTATATCAATTTCGACAAAAACAAATCCACCCGATTCGGGGGAAGCACTATCACTCAGCAGACTGCCAAAAACTGTTTCCTGCCACATTACCGCAACCCAGTCCGCAAAGTGATGGAAGCTTACTACGCCATCCTTATTGAGAAAATCTGGGGCAAGAAACGCATTATGGAGTGCTACCTCAATATCATTGAGTTCGGTGACGGTATTTACGGCTGCGAAGCAGCCTCCCAGCACTATTTCCACCATTCGGCCAAAGAACTCACCACTCGCGAGGCCTCGCTGTTGGCGGTCTGTTTGCCTCACCCCTTGTTGAGCAACCCGGCACACCCCTCGCGCCACCTTTCCAGTACTGCCTCTATCATCCGTCACCGCATGTCCTATTATGGCAAGATTGACTGGGACAAGAAACGTGAGGATATGAACCCGAAATACGTTAAGATGACCGACGAGGAAAACCTCTGGGACTTCATCGTGTGGTTAGTGCAATACGAGATAGAGCACCCCAACAAATCCAAGAAATAGTATTGCTCTTCGCCCTCGGGCTTGGTGTCAGTTAAGTGCCAAAAGGATGTCTCCTGACCACGGTTTCATTTCCACACTCAACTGTCTCAAATGCCCTGACCGGAAAGAATCAAACAACTAAATAGCACCATGGACTGGCAACGTTGCATTAGGGATTTCGAGATGCACCTGCGGCTCGAGCGCAACCTCTCCGACAACTCGGTGCAGGCCTACCTCCGCGACGTGGCACACCTGCGCCGCTGGGCCGAGGAACAGGGGCTGGAGCCTCAAGACCTCACTTCAAACCATCTGCGCACGTTGCTAAACGAAATCAACAAACTGCAGATATCCTCCACCACCCAGTGCCGCTTTCTGTCGGGCTGGAGGGCTTTCTTCCGTATGTTGGTAATGGAGGACGTGCTACGCGAAAACCCCGCTGAACTGGTGGAGATGCCCATGCGTCCGAAACATCTGCCCGATGTGTTAAGCGATGCCGATATCGACGCCATACAGTCCACCTTCAACCGCAGCCTCCCGGGACCCTCGCGCAACTATGTCATGGTAGAAGTCCTCTACGGCTGCGGGCTACGTGTATCCGAGTTGGTAAACCTCAAACTCTCCAACATCTACGTCGAGGAGCAGATGCTGCAAGTGGTGGGCAAAGGCAACAAAGAACGTTGGGTGCCCATCAATTCCCATGCCCTGAAACTGCTCATGGACTATATCCACTACGAGCGCAGCAAACTCTCCGTCCAGCCCGGCGAAGAGAAATACGTCTTCCTCAATCTCCGTGGACACCATCTTTCGCGCATCGCCGTTTTCCAATTCCTCCAAGAAGCCGCCGAGCAGGCCGGACTTCACAAAACCGTCTCGCCCCACAGCCTGCGGCACAGCTTTGCCACCGAGTTGGTGCAGAACGGCGCCGACCTCCGTGCCGTGCAGGAAATGCTTGGCCACGAAAGCCTCTCCACCACAGAGATCTACACCCATCTCTCCCGTCAGTTCCTGCGCGAAACCATCAGCTCCTACCACCCCCATTACAAAAAACATTGACCCGCCGCCAACACTTTCCAATCGGCTTCTCCGGCATAAGACATAATAAAAACTCCAAAACCGCGTTATCCCTTGCAACAAACAGAGCGGTAACCTCTGTCGGGTTCCCGTCTCGAAACAAACCAACAGCATCATGTCGTCGAAAGATCTTGTACCTGTCAATATTGAGCAATATGGCCACCACTACAACGACCGGTCCTTTTTCTCCAAGCTCAAAAAAGCCGCCCTCAAGGCGGGCCGCAAAGTGGTCTACAATGCCCTACTCCTTTTCTATACCCTCACCGACACCTCCATCCCCCTCCGCCACAAACGCATCATCATCGGCGCCCTCGGCTATTTTATCCTCCCCATCGATCTCATCCCCGACATCATTCCCGGCACAGGCTTTGTCGACGACCTGCTGGCCATCCTCTATGCCGTCAAAGTAATCTCCGACAGCATCACACCGCAAATCCGCGCCAAGGCCGAAGCCAAGTGCAACGAATATTTCAAAACCGATACCGACAACCAACCCCCACATATCGAAAACCAGCATTAATCACATCACATATCATGCAAACGGAAAAAGACCTTTATCTTGCTGCGGGCTGCTTTTGGGGCGCCGAGCATTTCTTTAAACAAATCCAAGGTGTCACCTTCACCGAGGTGGGATTCGCCAACGGCCATGCCGACAACCCCTCCTACGAACAAGTCTACACCGACACCACCGGCCATGCCGAGGCTGTCCATCTGCGCTACGACCCCTTGCAGGTGAGCCTGTCCTACCTGTTGGAAATGTATTTCAAGGCTGTCGACCCCACCAGTCTCAACCAGCAGGGCGAAGACCGTGGCACCCGTTACCGCACGGGCATCTACTATTCCGACCCCGACGACCTTCCTTTCATCCGTCTCGCCATGCAACAAGAGGCTGCCCGTTATGCTCTCCCCCTACAGGTCGAGGTGCTGCCCCTGCAATGCTTTTTCCGTGCCGAAGACTATCATCAGGACTACCTCGACAGCAATCCCGACGGCTATTGCCATCTCCCGTTGTCGCTCTTCGAATATGCCCGGAAAGGCCGCGACACTGCCACCCTTCAAAAGTCCGAACAATACTCCCTTGTTTTGAAACAAATCCAGTCGCTCCTCGACGGCGAAACCGATTCCATAGCCCGTATGGCCAACACTGCCGCCCTGTTGCACGAAACTTTCCGTTTCTGGTGGACAGGCTACTATCGCGTTGAGGGTGACGAACTGCTGCTCGGTCCCTTCCAAGGCCCTGTGGCATGTATGCACATCCCCATTGGAAAAGGTGTGTGTGGCACGGCATGGCAGCAAAACCGCACCCTCGTGGTACCCGATGTGGAGCAGTTCCCCGGACACATAGCCTGCAGTGCGGCATCGCGTAGCGAAATCGTAGTGCCGGTAAGGAGCGACGGAAAAGTTGTTGCCGTCCTCGACATCGACAGCCAGCACCTTGCCACCTTCGACTATTGCGACCGCCATTGGCTCGAGCAGGTGGTCGCATTGTAGTTTCATGGCCCTTTCCCGCCGGCTACGATCTCGAAGGTTCATTCTATCCTCGCTTGTTTCTCACTTTTTCTACACTTGTTTTACACTTTAAAAGTGTAAAACAAGTGTAATACAACTGAAGAAAAAGTGTAAAACAAACGGACGGCCGTCGAGGAGCCGTTCTGTTCGGTTGTGGTGAGGTAAGGGGTTGAAAGTATGAAATATAGTGTCAATAAAAAACCACTAAAAGGTCATGGGATGACCTTTTAGGTATCACTCTCGGGCGGATGAGGAGCAACAGGCTTACTTTTTGCCCATCAGCCCTGAGGCGACATTCTTGAGCTGGTTGACCAGGTCTTTCTTTTCCTCCTCGGTGAGTTTCATGTCCTTGAAGGCATCGGTGGCGGAGGCGATGAGGTGCTGGATTTCGTTCTCGTCTTTGGCAGCTGAGAGTTTGGACATGAAGTCCTTGTTGGCGGTCAGCTGCGAGATGATGGAGGCGAGGTTGGCATTGCCTGCCAGCTTGCTGATTTGGTCTGTAATGTTCTTGTTACCAAGAATTTTGTCGAAAATACCCATAATTGTGTTTGTTTTTGATTATGGGGCAAAAATACGTCTTTTTTGTAAAACGACAGAAAGATTTTTTTCTCTGGATTGATTTTTAACATTTAATCCCATTTATAACGGCAAAAAAAGATGTATGTGGGATATTTTTTGTATCTTTGCAGTTGTGACATAACGTAAATGGAAGTGCATGTTTTGGGCTAAAGCGTTGATTATAATGTTGTATCGAATGGTAAGGGTTTCTTTCACTAACGTTGTGCAATGAAGAAAAAAAGTATGTATTATTTTGAAAGACAAACGGGGAGGTTAAAAAAATGAGGAAAAAAACGGTACAATGGCTTTGGATGCTTTTGGCTGTGCTGTTGTTGCAGTCGTGCCACAAGAGTGAAGAAGAAAGTGCTTGGCAGCATAAGATTAAACAGGTTGCCGAATTGGGCACGGTTCAGTATACTGTGCAGAAAATTGTGAGTAACAGTGATGAGACTTGGCAGATTCTTGGTGACAGGAAGATTATTGTTTCGATCCGGGCGGTAATCAAGGCCGGAATCGATATGGATAAGTTTGACGCCGAGTCGGTGAGGATAAGCGAGGACAAGAAAAAACATACCAAAAGTGTGTCGCTGGAGCTACCTCAGCCCGAAATGTTGAGCTACAACATCAAACCTGGTGACGTTAAGGTGTTGTACAATAAGGTGTCGTTTCTGCGCTCAGAATACAAAGTCGAGGAGCGCGAAGCTATTGTCGCCAAGGGCGAGTGGGAACTGAAGCATGACAAGGAGTTGACCGAAATGATTTTGAAGGATGCCCGGCTGTATGCAGGCGTTTTTATGGAGATGCTATTGCGCCAGAACGGATTTACGGATGTGAAAATAACTTTTAAACAGGAGGGAAAGAATGGAAAACAATGATAACATGATGGATGAGCTGCAGAATGTCAGCCAGCCAGAGTCTTTGCCTGAGATTGCCGTGGTGGAGGCGCCGGAAGAAAGCGAACCCGCCGAGGGGGGACAGGATGCCGCACAGCCGGAAGAGCCGGAAAAGGATTTCTGGACTAAATGTTGGGGTGGATTGAAGTGCTTTGGGGGTGCGGTGTGGGGTTTTGTGAAGGCGAGGAAGCGTTGGGCTTTTATTATCTTGCTGGCGCTTGTTGCAGTGGTGGCGGTTTTGTTGGTGCTTCAGAGAAACAAAGAGGGGAAAAACCGCTATGAGTCGCTGGGCCAGACTATCACCGAGATGAAGAGGATATCGGAGTTCTGTACGGCCAGCTATATCGGCGAGGTGATGGTGCAGGACGAGGGGCAACAGTTCTTGGGTCGCAAGTATATCGTTATGATAGTGCGGGGTACGGTGCGAATGGGTTATGACCTGTCGAAAATGGAAACCGAGGTGGTGAACGACAGTGTAATTAATCTGACACTTCCCACGGCACAGATATTGGATATCATTACCAATCCTTCGGATACCCGCATTTTTAGCGAGAAGGGTAAATGGGAACCCAATCAGGTTGCTAACACCAAGAATGCGGCCCGTGCCAAACTGGTGGAATTGGTGATGGAGGAAAACATGCTTGCCACGGCTGAGGAAAACGGTAAGAGGCAGCTCACAGCACTCTTTTCCTCCTTTGGTTTCAAACAGGTGAATA
>JAFXMW010000128.1 GCA_017530105.1 Bacteroidales bacterium
ACCAATGCCGCCATCATCGCCACCCAGAACGACAAACTCATCGACGCCATGAACGCCTTCAACGAGCTCTTTGACCAAATGCCTGTGGCCGAAGCCAACTTCAACATGGCCAAGGAAGCCGAAATCAGTGCCATCCGCACCGCACGCACCACCAAGATGGGCATCATCAACAGCTACCTCTACTACGAGCGCATGGGCTTCAACCCCAAGAAAAACCATGCCAAGATGCTCTTCGAAGCCTATCCCAATGTCACCATGCAGGATGTCATTAACTTCAACCACAAGTACATCAAAGGCCAGAAGAAAGTCTACATGTGCCTCGGCAAGGAAGCCGACATGGACTTCAACGCCCTCGCCAAGTTCGGCAAAGTCAAAAAACTTAAACTCGAAGACATATTCGGATACTAATAGTAATAGTCTTTTCCCCAAAAGAGGGTGTCCCGCCAGGACATCCTCTTTTTTCCATTCCATTGTAAACGATGAACCTGACACACTCAGTCCGCCGATTCCGAGCCTGGCAAAAAGACCCCTCCATATCCCCCATCATAAGGCCTAAAAAACACCGCTGTGCCAACTGCGTCCATCTCTTCACCGGCAACTTCTGCCCTGCCTGCGGACAAGAGGCCACCGTGGGTCGCATCACTTGGCGGTCCGTCGGGCGTAGTATCTTGAGAGTTTGGGGGTTCAAATCCCGTTCCCTGCCCTACACCCTCCTGCAGCTCATTCTCCGTCCCGGATATCTCATCAACGACTACTTCCGCGGTCGGCGGCAGTATTGCTTCCCGCCTGTCAATCTGCTTTTCATCATAGCCGTCATCTACGCCCTTGTCTTACGCCTGTCAGGTATTGACATCTCTTCCTACCACTATTTAGCCGAAAATCACCTACCGCCAACTCTTCGGCTACCGTTTCTGGGGTACCCTGTGGCGACTCCTGCTGAGTTTCATCGTGGTATTTATGATTTGCGTATTCCTCGTCCTTGTGGCTAAATTAACCACTGATATCAACCTTACCAAGGCAAATATTTTCGCCTTTTTCAAATCCACTCTCACCATCACCATCCTCCCCACATTTCTACCAAAACCCACTGTGTCAAAGGACTCTCACTGGGGAAAGCACTCCCCATTTCCGACTGCAAAAATACTAACTTTCTTTTTTACCCCTACCTCCTCCTGCCCCAAAACGCCCACAGACACCCCTATCCTCCCAAACTTTTCACCAACCATCACCTACCCTCCACGTCAAAAAACAGCCCCCCAAAAATACATCTTCAAAAAAAAATTTCATTTTTTATGTCACTTTTTTGCCCTTTTTGCAACTAATTATACATGAATGTAAGGTTAGATACATTTGCACCTCCGTCAAGGCAACCCGACGAGCCACACCTCCATCAGTTATGGCCTGGTGGGAAACCCTCACAGAAAGTGCAACATTAATATGCTAAAAAAATAAACATCTCTATGCCGAACGAGACCCGACAACAAGCAGAATTTGTCACGATGCTCGACCAATGCAAGGGCACCCTGACAAAGGTATGCCTATACTATTGCGGCCGCAATTCCGAAACATTCAAAGACCTCTACCAAGACATCGTCTGTCAACTATGGGAAAGCTGGCCTTCCTTCCGCAAAAAAAGCGCTGTCAACACCTGGGTAACCCGCATAGCCCTCAACACCGCCTCCTTGCAGTATCGCAACCACAAACGGATGCCCACTTTCGTTACTCTCAACGAAAACCTCTGCGACACCATCGCCTGTGAAACCGCCGACATGTGCTACCAACGCCTCTACGACCTTATCGACCTCCTCGAACCGGATGAACGCAAACTGCTCTATCTCTACCTCGACAAAAAAAAGCTCCGCGACATCGCCCTGACGACTGGCATCTCCGAAAACGCCGTAAAACAAAGAATTCACCGGATAAAACAAAAGTTAATACAACTAAATGCAAAGAAAAATGAACAAGATTAAACAACACATCGTCAATAGCCCACAATCCCGGAACACCGGAGATGAGGTTTTACAAGAGATGCAAACCATCTGGGACGGCATGAACCAACGCGTGGACGACATCATCTCCCGCAGCGATGCACAACCGCTGCGCATCGACCCCCAATGTGGCAAAAACCTACGGCTTCACAAACTCCTCATTGTCTTCTATTGTCTTTCCTCCTGCTGCCTCCTGTCTGCCACGGTATTCTGGGCTTGCAACATGTGGCGCTACACCTCCTGCATCCAGGTCACCGCAGCAGCACTGCTGCTGGAAACCGTCTTCCTGCTGGCAACAGCCTTCAGCATCTACGCTACCGTCATGACCCTGAGGTGGGAAAATCCCATCCTCCTCAAACGCTACATCCCACAAATAACCACAACCGTCATCGCCATCCTGTTGGTGCTTCCCTTTGTAACAAACGGGCAGACAGGCGACGGTCTCGTCATGTCGCAATGCAACACCTCCGCCCTGAACCATTCCGCACGCATAGAAACCATCCAAACAATCAATAAAACATTGAACCCACTATGAAAAACAATAAAACCAGATGGATAATAACCTTTGCAACCCTCCTGCTTATCGCAGGGGGTGGCTTGACTGTCAAGTTCTGGCCACGTACTGTCCCCTTCGAGCAGTGCAGTCCCATCTACCGAATATTTGCCAACCAGCCGGGCATCAAAGCCTCCTACGTCAAAGACTACCCCATCAACGACTCCGTCTATGTCAATACCACCTTGTTGGAAGCCATCGACTCCGTCGAATTCGAGCAATTGAAAAAAGACATGTTCTACAAACTGAATGCCAACAACGGCGAAAAGTATGCCTGGCTGGCGTATCTTTGCAGAGAGAACTTCAAATTGCCGGCAGACAGTGCCAACAAATTCAACAACGACCTGGCCTTCTACGGCTCCAACACACCTCATTCCATCGCCATCTTTCATATCGAAACGGAAGAACAGATAATGGCCATTCTTGATAAACAATTAGCATTTCTTATCTAACAATCAAAATAACAAAAAAATGAAAAAAACACATTTAACCAAATCAGTACTTGCTTTTGCAGCATTATTCTCGCTAAACCTGTGGTTCGTCTCCTGCGACAAAGACAACGACACTCCATTGGACTATCCCGAAAGTCATCTACAAGAAGACCAGATGATTTGCTATTACATCGATGGCAATTGTCATAAGGTCTCCATTTCTAACGACGAAGAGTTGAACTTATTCCTCGAAAGAATGATTGCCCTCGCCAAAGAAGGACACTCCGTCTGGTTCAGCAGAACAAACAACGCCCATTCCTCCCTCTCGAAAGAGCAAGTCACCTATGTGACTAACAACCTTGATGATGCAAAGAAATGGGCAAAGAAGATGTTAGACGACGGCTATCAAGTCAGCATCTCCTTCAACCAGCAAACAGGCGAATACACCTGTATCGCCGTCAAATAACCCTATTCATCAACCCCCGGGCAGGCAGACATGCCTGCCCATAAACAAAACAACACCATGAACAACAAAGCAAACAGCCCCGCACAGACTCCTGCGCCCCTGTGCCGGGGCTGAAAGAAGGATGACGGCACGGGGAGCAACCATGACCGGAAAACGCTCCCCGCTGCCCCCCATCCAAGGCACAAAACAAAGTGAAAAATAACAACACTGCTATTACAAAAAAAACTTATCTTTGCAATAAAACCAAAAAAGTTAAGTTTAAATAAAACAATGAACAACAAATTTTTAAAAAAAATAGAGATGAAAAATACTTATATTAATATTGCTTTTTCCCTGCTTTTTATTCTCTTTGCAGGAAGTTTATGGGCACAGACACCTATACAGATGATGGCACATTTCCCTAATCGACCATTTAGCGACACCGCTATAGTACGCAATTTTAATGATAGATACTCTGTCGTGTATTCAAAATCGGCAAACAACGGCAATCGTTTTTATTTGGTGGAACATGCTACCGGAATAATTGCAAAATCCTTCAAGACCGACAACGATGTCAAGGACATGGAAATAGACAAAGATACGTTATATTACTGTGGGCTGAACAGCAATAGAGCGGCAATTCTTGGCTATTTCGCCATAATGGATTTATTATCGTCTTCTTTACCCGATTATAATGTACAAATAAATATTCATCCAGATTTCCAAGCCCCGTTATATATTCCCAGAAGGATGGAGGTGTTCCATGTCCCTGACGGTGTCCATGCCATTGTGCTGGTTGATGCCAAGTTCAATACCGGCGCAGTAAAGCACATTTTGACGGATGTATACTCATATTATAACAGTTGGAGGGTTTTTTCAGGATGTTATGTCCCTTTTGGAGAGGGTAATAATATTTTCTGTTGTGATGATTTGGCCGTAACCGACAATTATGTATTCCTTTTGGGACATAAAAAGTATTCTGCTGGTATCTATATGCGAAAATTCAAAAAACCGACATGCTGCGTAGGTGCAAATGATAATATTTTTTATTCAAATATCTACAATGAGATATATAATTACGCACCCACATTCGGAGGGAATATCAACATCCTTGGGGATGGTTTGGGAGAACATTCGGCTTACTGCACCCATACCGTAGGAGACAGTGTAGCGATAGCCTGTATGGCAAGCTACTACGATGGTACCACTTTCACATACGGCACATCCATCAAATGTTTCGATGTGAGTTCATTGATTCCTACTTATCCCCCTTATGCATGCACTTCCACTTATGAAGTGTTCCATCCCTACACCTCTGTATATGATAGGACATGGGAAGTGAAGGACTTACGCTATAATCCCATAAACAAAAACATTTTGATGCTTCATGACATTAGCAACCCATTTGGAGGACCTTTGGAAAGAGTGGTTACCGCTGTTGACTATCCAGCGTTGTCCACTGCTGTCATGACATGGCCGACAAGTAACTACAAAGGTTATTCAATGGATAAATTCGATGGCATGGGTAATGGCATAGTTTCTATTGGCGCAGGAGGTGTCGGTGTTCTCGAGTTATGCACAAACCAATACTATACCACCGATTGCTTCTCTGTATTTTTCCCAAATGTAATGATGTGGGTAGGTGAAATTCAAAACTTCACAGTTGAGGTAGATAATAATAATAGGCAAAGTGGTTCGTTCCCAACCACAAGATATGTGGAAAATGAAACCGCCGTTGTGATTTGTCCTTAAAAAGCCCATTATAAAAGAATAACATTAACAAAAAAAATCAATCAAAATGAAAAAATTAGTTTTATCAGCATTGCTGCTGTTCTATTACGGAGTTCTGATGGCGCAGGCTCCCGCCCCGCAACTTGATACCATAAGGGGACGCGAAGTGACGTACCACTATATCTCTCAATGGGTCGATCCGTATGACTCGGTATATCCCTCTTGGATTATTAACCCAGAGACGGCCTTTTATACTCTTCAGGGACTTGATATGCCTGGGGGAGGCATTCTTGAGACTTGTGACCGATATGAATATGCCGAACTGCATGTTATCGACGACACCCTCAGTATCATTGGATTGGCAGTATGTGCAGGTATTGACCCAAATGAATTAAACGGTAATCCCACTTGGAGGCCAATAGCGGATACCAACCCGGCACATGCCAAAGAATACTTGAGCCTGTATGACCATTGCGGTAACACGATGAACCTGTTGGCAAGGGAGGAATTCCACATCTACGACACCGTCCGATGGATGGAGTTCGGCACTACATGGAAATACGCCGACTCTAATTATAACGTGGTTACTATACCATTCGTTTACCCTGTGATAGAACGTTATTTTGAAAAACCTGTCACTGTCAGGGATTCTTTCTATGTGTCCTGCACCTACCGCACGATTACCGACACCAACCAGATAGGGCAACAGAACAATTATACTATTCTTTATTT
Source organism: Bacteroidales bacterium (assembly GCA_017530105.1). Taxonomy (GTDB): domain Bacteria; phylum Bacteroidota; class Bacteroidia; order Bacteroidales; family P3; genus Colimorpha. The sequence goes on from JAFXMW010000128.1 coordinate 5,881, forward strand.
AAGTACTGGATATTTCCACAGAATGCCACATGTCCGTGTGGCGGGTAAAGGCTCGGAGAATTCACTAGTACCCGATTGGATATTCCGTGATTTATATGAAGAAATAAATATGGCCGGTTCACCCATTTTCATGTTCCCCATCTTCGACACTTCGGGAATGTGGGCCGGGCAGCATTGCGACAGCGTTTACGGCCTCCACCAAGGCTCGGTCTGGGACAACAACACCATGCTGCTGTGGGACAGCATCCCCGGACAGATCGCCTGGCAACTCGCCGTGGGCCGCGCCGACGAGGACTCCGACTCCTACCGTATCTACGACCTCACCTACCCCGGAAAGGCTATCTACAACCTGGAGTACAACACCACCTACGCCGCAAGGGTAAGAGCCCAGTGCGACGGAATAAACAACTTCAGCCCCTGGTGCGACACCATCCAGTTCACCCTGATCAATCGCGAAGGCATTGCCACCGCCGTCGACCGCCACACCCACCTATACCCCAACCCCGCCAGTGACAGGATTGAGGTCTTCTCCTCCTTCGCGCTCCTCCGCCTGGAGGTCTACGACCTCAACGGCCGCAGGATGCTGGCGCAGGACTGCCAAGGCCACTCCGCCACAATCGACGCCTCCAGCTGGCCCGAAGGCACCTACATAGCCATTGTCCGCACCCCCGCAGGTGCCTCC
>JAFXMW010000129.1 GCA_017530105.1 Bacteroidales bacterium
TCCAGACGAACATCAATCTGTGTCTGCCCGTCTTCGGTTTGATATATTACTATCTGTTTTTCCTGCTTCATCTTTCTTATAGTTTATACCCTAACTTTTCAAACAGGTCTTTCAGGTCTTTTGTGCTTTCTTCCTCTTGTTTCAGCAGGTCTTTCAGGTCGGTTTGCAGTTCCCTCATCTTGCTGTCGAAGTCTATCTGTTCATCGCGGTTGCGGAACTCGATGTATTTGCTGGGGACGAGGCTGTAGCCTTTCTGTCCTATCTCTTTCTTTGTGGCGGAGTAGCAATACTCCGGTTCGTTGCGATAGGTCTGCTCGTAGCCGGCGCGCTGCCAATTGTGGTAGGTGTCGGCAATGTCGCGGATCTGCTCTGGCGAGAACTGGATGTATTTCTTCTCGAAGGGCTCGCCTTTCTGCCGCAGGTCGATGAAGAGGACTTCGCCCTCGCGGTCGCGGTAATGCACCTCTTCGCCGTTCTTGGTCTCCACATGGGCTTTCTTGTTGTTGTTCAGTATCCAGAGAGTGACGCTGATGTCGGTGGAGTAGAACATATTGCGCGGCAGGATGATGATGGCCTCCACCTTGTCGTTCTCGATGAGCTTGCGGCGGATGGCCAGCTCGGTACCGTCGGCACTCAGCGCACCGTTGGCCAGCAGGAATCCCGCCACACCACGGGTGGAGAGTTTTGACAGGATGTTCAATATCCAACCGTAGTTGGCGTTGGAGGTGGGTGGCACATCGTATCCGTCCCAGCGTGGGTCGGAGGTGAGCTGGTTGGCCTCGCGCCAGTCTTTCTGGTTGAAGGGCGGATTGGCCATGATGTAGTCGGCCTTGAGGTCGGGATGGTGGTCGTTATGGAAGGTGTCGCCTTGACGGATGTCGGCCGAGATGCCGCGGATGGCGAGGTTCATACGCGCCAGCTTGAAGGTGGTGTTGGTGTTCTCCTGGCCATAGACGCTCACGTTCTTCATATTGCCGTGATGGGCCTTGACGAACTTCATCGACTGCACGAACATGCCGCCCGAGCCACAGCAGGGGTCGTAGATTTTGCCATCATAGGGCTCGATAAGCTCGGCGATAAGGTTGACAATCGACTTGGGTGTATAGTATTCACCTTTGCCCTTGCCCTCGGCAATGGCGAACTTGCCCAAGAAATACTCATAGACGCGACCGATAAGGTCGTTCTCGGCATCGGCGACGGTGTCGAGCTTGTTAATCTCATCGAGTAGTGAGGCAAACTTGGTCTTATCCAACCCGAGGTTGGAATAGTAGTTGTAGGGCAGAGCACCCTCCAGCTGTTTGTTCTTCTTCTCGATATCGACAAGTGCGTCATCTATTATTTGGAAAATGTTCGACTGCTTGGCGTTCTCCATGATGTATGACCAGCGGCACTTGGTTGGAAGATAGAACACGTTTTCCGCTGTGTAGAACTCTACTGTATCGACATACTCTTTCAGCCCTTGCGCTATGAGTTCCTGGTTGCGTTGCTCGAAGCGGTCGCCCGCATATTTGAGGAAAATAAGACTCAGCACCACATGCTTGTACTCGGCAGGCTCGACTGCTCCGCGCAGTTTGTTGCACGACTCCCACAGAGCCGCTTCCATCGTTTTTGATTGCTTTGTAGTATTTTGTTTGGCCATATTATTCTATCGGTACTTCCTTGTTTTTTTCAAATAATGGGACAACTTTTGCGAGCAAACCTGTCGTCTTGTTTTCATTTTGCAAAGATACAATTAATTTTTCAATTGGAGACCTTTATAAAAAATTTCTTAACGATACAGTGGGATGACGCTGCCAATATACGTTTTCCCCCGACATCACAATCATCCCCACGCCACGACCATGTAACAAACCACCCTACAGCCACAGCTCCGTGCCAGGGAAACACGGCTCGGCACATTGCGGTGCTTTTGTTTGGCTGTTGTTTTACACTTGTTTCCTGCTTGTTTTACACTTTTAAAGTGGGAAACAAGTGTAATACAACCGTTCTTCCGGCGGGAAGGGAGCGGGGCGGGGGACGGGGCCGTTTCGGCGGAGGGGACGACGGGCAACCGCCCCCACGCCGACCAGGGCGGCATCGGGGTTGGAAAAGGGCGGCTGCGAGGTGCTTTATTATCGAGTTACTGACTGTAGTACAGTATGTTGCTTTCTTTTCAAGGGGGTATGTTGATAACTCATTTTCCGACATTACAAAAGTATTGTGTACTTTAGCAGTCTGAAAAAAAAACAGCCCATCGCGGTAATCATTTGTTATTGTCAAACTTATAAAGAAAAGCACCCATGCAGTCCGACATGTTTTTAGATTTTGGAACTGATATTCAACACCTTAAACCCAAGGAGTACACCCAGTATTCACCCGAAGACATTATGAAATCGTCGATTGAGTACTTTGGAGGCGATGAACTTGCAGCCAATGTGTGGATGAATAAATACGCCTTGCGCGATGATGACAAAATCTATGAACTCAACCCCGATATGATGCACCGCCGTTTGGCGGAGGAATTCGCCCGCATTGAGCGGAACTACCCCAACCCCATGTCGGAGGAGACGATATACGGACTGCTGAAGGATTTCAAGTATGTCATCCCGCAGGGGAGCCCCATGTCGGGCATTGGCAACAATTTCCAGGTGGTGTCGCTGTCAAACTGCTTTGTGATTGGCAACAGCGGTGCGAGCGACTCGTATGGCGGCATCATGAAGATTGACCAGGAGCAGGTGCAGCTGATGAAACGGCGCGGCGGCGTGGGGCATGACCTCACCCACATCCGTCCGGCAGGCAGCCCTGTGAAAAACAGTGCCTTGACCTCTACAGGCATTGTCCCCTTCATGGAACGCTACAGCAACACCACCCGCGAGGTGGCCCAGGGCGGCCGTCGCGGCGCTCTGATGCTCAGCATCAGCATCAAACACCCCAATGCCGAGCAGTTTATCGACGCCAAGCTGGAGCAGGGCAAGATAACGGGTGCCAACGTGTCGGTGAAAATCACCGACGAGTTCATGAAATGTGTGCGCGACGGGAAGCCTTTCGTTCAGCAGTACCCTGTCGACTCGCCCAATCCCATCGTGCGCCAGGAGATTGACGCCCGCAAGCTGTGGAACAAAATCATCCACAATGCCTGGGCTTCGGCCGAGCCGGGAGTGCTGTTCTGGGACACCATCCTGCGCGAGAGCGTGCCGGACTGCTATGCCGACTTCGGCTACCGCACGGTGTCGACCAATCCCTGCGGCGAGATACCGCTGTGCCCTTACGACAGTTGCCGCCTGATAGCCGTGAATCTGTTCAGTTATGTCAAAAACCCCTTCACGCCCCAGGCAGAGTTCGACTTCGACCTTTTCCGCGACCATATTGCCAAGGCCCAACGCCTGATGGACGACTTGATTGACCTGGAGTTGGAGAAGGTGAACAAAATACTGGAAAAGATTGAAAGCGACCCCGAGGGCGATGATATCAAGAGCGTGGAGCGCAACCTGTGGCTGAACATCAAGATGAAGTGCATGGAAGGGCGTCGCACAGGTCTGGGCATCACCGCCGAGGGCGACATGCTGGCCGCCATGGGGTTGCGCTATGGCAGCGAGGAGGCCACGGACTTTGCCGTGAAGGTGCAGCGTACTCTGGCCTGCGCCGCCTACGGCTCGTCGGTGACCATGGCCAAGGAACGCGGCAGTTTCCCCATCTACGATGCCAACCGCGAGAAAATGAACCCGTTTGTCCAACGTCTGTCCGAGGCCGACCCGAAACTGTATGCCGAGATGGTCAAGTACGGACGCCGCAACATAGCGCTGCTCACCATCGCCCCCACAGGCACCGTGAGCATCTGCACCCAGACAACCTCGGGCATCGAACCCGTGTTCATGGTCAGCTACAAGCGCCGCAAGAAAATCAACCCCAACGACAAGGACACCTCCAAGCACAAAGTGGTCAAGGACGAAAACGGCGACTACTTTGAGGAATACAACGTGCTGCATCCCAAATTCATTGACTGGCTCAAACTGAAAGGGTACAGCATGGACGAAATCGACAGAATGGACGACAAGGAGATAGACCTCCTCATAGCCCAATCGCCCTACCATAAAGCCACCTCGGCCGACATCGACTGGGTGAGCAAAGTGAAAATGCAGGGAGCCATACAGAAATGGGTGGACCACTCCATCAGCGTCACCGTCAACATCCCGAAGGAGACTTCGGAGGAAATAGTAAGCACAATCTATATGACGGCATGGGAATCGGGCTGCAAGGGTTGCACCATCTATCGCGACGGGTCGCGCCACGGTGTGCTGGTGTCCAAGAGCGAGTCGAAGAACTGCAACGAGTTCAACGAGAACAAGGCTCCCAAACGCCCCAAGAAACTGGAGGCCGAGGTGGTGCGGTTCAAGAACGAGAAAGAAGACTGGATTGCCGTGGTGGGTATGTATGAACACCGCCCGTATGAAATCTTCACAGGCCGCGCCGAGAGCTTTGTGCTGCCCAAGTGGGTGGAAAAAGGATGGGTTATCCGCGTGAAAGAACCCGGACAGGAACATGCACGATACGACTTCCAGTATCTCGACCCCGACGGTTACCACGTAACCATGGAGGGCCTGTCGCGCATGTTCAAGAAAGAGTATTGGAACTACGCCAAGCTCATTAGCGGTATCCTGCGCCACGGCATGCCCATCCCCAACGTGGTGGACCTCATCGGCAAACTCAACTTCGACGTGGACAGCATCACCACATGGTCCAACGGTGTGGCACGTGCACTGAAACGCTACATCAAAGACGGCACCGAGACAGGCGAGACCTGCCCCGACTGCGGTGCAAAAATCATCTACACCGGCGGCTGCAAGAGTTGTCCAAACTGCGGCTGGTCGAAATGTTCCTAATTAGATACCAATACTTTAATTGACATTCTTGATATCAATCGTGAAACCCCCGAAATGGGGGTTTTCTTTTTTATACAGAATAATATCTTCTTATGTAAAAAAAAATTAGTATTTTTGCAACGCTAATTGTATATTCGGGACAGTGTTCTTGAACGGGTATATCAACGTCCAAGGCTCTGCTCTCAACAAAAACTTAATACACATTAACCCAACATGAAAGTCAAACTCGGACATATCTCAACCAAGTTTATACTGGCAATGATTGCATTATTGCCTTTCGGTTTATTCGCCCAAAATCCCGTGATAATGCCGCACCTCGGCACAGACACGCTGCGCATAGACAGGAGCAATTGCTACACTATCCTCGACCCCGGCGGATACTCGAACTACACCAACAACGAGGATTCGTGGCTCTACGTCGTTTCCTCGTCAGGGCCTTTCCGCCTGAACCTGAGCTATCAGACAGGAGTGAACGGCGATGATGGCGACTATATCGACATTTACTACGGCAACGACACCAACGTCTATCATGAACATTACTACGATTCCGGTACAAACATTTTCTCCAGCAACTCCTATGGCGGAGCCGGTGACAGTTGTGTGCTGATCCATTTCCATTCCAACAACTATGCCTCTTTCAGCGGCTACGAGATACGGGTGGAATACCCCAACAGCATCCACTCGTGGGATGCCCAGTCCCATGCCGACAGCAGCATCACCATCTCCTGGCTGGACAATATAGCTGAAGCAACCGAATGGACTGTTACATACTACTGTGACGAAGACACGCTGATGACAGCCACCAGCAACACCCCGTCGGTAACCCTTACAAATCTACGCAACAACACCTACTACGTCTATCATATCCGCAACAACGCCATCACCTGCATGGAGACAGTAAAACAGTACTTTATTGTCCCCAACAACCAGAACAACATCTACTTCCCCAATTGGAACAATAATTTCGCCTTGACAAGCGGCACATGCTACACTCTCAACAGCATGTCAGGCCCGGGCAACAACCGCCTTTACTCCGACTGGCCCAACATGAACTTCGCCACAAACGACAGTGTGGGTTTCTACGCCGATGGATGGTACAAATTAGGGGGAGACGACTACTTGTATTATCGCTGGACAAACGGTAACAACATCAGCTCCAGCCGCTGGATATGGGGCGACAACAGCAACATAAAGCCTCACAAGATGTACTTCCCCTACGGCATGGCAGACTTCACCGTCACTTCCTACTACAAGTTGTTCTACCGTATTATCTGGGAGAACAACCGCATCATTACCCCCACAGTAACCAACGTGACCTCCTCAACGGCCACAATCCAATGGAACGACACCTCGCAGTCGACCCAATGGACAGTCCGCTATACATACGACGACGGCAACTGGGTCACACGCACCGTCTCATCGCCCAGCGTGACACTCACCGGCCTCAACCCCTGCACCCAATACATCTACACCATCGAGGGCAACATCACCGCCCCTTGTGTCACACCCTTCCGCCACTCCTTTATCACCAACGGCATCGCCGACACCCTCATCATGCCTTACCGCAAAAACGATACCGTCACACTGTTGCCGGGCAACTGCTACACCGTGCTGGATGCTGGAGGGAAAAGTCAAAACTACTTCCACTCCGACTATGCCACCTACACCCTGCGTACTGCCAACGGCAAAGGATTCCGTCTGAAAGGATGGTACGACATTCCGGAACCCGACGGTCTGTTTATCTTCCACGATGGCGATTGGCACCAATACAGCAACTCCAACAGCGATTTTGAAATCAACTGCACCGACGGCATCTGCACCATTGGCTTCACCTCCGACTGCGAAAACAAAGGTATGGGTTTTGAATTCCACATCATCCAGCAAGACACCGCCATCACCCAACTGCAAGCATCCAACATAACCTCCAACAGTGCAACCATCTCCTGGACTGACCCCTCCGCCACTGCATGGCGAATCTACTACGGCAACGACGAGGACAACTTTATCTCCCTCACCACCACCTCCCCCACCGCAACATTGACCGGTCTTACCCCCGGCACACAATATGTCTACTACGTCACACGCCAAGGCTCTACATCCCCCTGCGCCTTTTCCTCGCGTCAAGCCTTCATCACACAAGGCGTGGAACCCAACACCGTCATCATGCCTTACCGCGGCATCGACACCCTCGTCGTCACCCCTGGCACCTGCTACAATATCTACGATGCCGGTGGCAAAGACCACAACTACTTCAACTACGACACCAGCCAACTGATTATCATCTCCTCCGACGGGAGCAACTTCTTCATCACCGGGGAGTTTGACTACGAAGACGCTTACGACCAGCAAAACAACGGCTATGACGGCGAAGACCGTATTTGGACCGGCACCAACCCCTCCAACAACAACGAATTCAACAACGAATTGAACGGCTACTGGACTTGGTACAACGGTGTGCATTTCCGTATCCAAAGTGAGAATGGATTCCTCCGTCTGCGGTGGCGCACCAACGAAAAGGACATTCGCCGGGGCTTCCTCATCCATATCGACCAAGACACCCTCCCCATTGAAGATGTACAATTCACCCACGTCAAGCAAAACAGCGTTGATGTTCAATGGACAGACAACAGCGGCTACACCGGTCCCTGGTACATAGGCTACTCCTCCGGCACAGGCTGGACCACCTCCTCTTCCACTACCACCTCCACCACCCTCAACAACCTTCTCGCCGCCACCGACTACCAATTCCGCATCAGCCGCACTCCCTTCTCCGAAGGCTGCAACCTGCAAACCCACAACTTCACCACCCTCGGCGACAACGACATCGTCATGAACTCGCACTCGCGCGACACCGTCTGGATTACCCCAGGCGCATGTTACACAATATACGACCCCGGTGGAACAGGCAACTACTACTCCAGCGATACCTCCGTACTCGTCATCCGCTCCACCACAGGACTGGGATTCCGCATGTATGGCTACGCCGATGTCACCGACTATCTATCCTTCTATGAGGATGGCTCCGTGGGCAGCCAATACTGGTGGCACATTGACAACTGGTATCCCGACGGCACTGCCTACATCACACTCAAAACCAACGAAGCCAACAACAGCTCCGGCTTCGCTTTCCGCATCACCTTCTACCCCACCCTTCATTCCCTCGACACCCTTTGGCAGACCGACACCGCAATGGCCATCACTTGGCAGGACACCACTGCCGCTAACCTATGGACCATCACCTACGGCACCCACATCGACTCCCTCCGCACCATCACCTCCTCCACCAACCAGGCCACTCTCACCGGCCTGCACCGCAATTCACAATGCTATATCCATATCGAAAACAACCTTAGCTTAGGCAACTGTTTCATCCAATCCATCTACGGCATACGCATGCCCCACGACCCCACCATCTGGATTACACAATATTACAACAATATCCTCAACATAATCGGCCGTCGCTCCAATGTCGAAGTCCATGCCGACCTGTTACCTGTCAACGAATGTGTCCACATCTACGACAACGGCGGTTTCAATCCTCCCTTCCCCGACTGCTATTCCGACCACGACTTCAATTCTGCCGACGGACGCGGAGTCACCATCAAAGGCAACTACAATCTTGGATACAGTTCCCTTGACATCACTGCACACAATACTATCACCAACTATGGAGGCATTGGCAACGGCTATGTCTCTTCCGACAACGGATACCTCTGCCTTGTTGCCGCCACCTCCTCCAACCCCCACGACAATGGTGAAGGTTTCGACTTTGAAGTGATGATGAACTACGCCATCTATCAAATCACCGCCACCAACGTCACCTGCAGCACCGCCCGCCTCACCTGGGTCGACACCTCCAATGCTACACAATGGTGGATAGCCTATGGCGAGTCAGAAACCCAACTCGACACCGTCACCACCACCACACGCAGCTACCAATTCAACAACCTCATACCCGACCGGCAATACGTATGCTACCTCTGGAGCAACGAAAACATTGTCTCCTGCAACGCCCCGGTCAAAAAATGCTTCATCACCCCCTGCGACACCACCATTCTCATCCTGCCCTTCAACAAAGACACTTCCCACACCCTCAACATAAACGAATGTTACACCATCCTTGACCCCGGCGGTCCCAACAACTACCACTACCATTGCGACCAATCCCTCCACATCCACTCCTCCACCGGCGACCCCTTCACCCTCCATGGCAAACTGCACATCCGCGGCAACGACTATATCACCATCTACGACGAAGGCACCTGGGACTACTACTACTATCGCTGGAGCGGCGATGACGACAACTTCGAACTCCACACCAACACCGGTCACCTCTGCATCCAGTTCAACTCAAACGGTGACACTCTCACATCCTCCGGTTTCGAATTCCGTGTCTCCTTCAACACCATCGGCAACATCCGCACCGACCTCATGACCGACTCTACCTGCCGCGTCCGTTGGGACGACAACAGCTCCGCCACCCAATGGACCTTCTGGTACGGCTCTGACAAGGAACGCATGGACTCCATTTCGGTCAACAGCAAAACCGTCCATCTCGAAAACCTTATCGACGGCACACACTACTACGTCTATATCACCAACAACGCCATAGAATGTATCGACACCACATGGTTCGAATTCTGTGCCGGCGGCGACAACTGCATCGATTTCGCCAACCTCTACTCCTGCCACACCATCTGCCGCTATGGCGATGTCAACTACCCCGACAACAATCAAGGAGTTATCGACTTCGGCCCCGACAACATCTATTCTCGCCACACCGTCATGCTCGACACCACCTATCGCGACCCACGCACCGGCAACCAACTCCGCTCCATTCCCCCGGGACACGACCATTCCGTCCGACTTGGCAACTGGAACTATGGAGGCGAAGCCGAAAGCATCTCCTATGAATACATTGTCGACACCGCCACTGCCGACATCCTCCTCCTTCGCTACGCCGCTGTGCTCGAAAACCCCGGCCATCAACTCTCCGACCAGCCCCGCTTCCAATTCACCATCACCGACGAATACAACAACCCCATTGACACCCGCTGCTTCTCAGCCGACTTTGTCTCCTCCGACCAATTGGGGTGGAACATTTATCAATACGACACCAACACCGTCCTCTGGAAAGACTGGACAGCCGTGGGCATCGACCTCGAACCTCTCCAAGGCCGTCGCATCTTCGTTAAACTAACCACCTACGACTGTGCCCAAACAGGCCACTATGGCTACGCCTACTTCACCCTCTCCTGCGACCAGAAATACATCCGCTCCGGAGCCTGCGGTATTGTCGACACCAACAACTTCACAGCCCCCGAAGGCTTCCGCTACCGCTGGTATAATGTCGACAGTGCCGATGTCACCCTCGACACCACACAAGTCTTCTATAGCTCCCTGCCCGGTGTCTACCACTGCCGCGCCTCCTTCATCGGCGACTCTTCAAGCAACTGCTATTTCGAAAAGACCGTCATCGTGGGCAACATCTTCCCCTTCGCCGAATTCAACTATATGGCCGTCGACACTATCGGATGCCGTGTCAAAATCCGATTCCAAAATCTCAGCCGTGTAGCCACCGACACCACCTACACCACCCTCTCCAACATGGAATGTGACACCTACACCTGGGACTTCGGCGACGGCACCACCTCCAACTCCCGCCACCCCTCCCACATCTTCGAACCCGGCTACTATAATGTCCACCTCACAGCCTCACTCGCCGGAGGCACCTGCTCAAAAGACACCACCATGCGCATCGCCATCCCCTCCCCCTGCATCCACTACGACACCGTCTACCCAGCCATCTGCATCGGCGACACCTTCCGCATCGGCGACACCTCATTCACCCTCCCCGGCGAATACATCGTCCGTCAAACACTCCGTCCCGACAGCATCATCGAAACCCTCGTCATCCTCAACATCAACACCGTCTACGACTACAACCTCGTCGAAACCATCTGCACCGGACAAAGCTACAACCAACACGGCATCACCGGCCCCGGCGGCATCCTCCCCAACACCACAGGCTACTACGAAAAACACTACCAAAGCGTTTACGGCTGCGACAGCGTCTACCGTCTCAACCTCACCGTCATGCCCACCTACGACACCACCCTCTCCGCAACCGCATGCAGCGATGTCGGCTACACCCTCTACAACCGCACCGTCTACCAGTCCGGCCTCTACACCGACAGCCTCCAGTCCCGCTACGGCTGCGACAGCATCGTCCACCTCAACCTCACCATCAACCCCGCCTACCACTTCTACGACCAAGATACCATCTGCGACGGCGACACCATCCTCTACCACGGCATCCCCGCGTACGACGGCGGACCATACATCAAACGCCTCCGTACCGTCATGAACTGCGACAGCAACTACCACCTCTCCCTCACACTCTACCCCCGCTACGAATACCGCGACACCGCCGTCCTCTGCCCACGCCAACCCTACCTCTACCACGACAGCAACTACTTCGCACCCTCCACCATCTACGACTCGTATCTAACCATCAACGGATGCGACAGTCTCTACATCATCCACCTCAACCTCCTCGACCCGCTCTTCAAACCCGTCTGGCAAATCACCGACGACACCAACCATTGGTCCTCCCTCCCCGACACCCTTTGGGAAGGCTGCTCACCCTACACCCTCTACTTCCGCAACCTCACCGCCCACGCCAACTCCTCAACATGGCACTTCGGCGACAGCACCACCTTCACCCAAGGCCCCGCGCCTTACGACTCCACCTTCTTCACCCACACCTACACCGCCGGACTCTACACCCTCTCCCTCACCATCGCCGACACCCTCGGCTGCACCGACACCCTCACCAACCCCTCCGGCATCCACGTCATCCCCTCGCCCACTGCCAGCTTCTTCTTCGACACCACTCTCCCCTCCGAATTCCGTCCCTGGGTTAAATTCACCAACAACTCCATCCCCCTCGACTCCACCTGCTCCTTCCTCTGGCTGTTTGAAAAACACCCCTCCACACCCGACGACCTCGACTCCTCCACCTCCATCCAACCAACCTACACCTGGGACATCACCGATGTATCCCTTCCCGCCTACTATCAAGTATGGCTCATCGAGACCGAACAAAACATCGGTATCACCGGCAACCTCATTGAATGTACCGACACCCTCCTCGACACCGTCAAGATAGTTCCCGGCACCATCACCTTCCCCAACCTCGTCACCCCCAACGGCGACGGCTACAACGACGTCTTCAGCATTGCCAACCTCATCGAATACCAACGCTACCCCTACAACAAACTCACCATCTACGACCGCTGGGGACACCTCGTCTACCAAGTTGACAACATCTACAAACAAGAACAATTCTGGGATCCCAATGCCACCAACTCCACCGACGGCACCTACTACTACCGCTTTGTAGGCCAAGGTGTCGACGGCTCGGTGCAGCACAACGGAGTAATCGAAGTACTCCGCAAACACCAATAAAACCGCCGCAACCAAGCAGCGCAAAAACAAACCCAGCACCCGTTGCATAGTCTACATTCCAGCCTACGCAACGGGTGTTTCATTTCCTCCTGCTGCCTACCCTTCCGAAAACTCCAGCCTTCGCTCCTTCACCGTTTCTTCTGCATCATTTCTCCCATATTTCTCCCATCCCAGATGGGAGAAATATGGGAGAAATATGGGAGAACTAAGGGCAAACGAGCGAACCAACAAAAGAAGAAAAGTGCAAAAAACTGTCAACAAAATAGCGGCAACACCCCCACTTTTTTATTTCGAATATTCAGACAAACAAGATGTTACATGCTATTAGTATCCGTTTTACATGCTGAAAGCACGCGATTTCATTAACCCCACACGAAGCGAAGTGCCGTGTGGGGTGGGGAAAGACACACTTATTCTGCGTGCCTGATGTACGCTACCTTGTTGATTGATATGATGTAGCGTGTCTTCGACACGCATAGGGATGGTCTCTGTCCCCCCACACAGCACACCTACGGTGTTAAGTGTGGGGTTAATAAGATTGTGTGCCTCCGGCACACTCAAGCCCAAATATAGATTGATTGTTAAGTCGTCCTGATGACCGATTTGGGATTAAGGAAGAACAAAAAAAGGAGTCTCGACATGAGACTCCTTTTTCAGGCATAAGGCCAGTAATTATTGTGTGATTGCTGTTAGCGAACCACGAGCTTGCGAACGATGTTGACACTGTCGCCAACAATGTGGACGAAATAGGTACCTTGGGCAAGACCCTGCACCGACATTTGCTTGGTGCAGTCGGCCGAGCAAGCGAGTTCGTCGGTTGCCACCACACGGCCGTTCATGTCAACCACACTAATGCGCACAAGGCCATTGGCACCGCTGACGCTGACAGTGGTTTCGCTGTTGGCAGGATTGGGGTAGATGGTGCAAGTTACACCCTCGTCGACAGCATCGATACCAATATGCGGGAGTGTTTCGAAAGTGGCTACCTGAGACCATGAACTAAACACATCGTCGGAGCAGGCCGAACGGACAAGTACGTCATAACTTGTCTCCTCCTCAAGTCCGGACAAGGTGCAATAGGGATTGGTGACGGTAATCTCCATTCCCGTACCTTGGTCGAAACCTGTATATCCATAACTGACAAGCCATTTTGTTGCATCGCCCTGGGGTGTCCAGGAGACGTGGGCAGTGTTTTCTGTAACATCGCTTACGGCAACATTGGCAACAGGCTGGCAGGAAGAGGTGGTGAAGGGTAGGGCATCGCACCAGTCGCTATAGGTGGTGGCAGAGCACTGGGCACGCACACGAACATTATAGTCCACGTTGGAGTACAGGCCAGTGATGGTGATATTGGTGCTGAAGACCGTATCGTAACTGCTGAAAGCAGTATTGTAGACATTGACCACATAGGCTATGGCGTGGTTCGTGACATCAGCGTTCCATGTGAGAGTGACAGACTGGAAATCGGTTTCGAAGATGGCAAGGTTTTCAGGAACATAGCACACCAGAGTGTCGGTGACACAGTTGCCCGTGGACCAGAACGAAACCGAGGTGTCGTTACAAATACTGCGGACGCGGTAGGTGTAGGGGGTGTTGGGTTCAAGACCTGTGAAGGTGTAGGAATGAGCCGTTATACGGGTGGGAGCAGGCCATGCACTATTGCCTGTGGGCTTGATGGCCACATCGAAACTGCTGGCTGGGCTGGTCCATGTGGCAGCGACAGAGGTAGCACCCACGTTGACATTGGCAATGACAGGACGTGTGCAGGACTCGGAGCCGTAGACGACAATGCTGTCGAGCAGGATGCCGAGACCAAAGCCGGAATGAGCCATGAAGGCCACCTGATAAGTAGAGGTGGTGTTGGGCAGCATTACGGTGTCGGCCTGCCAGTTGCTGATGTCGTAGTTCCACGAGGCCAAGTAGTGCCAAGCCGAGTCGGGATTGGTGCGGTAGAGAACGGCAAGGGTATCTTGGTCGAGACCCCATGCGGGCTGAGCATGGTAGAAGGTCATCATTACCTCGTCATCACTCTGGATATTGAGGAGAGGAGTAATCAGATAGGTGGTGTATTGATTGTAGCTGTTGCAGGTGAAACGAGCGTTATACTCGCCGGTGGCAGCACCGGACATGCCGCCATAGGCATTGCCGCCACGTCCTGTGGTCCAAGCCACGGTACCACGCATGTAGTACTGGTCCCAGCATGAGATGCCGTTTTCGAAGTCCTCAACCCAGGGGAAATCGTTGATGATGCTGTCGCAACCGGTGAGGCAGGTGGTGCGGGCAATGAAACCAGTGTCGGTGGCACTGCAAATGGGACGCACACGGATGTCGTAGGTGGTGACAGGAGCGAGTCCCGAAAGAGTGGCATTGCTGGTGGAGACGGTAAGGGTGGTGCCCATGCCGGAAGCGAATCCACTGACTCCGTATTCCACTATCCATGAAGAGGCAGCTCCATCAGCCCAATCCACATCAATGGTGTGGGCTGAAGTGGAAACGGCCGTGAGGCTGTCGGGTGCGGGACAGGTGAGCAGTTGGAAACTGATGTTGTCGATGGCAGCCGAAGGATTGGAACCAAAGTGTCCATCGTTTACCCAAACAATGGTCAAGTAGTAGTTACCCGCAGTCAGACTCACGGAATTCTCGTCGTGTTGCCAAGTGTTGTGAAGGTTTCTCTTGCCGCCATCGAGAGCAACCCAACCGGTTGGCAGGGTGTTG
The DNA here is from genome assembly GCA_017530105.1 of Bacteroidales bacterium. GTDB lineage: Bacteria > Bacteroidota > Bacteroidia > Bacteroidales > P3 > Colimorpha. The sequence continues at coordinate 15,045 of JAFXMW010000129.1, forward strand.
CTGTAACGGTTGATCGAGGTGAAGGCGTTGGAGAAATCATACTCCTCGGGGACAAGAGCAACGCGCATGAGGTCGTAGCTACCTTCTCCCTGGCAGAGCCAGTCATAGCTGATGGCATAGGAGCTGTCGTAAGGTATCTGCAGGTAGGTCATGGCGAAGGAGATGGACTGGTTGGTGTTGGTGTAGGCATTGGTGAGGCCGTTGTCGTTGGTAACATACATGCTGTTGTTGCCGCCATGGTTGACTGCAGTGCCTGTGAACCAAGTGTTGGAGCCGGAACGCTGGTAGACGGAGAAGGTGTTGGTGGTGTCTTCGAAATTATTGAAGTAGGGCAGGAAGTGCGGATCGGCACCCAGAGTAGTGGTGGCAGCCGTGGCAGGATCGCTCATGCCGGTAGCGCAGTTGGCATACACCCATACATAATAGTTGGTTAGGCCGGTGAGACCGGTGAAGGTGTAGTGAGTGAGTGAGGTGGTATCGGTGAAGAAGGCTGAAGAGGGATTGCTGGAGGTGCCAATTTTGACAGTGTAACTGCCACGGTTGGCGGTATCGGTCCAAGCTATGGAGAGATGCGACATGCCCACGGCTTCGAAAGTAACATTGGTTACCGAGTCGCAGGAGTTGGGGACGCGGACGATAAAATCGTCGAAGAAGACGGTATGCTGACCGTTGCCTGTGGTGCGGAAAGCAATCCGGTTGCCCTCGCCCGAATAATGGACACGATAGTAGTAGCGTTCGTATATGAAATAGCCACTGGTATTGAGGTCGATGGTATCGAGGATGAAGAAGTTTGTATCGCCTTCCCACACACCTATTTCAAGGGCAATGGGTGCATAGTAGCTATACGTGGCGGCATAGAAATCGACTTCAAGTCCATCGATGGTGTCGATGGCAGGGAGAGTGAAGACCTCGGTCTCGCCCGAAGCACTTTCCATCTCGAAATAGACACTGCCGCTGTGAGCATTGTAGGAGTAGTTGTAGCACATGGGGAAGGTGCCACTGCCACTGACGCCTGTTTGGACAGCAGCCCAGCAGTTAGGAACATCTCCTGTTGCATAGTTTTCGAAATCCTCGGAGAAGGGGAGCGAACTACGGCTCATGATGTCGCAAGAGGTGCGGGCAGAGACATAATTATAGGGGACTGTAGTGCCAGCGACACAAAGGCTACCCACACGGAAGTTGTAAAGGCTGTTGGGATAGAGTCCAGTGAAGGTGTAGGTCTGCGCGGTGGTGTTGGCAACGGCTACTGTCCAGGCAGTGTCGGAGGCGAGTTTGTACTCCACAGTCCAAGCTGTTTCTGTGAGACCGGGTACCCAGTTGACCGTAACACTGCTGGAGGTAATAGCACCTACAACCACGCTGGGCGGTACACAAGATGCATCGGCACAGGGGGCAATGAATACTACATTGGGTCGGTTGGAGGTTGTATTGACCTGAGAGGTGACACTGGAGGAAGTTGGATCATAGTTGGTTCCGTCACCATAAGCGAAAAGAGTATTGCCACTCTGTCCGCCAGTTCCCTGCCATGTGGTGTTGCTTGACCAGCTGCCCGTGTTGTCATCGAAAGTGATGACAAGGTTGGTGGTGTTGGACGGACGAATATAAGGAGTGGGGAAGGTGAAAGTGTTCCATCCATCGTGGAAAGTGGGCGAACCAGTGTAGACAATCTTTGTGGAATCCATTACCACGAAGTCACTGCCTGAGCTGAGAGACATGCGGGAAGTGGTGTCGAGATAGATGGTGACGTTGCGAGTGGCATTGGGGCCGGACATCTGGTAAAGCTTGATGCCGAAGATGGTGTCGGTAAGATCAGCCACTTCGATGTTGTTATAGAGCATCTGGCATACGGTGTAGCTGTAGTAGGAGTTGAAAGGATGCGAAGTGACACCGGCGGTGCCCTCACCTATCTGCAATTCACCTCCAACATAGCAGTTGGTGGTAAAATAGGCTCCCTCGGGGTTGCTGACATCAGAGGGGCCGCAATTGGCTGCAACGGTGACATAATAGGTGGTGGTCTGTGAAAGGCCGCTTATTTGGAACGAACGTGCAGTGTCGGCCACGTTATAGCTGGTGCTGGTATTGGCAGCAGTGTCGAGTACGGTGATGGTGAAAGACTGCGGTGTGGAGGCAGTGCCGTAATTCCAACTGACAACAGCAGAAGATCCGGCGACATCGGAGACGGTGACATCATACGGCGCATTGCATGAGGCAAGAGGCTCGCAGCTGACATTGAGCAGGTAGCCAGAAGCACTGTAATAATCGCTATAGCCATCCGCATAGAACTTGATGGTTACAGGACCCTCGGAAGAAGCCACGCGAAGGGTATCGCTACCATAGAAAGAGCCCAGCACACGGCCACTGGTGCCTACCCCTTCGTAGATGGTGAGTTCACCATACATAGACGATGAAGAGGAATAGGTGTTATAGCTGCCCGAGATGACCACACCCTGTGTATTGTCAGTAGGATAAACCACAAGGTAGGAGTTCTGGCTATAGGAGTAGTTGCCATCGATACCGCCATCGTCGCAAATCGAACCGCCACACATGTAGACAGTGTCAGTCTGATTGACACGCATCACATGCAAATTAGGACGCGCCGTGACAGGACCGATCCAATAGCTGTTACTTCCTGCACACAATGCACGGAGATAGAAATCGTAAGTGATGGAGTCAGCAAGACCTGTGACGGTTGTGGAGTCGGTGAAAACAGTGACAGTATTAGTCTCCACAGTGTCGGGATTTATCCCCGACGGGCCATACACGATTTCCCATGACGATGCCAACGAGTCAGTCCAAGCAAAACTCATCTGTCCTGAGGCAGTGCCAATGGCATGGAAATTCTGAGGAGTGACACAATTGTTCACCTCCCTAATGATAATATCGTCGATATAAGCATAGCCATAACTACCGGAAAGTTTGCAGTAGACAATGCACCCTGTATCGGTTGTGGCGAGATGGTTGAACAATGTGGTATAAACCTCCCATGAATTGGAAAGAGAGAAGGTGTCAACCCACACAATGGCACCGGGGACAGAATCGACATTCGTGACATAGCCAACCGCAATCGAAGTAGCATAACTGGAACTGGAAGCCCTGCCCCAAAACTTGGTCTCAAGGGTATTGACGGGCTGCTCGATGCGGGGCGAGACAAAGGAGCAATTGCTGCTATAAGCATACATATACATGCCATAGCCGCTGTGTCCTGCCGAAGTGCTGAGATAAGGATACGAGCTATACTGCTCTCCTATCCTCCAACAAGAGGGGAACTGTCCGCCATAAGTATCGAAATTCTCCTGATAGGGAAGAATGGGTGCTCCACACATAGTGCGGAAACTGAAGTAGGTGCAGTTGCTGGTGTCGCCACCGGCACAGATGTTGTAAAGACGACCGTTATAATAGGTATTGGGGTTGAGACTTGTTAAAGTGTATGTGGTATCGTAAGAGTTGTGCCACGAATTGTCTTGCTCAAGATAAAGGGCGTAATAGCTGCCCACAGCCGCTGCTGTCCACTGTAAAGTTGCACTGGTGGAATCATAATTCGTGACAACGGGAGTGCCAGGCATGGATGTACATGAAGGAGCCAAGCCAATCTCAACGTCGTCGAGGTACACATAACCATAATCGCTTGAATAGGAAGTCTTGCGGAATATGACATAGCCATGTGCAGACGGAGCATTCTCAAACTGGTACAGATACTCTGTGTAGCTTTCACCAAGGCTGATGGTGTCAACATAAGTGGCATTGGCGATAGAGTCTAAACTGGTAGTATAGCCTACTGCCAATTCAGTGTTATAATAAGAATAAGCCTTTCTTGCCCAAAACTTCACCTGCAACTGATTCAAGTCGGTATATATCAGCGGCGAAGCAATCGACAAAGGTCCATTGTAGCTATACATGCGCATGCAGCGTGAGCCTGTATGTGCATTGCCGCTCGATACACTGGGATAACTGCCCAAAGCCTCTGTGAGATTCCAGCAGGGAGGGAATGTGCCATCATATTCAAACCCTTCGGTCATAGGCAGGACAGTCATGCCGCAGGCAGTGCGGAAAGAGAAAGGCACAGCCTCGCTGGTATCGGTGCCGTCGCAGGTATTGAAGACATAACCGCTGTAGGCAGTATTAGGATTTAAGCCATAGAAGGAATAGCTGTTGGTAGAGGAATAGTACCAAGAGCTGTCGTTGTTGAGAAAGATGAAATAGCCAGCCGACACCGAAGGAGCACTCCATGTCAGGTCGGCACTGTTGGAATCGACCGTGGCACTCGGCGTACCGGGCATATAGGCACACGTGGGAGCCGTGGAGATGGTCAGGTCGTCAAGAAACAGTGTCATCTGGCCTGACGTACTCCTTGTGGCGCGGAAAGCAATACGGTGTCCGTCGCCTGAATATTCGGCCATATAGACACGGTAATGATAATAGGATGACGAGCTGAAAGAACCGGCATTGGTCAGCGTCACCGTATCCACAGGGACAAAGGTGCTGTCCTCCATCACACCTACCTCGAACAGTGTGGGCGCATAGGAGGCGATAGTAGACGCATAGAAATCCACCATCAAGTTTGCCGGGTCGGCAAACTCGCATGTGGCCACCAACTCATAGCGGACAGCCGAACTGGAATTGAATTCAAACTCATAATACACATTGCCATTGCGGGCATTGCCTGAATAGTTGTATGCGCAAGGGAATGTCACGTCAATGTTTGTACCCGTTTGATAAACCACCCAACCCGTAGGCTGGCTGCCAGTACTCAATCCCTCAAAACCCGTGCTGTAAGGGACAGACTGATAGGTCTGGCTCCATGTTGCCATAGGCAGCACAACAGCTGCAAGCAACACTAACTTCTTTAATAATCTTTTCATGATAAATACTTGCTAATGCTGTTATTACTGTATGTTAAACTTTCTGGTGAGGTTGACTCGGTCATTGTAAATACGGATAAGGTAGGCACCCTGAGCCAAACCCTCCACATCGAGAATCGTCTCACAGTCGGCAGGACAATCCTTTACAAAGGTCTGCAACGTGCGGCCGTCAATACTTAAGAGAGCCACATTGACCCTGCCTACAACACCCTTCAACGCAATGGTGGTAGTGGTAGAGGCCGGATTGGGGTATACCGACACCTCCATTCCATCCACATCGCCAACGCCATCGGGCTGACGGCCATTGAGGGTGGTGAAAGTGACAGATTTGAATTCACTGGTTCTGTCATCTTCACACATTGTACGTACCTTTGCCAAATAAGCCGTGGCCGAATCAAGACCGGTAATTGTCGTCCTGGGATCACCCGACACACGCACAATCCCCAGTTCATCGCCACTGGCAAATCCCGGCAAACCGTAGTGCACCTCCCATTCATCTGTCGAACTGGTACCACGGCCCCACTCTATCACTGCCTCATGCACCGACGGCGTAGCCGCCACATTGTTCACCGGATAGCACTGGCTTGTGGTAATCATGATGGTGTCCGTCCATTCCGAAGTATTCGTGGCGTCGCACATCGAGCGCACCGTGACACGGTAGTTTGTCCCGTGCGTAAGGCCGGTAACGGTATAGGTATTGTCTGTTGCCGTAAAGGTACGGTCATACGTGCTGTTAAACACGTGTACCTCCCATGTGGTGGCAGTGCCGCCCGAATTCCAATGGAAAGAGGCCGTCGTGTTGGTAATCTCAGTCGAGGTCAGATCCTCAGGCATTCTGCAACGCACCGTGTCGGTAATGAAATACAAAGTGTCCGACCAATCGGAATAACCGTTGGAAGCAAGCGAGCAGTCCTGGCGCACACGTGCCATATAAGCCGTGTTAGGAGCAAAAACATTGATAGTGTGGTTGCGGCCCACCACGGAATTGGTTGTCCATGCCGTATCGGACACCCGTTTGTACTCCAATTCTACATGGTTGCTGCTGTATTGTCCCCAGGAAAAAGAGGCCGACACATCAGAAACAAACTGTACCAAAAAATTCTGAGGTGTCATACAGTGGTCGTTAAAGTCAAACACCAAACTGTCAATAGCCAGGAAATTGATACCCGACGACAAGAGAGGCTTGGTGAGGAAACAGAAATAACGTCCCGTATCATTATAACCTGAGAAATCCACCGTAAAACGCGCCATCGTGTCGGGCGAGCAATAGGGGATAGCCAGCACCGTGTCCAGCGGAGTGAAATTGCCCACCGGATTGGACGGATTCTTGCAGATTCCGATAATCAAGTCCGAATTCAGCGAAGCGTCGTTACGGCTCTTACCCGCACTGAATGTCACCTGCAAATGGTTTACCGTAAGGGTAGTGTCAAACGGATTTTGCAACACAGCCCAAGTCTCACCCGTGCTGTACAGGTCGAGTACACAGGTCAGATACCCCCCATTGATGTTATACGAACCAATCGAAGGCTCGTTCGTCCCTTGGAAATGCCAGCAGAAAGGCTCCGTCGGAGGGGTAGTGTTGTGGGGATAGGCCTGGAAATCCTCCCACCACGGCAAATTTACCACAGGGTCACAGGGCTTAACCTGCGCCCATACCACTGATGGCAGTGCTACGAGAGTAGCCATCAGGGCAAAAAAACATACTTTTTTTCTCATGATTAAATTATTGAAATGTTGATATTATTATTTTCTTTTAACTAAAAAGCGACTTATAACCCTAACCTAACCTTATCTATTTTTCTCTTTTTCAATTTGCAAAAATACATCTTTTTTTTGAATAAATAAAAAAAGACCGCACACAAACGGTCTTGTGGCCTTCAGGCACCCGCCAGCTCCATAAAAAAAGACCGCTATCAGGCGGTCTTTCTTTGGAGCTGGAGAAGAAAGGAACTGCCTGTGGCCGTTCCGCCAGCGAGCGAGGCGAAGAGCCGAGGAGCGGAACACTCTTTACTTCTCCCCCGCTTCTCTTGCTTCCGACTCCATCCAGCCCACAAAAAAAGAGACCCCAAAAGGTCTCTTTCGTTTGTGGAGCTGGAGAAGAAAGGAACCGCCGGTGGCCGTTCCGCCAGTGAGCGAGGCGACGAGCCGAGGAGCGGAACACTCTTTACTTCTCCCCCACTTCTCTTACTTCCGACTCCATCCAGCCCACAAAAAAAGAGACCCCAAAAGGTCTCTTTCGTTTGTGGAGCTGGAGAAGAAAGGAACTGCCTGTGGCCGTTCCGCCAGCGAGCGAGGCGACGAGCCGAGGAGCGGAGCACTCTTTACTTCTCCCTTCTTCTCTTACTTCCGACTCCCGCCAGCTCCATAAAAAAAGACCGCACTCAGGCGGTCTTTCGTTTGTGGAGCTGGAGGGAGTCGAACCCTCGTCCAAACAAGTGACAGATGTGCTTTCTACATGCTTATTCCATGATTGCTTTTCGAGCCGGCTCTGGACACGGACACCCAAGGCAGACCTTAGCCTCTAAAACTTCATCAACGGCGCGAGGCAAACCGTTGACTATCCCGTTCTCACGAGCACCTCCTGGTCACCGACCGACGGGCTGGGTCTGTGGGAGATGTCTTGTCCCTGCAACTGTTGCGGGGATTAAGCTAACCTACTATGCTTCGGTTAGGCAGCAAGAGCGTAGTTATTTTCGCCAATTATCTTTCTGCATCGGTTTTCAAGGCTGCTGATGCGTGAGCCTGCATGCTTACAAATCCCCCTCCTTGCTGTCAAAACCGGTCAGCCCCCGGGTGATTATGTCGCAAAAAAAAGTCCCCATTACTGAGGACTCTTTTTAAATCATCTGCGGAGATTCTCCGCTTTGGCGGTCCGGACGAGACTCGAACTCGCGACCCCATGCGTGACAGGCATGTATTCTAACCAAACTGAACTACCGGACCGTTTCACACCATGATTTAAAGACCTCGTTTATTTTCTTTTCACTTTCGAAAGAGCATTTGGCTCTTTCTTCCTCTCTCAAATGCGGGTGCAAAAGTACAACTTTTTTTTCATTCAGCAAAGAAAAAAAATATTTTTTTTGTCATCATTATTATTAAATACTGTGTATCTTTATTTTACAAAACAAATTTTTCTATCTCAAATGCCATACACCCTCCCGCAAAAAGGCATTTTTCGATTCCATTTTTCACAAAATTCATACCAATAAACACATAAAACACCACCAAACACTCACAACCAAACAAAACAGCCTGATATTCACAACAATAACATCAACCACTTATCAAATCACCCACAACACTCCATAATCTTTCCCTTTCCGGCTGCAAAAGTACATCCGCCTTATCATAGCCAGACACCAGCCCGCCCAAACTCGCATTAACAATCTCCAGTCACACATAGTCCACCCACCGCTAATCCCAATTTTTTCAACAAAACTCCATCCCAAATCTCAAAAATTGGATAAATATTCGTATCTTTGCACCCAAAATAAAACAGAAAGGAAACAACAAAAAA
>JAFXMW010000020.1 GCA_017530105.1 Bacteroidales bacterium
TCGGTCACCTCGATGCCGTCCAGACCGAACTGCTTGTTGACGTCGCGTCCCACCTGGGTCTCCAGGTTGTGGTAAGCGGGCAGGCAGTGCATGAACTTGCACTTGGGGTTGCCGGTGTTCTTCATCATCTGAGCATTCACCTGGTAAGGCATCAGCAGGTCGATACGCTCTTTCCACACCTCGGCGGGTTCGCCCATGGAGACCCACACGTCGGTATAGATAAAGTCGCAACCCTTCACGCCGGCCACGGGGTCGTCGGTGACGGTCACCTTGGCGCCGGTCTCTTTGGCAATCTCCTGGCATTTCTCAATCAGCCAAGCTTCGGGCTGCAGGGCCTTGGGGGCGATGATGCGGGTGTCCATACCCATCTTGGCGCCACCGACCATGAGGCTGTTACCCATGTTGAAGCGGGAGTCGCCAACATAGGCAAAGGTCACCTGGTCGAGGGGTTTGCCGGCATGCTCCTGCATGGTGAGGAAGTCGGCGAGAATCTGGGTGGGGTGGCTCTCGTTGGTCAGGCCGTTCCAAACGGGCACGCCAGCGTATTTAGCCAGCTCCTCAACAGTCTCCTGCTTGAAGCCACGGTACTCGATACCGTCGAACATGCGACCCAGCACGCGGGCGGTGTCAGCCATGCTCTCTTTCACGCCAATCTGGCTGCCGGTGGGTCCCAGATAAGTGACGTGAGCACCCTGGTCTTTTGCACCAACCTCGAAGGCGCAGCGTGTGCGGGTGGAGGTCTTCTCGAATATCAGGGCGATGTTCTTACCCTTCAAAGTGGGCTGCTCGGTGCCGGTATACTTAGCACGCTTCAGGTCGCGGGCCAGGTCGAGCAGATAGTTAAGTTCCTTGGGGCTGAAGTCTAAAATCTTCAGAAAATTGCGGTTTCTTAAATTGTAAGCCATTGTTTGTATGATTTTTATTGAATTTATTATTTGTTTCGTTGAATGACATAATAAAGCCAAGAACCCAAGCAGACCAGCAAAGACAGCACGCCGGCATAGAGCATCATTTTGCCACCAGGCCAGTGCTGCAATACGAACAGCAGACCTATCAATGCCACAGCAAGGGCGTAGCCCGTAAGGCGCATGGTGAATTGCCATATATTGAGTAGGTGCGGCGAATCGGTATCCAAGCCTTTGATTGGATGGGGGAATATTTTTCCTAGAAGGAATGCCACTATTGCCAGTGTGCCGAAGCCTACCGTGAGCAGTGCATCGTTGTAATGCACTCCTGCCAGCTTCAGCACCAAAGCCACCAGCAGCAGTGCTCCGCCCATGATGGCCACCTTCAGCATGAAAGGCCTGAACTTTGGTGAGTCTGTGGGATTATTCATGATTGCTTGACTATTCTTGCAGTATTCGAAATATTGAGCATTATTACTGTACTATGCGGGTGCCGCAGTTGGGGTTGTCCAGCTGGCCGGCCTCGGTGATGATGCACTCCTTGCCGCCGTTCTCGACGAACATGATGGCTGCACGGATCTTCGGAGCCATGCTGCCTTCGGCAAAGTGACCCTCCTCGAGGAGTTTCTTGGCCTCGGCAACGGTGATGGTGTCAAGAGCCTGCTCGTTTTCCTTGCGGAAATTGATATACACCTTCGGCACATCGGTGAGGATGTAGAACTCGTCGGCACCGATTTGCACGGCACACAGAGCGCTGGCCAGGTCTTTGTCGATAACGGCCTCGATGCCGCGCACATAGTCGCTCTCCTCCACCACGGGGATGCCGCCGCCGCCAACAGTCACCACAATGTGGCCGGCCTTGGCCAGTTTCTCCACAATCTTGATGTTGTTGATGCGGGTGGGTTTGGGCGAAGCCACCACCTTGCGCCAGCCGCGACCCTTGGGGTCTTCCTTGTAGACGGCGCCGGTAGTCTTGGCCAACTCCTCGGCCTGCTCCTTGGTGTAGTAAGGACCTACAGGCTTGGTGGGGTTCTGGAACATGGGGTCGAACTTGTTGACGGCCACCTGGGTGACCAGCGTCACCACGTCGCGCTGGATGTCATGGCGGGCCATCACGTTGCGCAAGCCCATCTCGATGAGGTAGGCTATCGAGCCCTGGGTCTCAGCCACGCAGAAGTCCATCGGCATAGCCTCGATGCCGGCACGCTTGCCCTCTTCGTGTTGCAACATCACGTTGCCCACCTGCGGGCCATTGCCGTGGCCGATGACGATGTTATAGTTGCGTTTCAACAGATTGTAAAGCGACTCGCAGGTCTGCTCCACATTCTCTATTTGTTCTTGATAAGTGCCCTTTTGGCCGCTGCGCAACAACGCATTGCCACCAAAAGCAACTACTGCCAATTTTCTCATTTTGATTATATAGTATTAATCTATAAATAGTTATAATACTCAAACAACAAACGTTTGAGACTGCAAATTTACATTATTTTTTCAAATTACAAACAACTCAGCAAGAAATAAATGCACTACCCCTGCCGGAAGAAACCTTTACCGACGTTTTTCTATGCCCCATGGTTGCGGCTTTTTTACTTAATTGAAAGGCCATCATTTATTTTATATTTAGTTTATCTTTCCTTTTGTTTTAGTTTACCTTTTATTTATCTTTCACAAACAAAGAAGAAACAAAATAGAAAATAAATAGAAACAAAATAGAAAGTAAATAAACAATGAATGGTGTCGTTAAGAATTGAGAATTGAGAGTTGAAATTGAAAATAAAAAAGTGTTCGTTTTCAGAAAAAAGTTTATCTTTGCAATTTAAGAATTGATTATTAAAAAAGAGGATATAATTATAATTGAAATAGTTATGATTAAAAGAATAGTATTGGCACTGGCTCTCGGCGTGTTGCTGGGTGCCGAGATGCAGGCTCAAAAGATTGTTGACACGTGGGGATTTACCACAGGTGTGGACACCTCATTGTGGATGGACATCACTGGGAAGGACTCTACCATCATCGACGGCAACAACACGACGACGGGGATGTCGAATGTGTGCAACATCGGGTTCCCCTTTACGTTGGGGGCTACTACCCACACCCAGTTCTCGGCCAATACCAACGGCACCGTCAGGCTTGGTTCGGGCATTGCCTCTCCCGGCTTTTACAACCAACCATTGGGGTCGAACATCTCCAACGGTCCCAAGATTGAGCCTTTCGGGCGGCGTGGCCGTTACGACAACAGCTGCTATACCCGCATGGCGTTGCTGGGCGACAGCGGCAGCCGTGTGTTGGTGGTGGAGGCAAGGGTGAAGGAGTACTCCAGCAACCTCTATCCTGGGTATTACAGTTACCAGGTGCAACTGTTTGAGACGGGCGGACTGCGTATTGTATATGGCGAAAGCGACAGCACGGGTTATGACGGCACATCGCAAAATGGCGTGTCGGCAACGCGGGGCAATACTGTTGACAAAGATGTCGTGTTCATTGATTTTGCCACCCACACCGCGTCGCGCTTAGATGTGGCCTGTACGCTGACCAATGCCGTGGCATCGTGGCCAGAAAGGGGACGCTGGTATATGCTTGCGCCCGACAGCGCCGCCTGTCCCTACCCGCCGAGTGTTACTTCCAACAATCAAAACCCTACGGGCATCTGGTTGCAAAACAGCTACGGAGGACTGGCCGACCTGCGGGTGATGATTCCATCGGCAGGCATCGACACCATCTGGCCGATGGCGGATAGCTACTTCTTCCTTGGTGGAGGCTTCGACCCCATCACTACCTATTATGGCACAGTGCAGAGCGTATGCGACAGCGGCCGTACCAGCTACCGCACACGCCAGTTTCAGTTCACAACTGGCTGTGGTCCTATTCTACGCCTGCCGTGGAGCGAAGACTTCGGAACCACAGCCTCCGCCACTTGCTGGGATTTGTCGCAGTACACCTCTACCAATACGAGATGGAGACGTGTGGGTAGTGCCATGCGAGGTGGTGCGGCATCATCGACGGCAACCCCCTTCAACGAACACATGGTGTCTCCAGTGTTTCTCTTGCCCGATTCGGACGGCATCTTCCTCTCCTGGGACTATAAGTCGGAGGAGTTTGTGGGAGCCCCACATGTGGAGGTGCGCCTTGCCCCTTGTGCCGCCAACGGCACGATAAGCAGCGGGGTGTGGACGACATTGCTGACGCTCGACGACTACGTGGCAAACTATACCCAACAGCATGTATCTCTCGACCCTTGGCGTGGAGAGTATGTGAAAGTGGACTTTGTCATCACTGGGATATGGGGCAAATATGCCTGGGTGGACAATGTGACGCTCCGTCTGCAACAAAGTCCTCTTGCCGAACTGCAAGCACCCACCGTTGCCCATGTGGGCGACAGCGTGAACTATGTTGCCACCATGTCCGAGGGTGTGGACAGCGGCGTGGTGTACTCTTGGCATTCTACCCTGCTGAACCAGACTTCGACGGCTGTAGGCGGCTGGTCAGTGGTGTATACGGAGACTGGGACTGACACAATCACCTTGGTGATAACCAATGTATACGGGGCTGACACAGTCACCGCCATCGTGTATGTGGTGGACTGCAACCCCGTCACTGCCCTGCCCTGGGAGGACGGCTTTGCACACACGGACGACTGTTGGGTGATAAGCGGGTGGCAGAAGGAGACGACCTTTTCCTTCTACGATGAGGAAAATGTGTACCGCCAGTTTCAAAACGTGATGTATGCTTCCAGCACGGGTGCCTACATGCTGTCGCAACCCATCAGCCTTCCCGCCACGGGGATGCACAATATGAAGCTGTGGGTGGAATGTTCCTCACCTTTGACCGTGCTACTCAGCCCTACGGCCGACACCGCCATTGCCTCGTTCACCGACACCTTGTTCACCGACTTACATTCACGCAGCCAAGCCGAACTATGGTGGCAGGTGGCCGACCTTGAGCCTTATGCCGGTCAGACGGTGAGAATAGGCCTGTTCAAAGAGGCCGGAGAACTGGAGGCATTCGTTAACAGGGTGAAGATAGACTATGATACCCTGCCTGTGCTGTGGCAGGTGGTGGTGCCATCACTGGGCAGTACCGATTCGACGACAGTGTGCAGTGCAGCGCTACGACGTGGCTCCACCGACAGCCTGACTGTCACATGGCATTCTACCCTCTTGGACAGCACTTGGGTTGTGAATGGAGATTATACCATCGGCATCGATTACCCCTTCGGAGGTATAGACACGGTCACCGTGGTGGCTGCCAACGCTTACGGGGCAGACACGGTGACGAAAACGGTGAGGGTTAGCGACTGCAACCCTGCCACCTCCTTGCCCTGGATGGAGGACTTCAGCGGCGGAGCGTTATGCTGGTACAAGCCACAGGGCAGCAATTGGTACACAACCACATGGTTGGGCAACCGATACTTGTACCTCAATGTGCTAAATGACACATTGAGCAACTGGATCTTCTCCAAAGAGATAGTTCTACCAGCGGATACAAACTTGCTGCCACACCTGTTTTGGAAACCCTCTTGGCTTCTCACCTTGGACATTGGTGTGTATGACCACCTACGGTACAGCGTGATGATAACCACCGACAGCGACTACACCGACACGACGAATTACACCGTTCTTTATACCGACAACTTGAGACGTTCCCGGTTCGGCTTCGACGACCTTCTCAGCGTCAGCTTGGCCGATTATGCCGGTCAGCATATCCACATTGCCTTCCGCAGTTATCCCCACCATTTGATACGCACCGTGAGTGTGCATGACCAATATATCAACATCGACGATGTGCTTATCCGCACCACCGTGGCGCCCGTCCTTTCGGTGACAGCCGACGCCAACAGGTACTATTACGGCGACACCGCCACCTTTACCGCCACCCTTATTGAGGGTAGAACAGCAGGGATTTCTTATACTTGGCACTCAACGCTGCTCGACAGCACACTGACCACCACTACGGGAAGCCTGCGCCTTACGTATGGCTTGCTGGACGGCAGCGATACCGTCAGCGTGGTTGCCATCAATGCGTACGGCAGCGATACGGCACGGGTAGTGGTACGCTCGCGAATGATCACCACTCCCTCCGTAACAATGCTTTCGGCCGAAGACAAATTCTTTGTGTCGGGCCTTGAGAAAGCCGAGGTGGGCGACACGGTTGACTACCTGATTACCCGCAACAACTGCATCACCACAGGTATGGTCTACAGCCTCCACTCTGCGTTGTTGGACACCACTGTCACAGTGAGTACCGAAGCAGAAACTGCCCGCATCCCGCTGGCTTATACCTCGGCTGGTATCGATACTTTGACGGCCACCATTGCCAACATCTTCGACACCACCACCTCTTCGACTCCTTTGCGACTGATGGTGAGCAACTGCCCGGGTGTCGGAGTGCCTTTCTTCGAGGGCTTTGAAGGAATGGGAGACGAAGGAGACCTTATACCTTGTTGGCCCGGATGGTGGATGCTTCATACCATTGGCGACTCCAACCACGCTGCCCAACCAAGCAATACGGGTACCCACTCGATGCTTATTTCGCCTGCCATCACTCTCCCGTCTGATACCCTTGGATTGCAGCTCTCGTGGTTCACCCAACGTCCCATCAGCACTACGTTAAACACGCTCGTCACGATTTTGGTGTCGCCCACAGGCGGCAAGAATGTGGAGGATTTCACCGACACACTGTTTATGGATCAAGTGCGTATCAACGACTACCACTCGGTATTACTCGATGCCTATCTTGGTGAGCGCGTGCGTTTGGCTTTCATTTGTTTAGGTACCACCCATTCGATAGACAATATCCGTGTGGACTACGACCGCTCAGCCCCTCAACTGGATATTGCCTTGCCGGATACCGTCTACACCTACGACAGCCTATCGGTCGTTGCCACGCTTGCCGCGGGGTCGCCACAAGGCTTTGCCTATAGCTTGCACTCCTCTATTGGAACCGTAATTGGGACAGGCGACAGTGTGACACTCTTCTATACTAACGTTGGTATCGATACCCTCACCGTTGTCGCCACCAACGATTACGGTTCCGACACCGCTATGCTGACGGTGGAAGTGGTCAACCACCCTCTTCCACTGGCGGCTATCAGTGGCCCAGACTTGGTGGAAA
>JAFXMW010000130.1 GCA_017530105.1 Bacteroidales bacterium
ACGAGGCCGGGGGCCATGCTGTTGGAGAAGAGGTAGGGACGGCTGCGCTGACGGAGCATGTCGATGATTTCTTTCTTACCGGTGGTAAAACCGCCCATGGCGCCGCCGAAGGCTTTGCCGAGGGTGCCGGTGAGGATTTCGATCTTGCCCCGGAGGTTGTAACGCTCGGTGACACCGCGGCCGGTCTTGCCGACAACGCCGGCGGAGTGGCTCTCGTCCACCATTACCATGGCGTCGTATTTGTTGGCCAGTTCGTAGATCTTGTCCAGCGGGCAGACGTTGCCGTCCATGGAGAAGACGCCGTCGGTGACGATGATGCGGAAGCGGTTCTTCTGAGCGGCTTTGAGTTGCTCTTCGAGGTCGGCCATGTCGGCGTTGGCGTAGCGGTAGCGCTGGGCTTTGCAGAGGCGGACACCGTCGATGATGGAGGCGTGGTTAAGGGCGTCGGAGATGATGGCGTCCTCGTCGGTCAGGAGGGGTTCGAAGACACCGCCGTTGGCGTCGAAGCAGGCGGCGTAGAGGATGGTGTCCTCGGTGCCGAAGAAGTCGGCAATCTTCTTTT
This sequence comes from Bacteroidales bacterium, assembly GCA_017530105.1. GTDB lineage: Bacteria > Bacteroidota > Bacteroidia > Bacteroidales > P3 > Colimorpha. The sequence continues at coordinate 563 of JAFXMW010000130.1, forward strand.
CAAGTTGTTTGTGGAGGTCTTGGCAACCACAGATGAAACGGACGGAGGCCATGCCGTAGCCACGGGCGTCCATGGCTTCTTTGGCGGCTTTGATGAGTTCGGGGTTGTTGGCGAGGCCGAGGTAGTTGTTGGCGCAGAAGTTGAGGCATTTCTTGCCTTTCACCATGATTTCGGCACCTTGGGGGCTTTCGATGATGCGTTCATTTTTGTACAGGCCGGCAGCTTCGATGTCAGCCAGCTCTTTCTTGAGGTGTTCTTGAAACTTTGTGTACATAATTACGATGTTTTATGTGTTTATTGTTTTTGTTTTGCTTCTGCTATGAGACCATCTTGGCGATGAGGTCGATAAGCTCTCGTGCGGGTTCAAGTTCTTTTTTGAGTTCTTCGGGAGATGTATTGTAGAAACAGTTGTAATCGCTTTCTTCCCGCATGAGTTCCAATCGGCGATATAGTTTCCCAAGCTCGGGAGAAATCTTATTGGTTTGGATATAGTGTTGATTGAGCATTATGCCAGCACCTTTATGTGATTTGATTCTGATGCCGTCATGTATCAGTAATGCGCTGACAGCATGGAATACAGAATAATACAAGCGATTTGCAGCGGCATTCCAGTAGCCTTTCTCTACAAGAAGGTCAACTTCCTCTTGAGTGGTGAAAGCCTTTGCAATTTCTAAGCTGACAACAGTGTCTCTTTTTTCCTTGTCCAAACTCATTGTAATACTAATTTATCCTCCTCTACGTTGTCGTGAAAAGGAACAAAGTCCCAAGTGTTCCAGTCTTTTCTTGGATAGATGTGGGGGTTGATTTCGGCACCGATGCCCCAGCCCATTTTGCACAAAGGAAATGCAACGGTGTCCCAGTCATTAGATGAAATGCTGTCTTTGTTCAGCAAGATAAGCAGGTCGTAGTCGCTGTCGGGGTGGGCGTCACCGCGGGCACGAGAGCCATAGAGCCACAGCGAACTACCTTCGGGCAGGATTTGTGCGGCCAGTTCTTTAATCCGTTTTATGACTTCGGACTGTTCCATAAATCGCATTGCAAAAATACGAATAATTATTGATATGGTGAAAAAAAGTTTATTTGTCGGAATCTATACCCGATGGGAAAGCCGTTGCGACACAAGACGGGCAATGTCTTCAGGCCGAAGGTGGGAGCCATCGTCGCGGCACCAGCAGCGGGAGGGGTCGGCCTGATAGCGTGGGGGCACTTCGGCGGCTAACCGCTCAATGGCGATGTCGGGCCGCAGGCGGTGCAGGAAGTCGGCCACCAGCGACACATATTCCTCCACCGTGAAAGGCGGCGGCACTGAGGCGGGGTCTTCACGCCACAGGCGTTCCAGTTCGGAGCCTCGCAGCAGCTGCAGTTGGTGCAGTTTGAGGGTTTCGAGGGGAAGGGCGGAGAGGATGTCGGCTTCGGCCAGCATCTGCTCACGGCTCTCGCCCGGGAGGCCGAGGATGAGGTGTCCGCCCACATGGAGGCCGCGGGTGGCGGTGGCCCGGATGGCGCGCACGGTGCAGGCAAAGTCGTGTCCCCGATGGATGCGGCGCAGGGTGTCGTCGTAGCAGCTCTCGATGCCGTACTCCACCGCCACATAATGCTGTTGTGCCAAAGAGGCCAGGTAGTCCAACTTCTCGTCGTCGACGCAGTCGGGTCGGGTGCTGACCACAAGGCCGGAAATCATGGGGTGGGAGAGGGCTTCCTCGTAGCGCTGACGCAGCACCTCCAACGGGGCATAGGTGTTGCTGTAGGCTTGGAAGTAGGCCACGTAGCGTGAGGCCTTGCGGTGGCGGCGGGTGTGGAAACGGATGCCCTCGTCAATCTGCTGCGTGATGCTGCCCGCCGTGCGGCAATAAGCGGGGGCAAAGGCTTCGCCGTTGCAGAAGGTGCAGCCTGTGGCGCCGAGGGTGCCGTCGCGGTTGGGACAGGTGAAGCCGCCATCGACGGCAATCTTCTGCACCGTGGTGCCGAACAGGCGGCGGCAGTAGTCGGCGTAGGTGAGGTAGGAGGGCATGTTGTCCAAGGGGTTGTGAAAAACAAATCCCTGTGGGGGAAAGCGTCCTCCACAGGGATTCAAAAAGGGTGGGGACAGGAATGTTACTTCACGATGATTTTCTGCATCATGCCGCCATCAATACCGTAGGCATAGAGGCCGGCGGGCAGGTCGCTGACGTTGACGGAGCCGTTGCCGTTGACGGGGATGCTTCGCACGGTGCGACCCTGCATGTCGACAATGGTGAGGGTGGAGGGATGCTCAACCTCGTAGCTAACGGTGAAAGTGCCTTGTGCGGGGTTGGGGTAGGCGAGGATGCTGTTCAAAACTGTCGCCTCGATGCCGAGGGTGCCGTAGTTGATGCGGAGTTTGACGGAACAGTTGACTGAGGAGTTTTTCACCTGGAGGGTGTACACGCTATAGGCATTCGGGACATCGGAGTCGAAGTTGAGGTCGATAGCGAACATTTGGTCGGTGGCACCCGCGTTAAGGTTGAATTTGGAACTGGTGAGACCCTCGACACAGCGGCCGCCAGCACAGACTCCCCAGGCATGGACACCGTTTTCCTCAATAGGAATGATGTTTACCACCAAATCGCGCAGGTCGTTTGCTGATGTGTTTTTCAGCACAAGGCCTGTGAAGCTGACACTGGTGGTGTAGCAGTTCAACGAGTCGCCATTCTCATGGGTTTGACCGTTGTAGATGAATGCAATCTGGCCTTGTACGTTGGCCAGGAACAGACTGCTGAGAAGCAGTGCAAAAGATAGAATTTTCTTCATGATATTTTAATTTTTGATTTTTCGGGGTTTATATTAAGGGTATTAGTTTAAAGCGAGGAGTTGGTCCACCACTTTTTTCACACCCGTGCCTGCTTTTTCCTGGAAGATGGTGATGGGGCGCGAGATGGGGACGGCCTTGGGGTCGACAAGCCAGCAGGGCGACGAGCGCGGCACATAGTGGATGAGCCCTGCGGCGGGGTAGACGTTCATAGAGGTGCCCACCACGACGAAGTAGTCGGCTTTCTCGCACATCTCGGCGGCGGGCTCAATGTTGGGGACGGCCTCGCCGAACCACACGATGTGGGGGCGCAGCTGGGCTCCGTCGGGGGCTTTGTCGCCAAGGTGGATGTCGCGGTCGCCGATGTCGACGATGAGGTCGTCGTTGCGGTCGCTGCGGGCTTGGGTGAGGAGGCCATGCAGATGAAGGACATTGGTGCTGCCTGCCTGTTCGTGGAGGTTGTCGATGTTCTGGGTGATGATGTGTACGTCGTATTTCTCTTCTAGACGCACCAGCTGGCGGTGTCCTTCGTTGGGCTGGACTTGGAAGAGCTGACGGCGGCGCTCGTTGTAGAAGTTCAGCACCAATTCGGGGTTGCGCAGGTAGGCGTCGTAGGTGGCCACATCCTCCACACGGTACTGTTCCCAGAGGCCGTCGCTGTCGCGGAAGGTGCTGATGCCGCTTTCGGCACTGATGCCGGCTCCGGTCAGGACTATTACTTTCTTTTTGCTCATGGTGTTATTTGTTTTTTCGAGTTTATCTGGTTTTTCTACTATTTTTCTATTATGGTGAATACTGTGCGGCGGTTTTGGCGGCGGCCTTCGGGGGTGTCGTTGTCGGCCACGGGCTGCGACTGGCCATAGCCTTTGTAACTGAGCCGGGCGGCCTCGACACCGTGCTGCACCAGGTAGTCGTACACTGCCTTGGCGCGTTGTTCGGAGAGTTTCTGGTTCGAGGCCTCGCTGCCTACATTGTCGGTGTGGCCTCCCAGTTCGATGCGTAGGGTGGGATGGCGTTGCATCATCTCCACCACTTTGTCCAGCTCCACTATCGAGATGTCGAGCAGCGTGTATTTACCTGTCTGGAAGAAGACATTCTTCAGCGTGATGCTCTCGCCCACCTCTAGTTCGGGAGCCACCTCGGTAATCTCCTCTTTATATTCGATGGCTTCGGGGCGTACGGTCTCGGGCAGGGCGAAGGAATAGAGGTCCAGCCCCCCTTGCCCACCGAACTGGTCGCTTGAGAAGATGGCTGTGCGGCCGTCGGGGCTGACAATAAGGGAGCTTTCGTCGCCAAGGGTGTTGATGGGGTAGCCGAGGTTCTGAGGCTCGCTCCAGGAGGTGTCGCCTGTGCGGCGGCAGACAAAGAGGTCCATGCCACCCATGCCTATGAGTCCGTTGCTGGAGAAATAGAGGGTTTGGTTGTCGAAGGAGATGAAGGGGCTTTTCTCGTCGCCTGCGGTATTGATGCCGGGGCCCATGTTCACGGGTTTTGTCCAGCGGCCTTCCACCAGGGTGCTGCGCCAGATGTCCATGCCGCCGAGACCTCCGCTGCGGTCACTCACGAAATAGAGCGTCTGTCCGTCGATCGAGAGGCAGGGTTGCGACTCCCAGCCGCTGGTGTTGACGGCGGGTCCGAGGTTCTGGGGTTGGCTCCATCCGCCGCCTTTGCGGTAAGAGATGTAGAGGTCGCACCGTCCGGCGCCGTCCCTGCGTCCGCAGGCGGTGAAATAGAGTATGCGTCCGTCTTGCGAAATGCAGCCTGCTCCTTCGTTCTCGGTGCTGTTCAGAGGCTCTGCCATGCGTACAGCCTTCCCCCATTTCCCGTCGATGAGACGCGAGCAATAGAAATCCTCCTCCATATAGTCGCGGTTGTAGCGGGTGAAGAGGAGCATTTTGCCGTTGGCGGTGAGGGTGGGCAGGTATTCGTCGTCGCGGCTGTTCACCGAGGGACCCATGTTCTCGGGGGTGAAAGGCACGGGGTTGGCCTTGGCCTCGCGTCGGAAAGCAATGCATGACAGGTCGTGTTCGGCACCGGTCCCCCAGCGTTTGTGCTTGCCCTTGTCGGTGCGCAGGAAAGTCTGCAGGTGGGCTTCGGCTTGGTCGAGGCTGTCGTGGCCCAAATACCATGCCGCCATGGTCAGATGCACTTCGGCGAAATTGGGTTCGGCCTTCAGGGCTTTGTCGAAATGCTCGAAGGCTTTCTTGGCATTGTCGTTCAGCAACCGTTGACCTTTTTCAAACTCGGCGACGGCCTTCTTATTGTCCACGGTATACTGTGCCAGCACAACGGGTGCCAGCATCAGCAGAACAGGTAGTATTACGAAACGTTTTATATTCATGTTATGAATATAACGTGATATTTGTAGGTTTATTGTGTCGTTATTTGTTTTCCTGTCGTATAGCCTTAATCGGTCGGCTTAATTGAAATACAAATACAAAGGGTTTCCTTTGCTGTGCAGGAAACCCTTTGCCCTAATGTGGATGGTGTTATTTCACCAGATTGAAGGTGTCGCTGGCTATGACAAACTCCTCGTCGGTGGTCACCACCACCACGGACATCTTCGAGTCGGGGGTGCTGAGGATGATGTCCTCGCCCATCACGTTGTCGTTCTTCGAGAGGTCGACTTTGATGCCCAGGCACTCCATATTCTCCAGGATGGGACGGCGCATGAACCAGGCGTTCTCGCCGATGCCGCCGGTGAAGAGGAGCAGGTCGCAGCCGCCCATCTCGGCCATGTAGCCGCCGATGTAGCGTTTCACACGCTGGGCGAACATGTCGAAGGCGTAGGTGCAGCGCTCATCGCCTGCATCGCGACCGGCACGGATGTCGCGCATGTCCTGCTTGCCGCCGCTGATGCCCACGAGGCCGCTCTGCTTGTTGAGGATCTTGGTGATGTCCTTCCAGTCCTTGCCGTTCTCGGTAATCTCTTTCTTGATGATGAACTCGATGACACCGGGGTCAACATCGCCGGGACGCGAACCCATGATGAGGCCTTCCAGCGGGGTCATGCCCATGGTGGTGTCGAAGCTCTTGCCCTGTTTGATGGCGCAGATGGAGGCACCGCTACCCAGATGGCAGCTGATGATGTTCAACTCTTTCCAGTCGCGGCCAATCATCTTGGCGGCCTTCTCGGCAACGAATTTGTGGCTGGTGCCGTGGAAGCCATAGCGACGCACGCCGTACTTCTCATAATACTCGTAAGGCAGACCGTAGAGGTAGCTCTTGGGGGGCAGGGTGCTATGGAAAGCGGTGTCGAACACTGCCACCTGAGGCACTCCGGGCAGCACCTCGCGCATAGCGTAGATACCTGCCAAGTTGCCGGGGGTGTGGAGCGGAGCCAGATGGGTGAGAGCTTTGATTTTCTCAATCACCTCGTCGGTCACCACCACGCTCCTGTCGAAAGCTTCGCCGCCGTGGGCGATACGGTTGCCTACGGCACCGATTTCGTTAAAGTCTTTGATGACTCCCATCTTGGGGTCTACCAGTGCTTTGAGCACAATCTTGATGCCTGCCGTGTGGTCGGGAATGGGAAGTTGCTCATAGTGCTTCTCGCCATGATACTTATGGGTGAATTCGCCCATCTCCAAACCGATGCGCTCCAAAAGACCCTTTGCCATTACCTCGGCGTTGTTGGCCATGTCAACCAACTGGTATTTGATTGACGAACTGCCGCAATTAAGAACTAATACTTTCATATAAAGTGTGTTTAATTATTTGACAATTATTTATTTCCATACAATCGGGACGGAAAATCCGATTTTCAAAGATACAAAAAAAAACACGAATTACGCAAAGACCGATGAAAAAAACAGCACAAAACATGAAGAAACGGCATCCTGTTGCCCCTGCCAAACATTACTTGTCATCATTGCTTGGCAATGATAATAAATGGTAATGTACTTATTAAACATGACCTTTATGCCATAAATGACTGATTTTACAACAGCCTCGAAGAGGCTGAATTTCAATAACACTGTACAAGCGTAGCGCAGTGCGGTGAAAGAAGAGACTATCTATCAGCGTCCCGAGGGGACGCGACATTGAGACAATTTGAGAAAAACAGTCATATGTTACATTAGAGCGATAAACACGAATTATCATTAAATGTCATTAATTCTTGAAAATTACATGGCAATTCACGTTTTAATAGTCAGTTTAATCAAATGAGTCGAACCCAAGTAACGTCATGGAACAGAGCGTTACTCCACTATCAGTTTCTTGGTGGTTACGCCTTCGGCGAGGTATATGGCGGCGATATAGGTGCCTTTCTCCAGGGTGCTTATATCCACTATGGCGGAGATGCCGCCGACCTCCTGCTCCAGCATCTTGCGGCCGTCGA
>JAFXMW010000131.1 GCA_017530105.1 Bacteroidales bacterium
ATGGAATTACCATTTGCTGAAGCGTGGAAAATCAAGATGGTAGAACCCATTAAGAAATCCACCCGCGAACAACGCGAAAAATGGCTCAACGAAGCACACCAGAACGTGTTTATGCTGAAGAGCGACTACGTCTACATCGACCTTCTGACCGACTCCGGCACCGGCGCCATGAGCGACCGCCAGTGGGCAGCCATGATGATGGGCGACGAGAGCTACGGCGGTGCCCGCAGCTTCTATCACATGAAGGACACCATCACCGAGCTGACTGGTTTTGATTATGTCATCCCCACCCACCAGGGCCGTGCAGCCGAGAACGTACTGTTCAGCTATCTCGTTAAACCCGGCATGATTGTCCCCGGCAACGCCCACTTCGACACCACCAAGGGCCACATCGAGAGCCGCAAGGCCTTCGCCATCGACGTTACTGTCCGCGAGGCTTACGACACCCAGCTTGAAGTCCCCTTCAAAGGCAACGTCGATCTGGAGAAACTGGAGAAGATTCTGCAGGAGAACAAGGGCAACGTACCTTTCATGGTGCTTACCGTTACCAACAACACCGTGGGTGGCCAGCCCGTCAGCATGAAGAACATCCGCGAGACCTGCGAACTCTGCCACAAATACGGTGTGCCCGTCAACGTCGACAGCGCCCGTTTCATCGAGAACGCCTACTTCATCAAGACCCGCGAGGAAGGCTATGCCGACAAGACCCTGCGTGAGATCTGCAAGGAGATGTTCTCCTATGCCGACAGCATGACCATGAGCGCCAAGAAGGACGGCCTCGTGAACATGGGCGGTTTCATCGCTACCAATAAGAAAGAGTGGTACGAAGGCGCCAAGATGTTCTGCATCCCCTTCGAAGGCTTCCTCACTTACGGTGGTATGAACGGCCGCGATATGGACGCTCTCGCCGTTGGTCTGAAAGAGAACATCGAGTTCGAGATGGTCGAGACCCGCATCAAGCAGGTCCACTACCTCGCTGCCAAACTTGATGAGTATGGTATCCCCTATCAGCGTCCCGCCGGTGGCCACGCCATCTTCGTCGATGCCGACAAGGTGCTCACCAACATTCCTAAAGAGGAGTTCCCCGCCCAGACCCTCACCTGCGAGCTCTATCTTGAGGCCGGTATCCGCGCCTGCGAGATTGGCTACGTCCTGGCCGACCGCGACCCCGTGACCCGCGAGAACCGCTTTGGTGGCAACGACTTCGTCCGCCTCTGCATCCCGCGCCGCGTTTACACCAACAACCACATGGACGTCATCGCCGCTGCCCTGAAGAACGTCTACGACCGCCGCAACGAAATCAAACGCGGTCTCGAAATCACCTGGGAAGCCGAACTGATGCGCCATTTCACCTGCCAGTTCAAACGTCTCGGCTAATCCAGCCCGAACGTATGTAACATAAACCAACCGGAAAGGTCCTGAGCCACTCAGGGCCTTTCTATTATCAACACCGACGGCATGAAACACCCCTCGCCAACCCTGCTGCTCCTCTTACTCCTTTCCTGGGCCTGCTCGTCGCCCAGCGACCCCGCCGTGGCCGCAAAGAAAGACTGCAACGACGAATACCAGGAAATGAGTTCCACACCCTTCGCTTCGACCACTCAGGCACTGAAACGGGTAGACACCTATCTCAACGACTTCAACAACACCGATTGCCCGCACCTCGACGACGCACAGCGGCTCAAAGAGCTGTTCGAAGAAATGGACCTCTTCTTCCACAACAGGCAATACGACTCTTACCACGCCTACCTCACCGCCGCCCAAGAAAAGGAGACCCTTTTCCTAAACAGCGGCTATCCAGCCGTGAGAACCACCTGGCTGCAACTATATGAAAATGACAAAAAAACCAAACTACAGCAGGCACTGAACGACCTCACAGCCGAATCGTTCATGGCCAAATTCAAGGAAAGCGCCGAAGGGATTGCCCAAGACGAATACTGCGGCAACGGCCCTTTCGCGTGGGAGGTCACCTCGTCGGAAATAATCGACATATCCACCCCGGTCTTACTCACACAAAATAACGGCAAACAATGCCAAGCCTCAGTGCGGGTACACATCAGCGGTCCCCTGGGGTGGCGCTCGGGCGCTATCAAAATTCAACTTATAGGACAACTCCTCTACAACGAAACAGGCATGACCGAATACACCCTCGTCGACTACTCCGTCAGCGACCGAACCGGCAACATGCCCATCTTCAGTTCCCTCGGCAATTGACGGAAACCCTCCGCCCCAAAACACCGCAATCTTTCCGGCAACAGTATGGCTGGGCCACAATACCATTTTTTTCACACCTGTATTACACTTGTTTTACACTTTTAAAGTGTAAAACAAGTGGGAAAAAAGTGTAAAACAACCGTGAAAAGTCCAAACCCGGGACCCCTTAAATCACATTGCTACTCATCACTGTGGCGAGGGCTTCGCTGATGCTCTCCACGCCCAGTTTGCGGAAGAGTTTCTTGCGGTGGTATTTCATCGTGTCGGCTGTACGGAAAAGGCGGGAGGCTATCTCCTCGGTGGTGTAGCCTTGCGCCGACATCATCAGCAATTGCTGTTCTGTTTCGGAAAGGACGATGGGTGTGCTGTCGTGCCATTTCCCATCAACTAATGAGTACTCTCGCACATCGCGGTTGCCCACGATGCCATTTCCATTTTCTGTCACACGCCACATCCTCACATTGCCGAAATGCTTGCGAGGCGAAAGCGAGAAGGAGGCGAGGGCAAGCCATAGCTGTCCCTTGGAGTTGAGCGCCAGCGGCGTAAGGCGATGGTTGACCATACGGCTGCGGCCATTTTGGATAAAGTGGAAGTCGTAACTGATAACAAACTCCATCTTGTTTGCCAAGTCTATCCGCGAAAACTCCTCAAAACCCGCACGGTTGATTTCGAGCAGCATAGCCTGTTCCTCCTTTGGCACATAGTCGAGGTAAAGTGAATAACCCTTATCCTTCAGCCCCACAGGAGCAAGCATCGGGTTCTCCGATGAGTAAAGAAAGTTGCGCTTGTGGTAATCAATAATATAGATGCTGTTGGTGGTTGTCCGTGCGGCAGCAGCCACGGCCTCAATCTTGGGCTGCACACGCTCATAATCCTCCTCGGAGATGCCGTCCACACGGTTTTTGTCTATAAAGAAGTCGTCAATCTGAGGCATGATTCAGTTAAGGCCTTTGATGATTTGGTCAACATATCGATCAGAGACGGAGGCGTACTCTGACTTATCGTATAGCGTGACAAGATAAACCAATACGGCCTCTTCAGTCTCTACTACATTGAAAGTGATGATGCGGAATCCACCACTTTTTCCTTTGTTCTTGGAACTGACTTTAAGCCTTATTTTACGCTTGCCACCACCCAGGTCTGTCCCAATAAATGGGTTTGTAAGCAATAACTGTTGCAGCTCTTCAAGGTCATCAATCAGCGTCTTGTGCTTCTTCAATAGACGCTTGGCTTGACGGACAAACTCATTGGAAGGAATAATGCTGACACTCAACATGGTCAAGACTCCTTCATTTCATCAATCAAATCCTGTAGTGAGCAACCCTTGCTACCGTCAGCCTGCATGGACTTCACTTGCTGCCAGCCACGCTCGATGCTCGCTTTCAGCAGCAGCTGCTCGGCCAATTCAATGTCTTCTGCCAGTAGCCTTTCAGTTAAAGCGCGGCGCGTGCTTTTAGACTGCCCTTCTATCAGTGACCAAAGTGCATCAGTGACGGATACTTTACCAGATTTATTAATTGGAGTTGGTACTGTTTCCATTATTATTCTTTTTGAAGGATTAACGCCAGCGAGCCGTTTTTATTGTGTCGTCGCCCGTCTTTCTTGTGTTTTTTGCACTACCCTTTCGGGTAGTTTTTCATCAGGCATATTCTTTTTACCCCTTCGGGTAGGGGTTGATTGTAAAGGTGTTAGTACTTTTGCAACGCCAATTCGGAAATAATGCATTCCTGTAAGGCTGTAGTTTTTTGCCGACTTAGGCGTTTATATGATACATCAAAACGAGCTATACTATGACGAAAAAAACGATTCTGATGACTATTCTGATGGCATGTGCCATCGCTGGGGTAAAAGCCCAACAACTGACTACCAAAGGGACACTGCAAGATGCCACTTCGGGCGAGGCACTGCCCTTCACCAACTGCGTGCTGCTACGACAACAAGACAGCACCTTTGTTCAAGGGACCACCACCGATGCCTCGGGCATATTCCGTTTCAGTCCTGTGGACACGGGCAGCTATCTACTGCGTATCTCCGCCATCGGATATGAACCCTATTGGCAGCAAATCAGCTTGCCACCCGACACGGCATTGGGCACAATCAGCCTATTCCATAGCGCCACAAATCTGCAAGCAGTGAGCGTCACCGCCCAACGTCCGCTTTACAGCGCCGACGGCGAAAAAACATTCTACCACGTGGAGGATGACCCCAGCGTGCAGGCCGGCACCGCCAGCGACGCCCTCCAAAACGCCCCGGGTGTGGAAGTGGATGCCGAGGGCAACATCACCTATCGCGGCAAGACCGCCGTGGAGGTTTGGATTAACAACCGCCCTTCGAATATGGACGGCGAGGCACTGAAGCAGTACATCAAAACGTTGCCAGCCTCCAATATCAAGCGCATCGAGGTGTTGAGCAACCCCTCGGCGCGCTACGGCACCAGTGGCAGCATCATAAACATCGTCACCGACGGCCGCAATTCTCTCAACCAACTGCTGTCCGTCGGCTTCAAAGCCAGCACAGGTCCGCGTTTCTCGCCTTGGGTGAGCTATGTTTACAACAACGACAAGTTGAGTTTCAATCTCTATGGCAGTGCCTATATCAACGACTTCAAGGTTGCTACGGAGATGCACTCGCGACTGCTGACCGACGACAGCCTGCTCTCCTCAACAAATGACTACACAGGCAACGAGTTGCAACGGTCAAGAAACTACAACATCGGCGGCAAACTTGACTACCGTTTCGACGACCGCAACACCTTCTCGGCGTGGGCGTGGTTCTATCCCTCGTTCTTCAATATGGATGTGGACTTTGACGTGAGCCGAATAGAGTACATAAGCCATCCCGGCGACTACAGCTACCGCTCCAATGTGGATGCGCATCAGCATTACATCAGCGGCAACGTGGGTGCCTACTATCAGCACAAGTTCGATACCGCAGGGCGCGAGATTGAGTTCAACTGGAACGGCGGCCTGACCAGCGGGCTCAACGACCGCACACGACAACGTCAATATGTCAACTTCCCAGCATTGGACTTCACTCGCCATAGCAATCTTGACCAGTGGGGAGGTAGAAACGACCTCTATGTCGACTACACTCACCCCTATAGCAAGAACGGCAAGATTGAGGCTGGAGCGGAATTCCATCATAAGCCGCAGAACCGGACCCATCACCTTGATACCCTTGCCGGTGGCAATTATCAGCGTGATTCTGTGCGCAGCTACATCTTTAACGACCGTGAGACCGACCTGACTTTCTACCTCACCGTGCAGCAGAAGATTGGTCGGCTGACTCTCAAGGGCGGCTTGCGTGGCGAGAACCAGTGGCTGCAACGCAAGCACAACATCGCATCGTGCGACTTCGACAAGTACTATTTCGGCCTTGTTCCCTCAATCCACGCCAGCTACTCCACCGCGAATAACCACAACTTCACCCTGAGTTACACGCGCCGTTTCGACACACCCGACATTGCCAAGCTCAGCCCCTTCATCATCTATGCCGACGACAGCTATACCGTCGGCAACCCCGACCTGCGTATGGCCTACTCCCACAAGGCCGAGGCGGGCTGGACGCACTACACCAAGTGGGGCTCCATCGGTGTGGATGGCTACCTCAACCTCAGTACCGACAATTTTGCCCAGGTTTCCGATGTGGCTTACAGCCCCTTCTTTGGCCGCGTAGTGCAGATGGACACATCTGTCAACCTGGGGAGTGTACGTATGAGCGGTGCCGAAATGAACCTCACATGGCGACCGCGCAAGTTTATGAATATCCGTCTCTATGTCAACGGCGGGGAAGTCTGGTACCGTATGCAGGTGCGTCCCGGCGAATGGGTGGAGGACGAAGTTTGGAGCTACATTGTGCGACTCAATATGAATGCAAAACTGTGGGGCAAGGTAGACGTGTATGTCAACAGTAAGTTCGTCGGGCGGCAGATAGAGTTCCTCAGTCGCAGGGAGCCAAACTTCAACGTCGATTTCGGCCTCAGCACCGACCTCTTCGACCACCACCTCTCGCTCTACTTCCAGGTCAACGACCTTTTCAAGTCATACAATTCGCACACCGTCTCCACCAACCCCTACTACGCCGAAGACTACCGCTGGAGCTACAACAGCCGTTTCGTCAGCCTCGGCCTCACCTGGCGCATCGGCAAGATGGACCTCGAAAGCAAAGGCCGCCAAGGTGCCGCCTACTAATATGTTTTTTTCTTGTTGAGAACACCTCCACACGGCCAATGGCTGTGTGGAGTTTCTTTGTGCCTGCGATACGATTCGCACCGTAAGCGAAAAAAGGTGTATCTTTGCATCGTCATTCAATAAAATACCAAGATGAAAAACAGAGTCATTCTTATTACGTTAGCCTCATTTATGGCATTGACAGGATGCAAGCAGAAACCCGTGGAAGACCAGTCAGCCTCGTTCGACTGGGACAATAACGACAAGCTTGAATACACCATCGACTACACCGTTCACTTCACCGCCGACCACGACAGCACGATACAGGTGACAGCGACTGGCAATTACGGCACCGTGAAGGTGGCTCAAGTAGAATCAAAGAACCTGCTCGATGCCGATGGAAAACTAGTAAAGAACACCTTTATCATGCTTGAAGACTCCGTCCCTATGGGTAAGAGCATCACCTTGCAGCGTGGCGGTCTGTCATACGGAGGTGGAGAGGGAGAGTCGGGATTCATGCATGTGCAGATCGTCGGCAGCGACGATATGGTCGAGATACGAATCCCCGGCAG
>JAFXMW010000132.1 GCA_017530105.1 Bacteroidales bacterium
AGTCTCCGTGACAGCAAACCCCGACGGCACTGCCGCGACATACGGTAGTGGGCGCTACGCCCATGGCGACACTGTGGAGATTGGATTCCATCTGCCCGATACTGCGGCCGAGGGCGGGTATTGGCAGTTCATTGGTTGGGACGACACCAATGCGACCGACAATCCTCGTATGGTTGTTGTCGTCTCTGACACCCTCTTTACAGCCCTGTTCCAGTGGGTGGCCGACAGCGTAGGGATAGTTGATGTGGAAGGACTCACGAGGTGGGTGAGCGTCTATCCCAACCCCGCCTCCCACACCGTCGTCATCCGTAGCGAAAGGGATTGCACCGTAGCCTTCCTGTCGGCTGATGGTCGGGAGGTGATGCGCAGGGTGTGCCGTGCTGGCGACACCTCCGTCGACATCCAACACCTTGCCCAAGGAGTCTATTTCCTCCGTATACTCGACATGAACCAGCTTCCCATCAAGTTCATCGTAACGAAGGAGTAAGAATTATTGAGAGTATAAATGTGTTGATGAGTTAATTCGTAAATCGGATTAACTCATCAACATGTTTATACATTAGCACATTAAGAACTATGCACCTGCGGTGACGGTCACCAGGTCGGTGAGGGTGGATTGGGCGAGGGAGAGGAGTTGGTCGGGGGTGACGGTGGCGAGGGTCTCCATGAGGTTGGTGGAAAGGCGTTCGTCGATTTCGGTGGAGACCATATGGCGGTAGCGTTCGGCAATTTCGAAGGTGCCGTCGATACTGCGGATAAAGTCGCCCATCATGAAGTTGCGCACGCGGTCGAGTTCGGCGTCGGGGACGGGTTCTTGCCGCAGGAGGTCGATTTCGCGGTTGATTTCGGTGACTGCGGCTTCGGTGGCTTGTGCGGCCACGTCGGCGGTGATGTACATGACTATGCTGTGGCGGAAGATTTGGGTTTGGCTGTAGATGCCGTAGGTGTAGCCTTTGTCTTCGCGCAGGTTGCTCATGAGACGCGAACCGAAGTAGCCTCCGAGGACGGTATTGAGAACCATGAAGCGGGAATAGTCGGTGCTGTCCCATGCAAAGGGGAGTAGGCGTCCTATGCGAATGGTGGACTGTACGGTGTCGGGGAGGGTGATGTGGTCGGAGACTGTGGGATGGATGTTGTGACAGGCTAACGATATAGGTTGAAAGGTGGTGGTGTCGTGAGAAGGGGAGAGGTATTGGTCGGCAAGGGCGAGCAGTTGGGGGGAGACGGAGCCACTGATGACCAGGTGGGCAGAGGCAAGGCGGTAGTACTGACTGATGAAGTCGGCCACAGCGGTGAGGGTGAGCCGGTCAAGGTCTTGGGGCAGGGCATAGGTGCCCAGCGGGTGGTCGGCACCATAGAGTATTTCGTAGTGGCGGTTGCGTGCCAGATAGGAGGTCTTCTGGAAGTTGGTTTTGAGTTGGGCGCGCCGATGGCCTACATAGGCGTTGAACAGTTGCGGGGTGATGAGTGTGGAGGAGAACATTTCGGCTATGAGGGGGAAGAGGGAGTCGGCGAATTGGGGCAGGAAGTAAAAGGAGATATTGCTGACGCAGGTGTCGGCCATACGTTCTATGACGATTCCGTGGAAGTCGGTGTATTCGGCCATCTGTTGTGCGGTGTGGAGGGTGGTGGCTTCGCCAAAGAGCTGGCTGGCGGCGTGGGCTTGGCTTTTGAAGGTTTGATATGCGCTGCCGGCTTCGAGGGTGATGTCGAGTTTGACGAGCCCCAGCGAGTGGTTGGGGAAGAGGTAGAGTGTGTTGCCGTTGGGCAGGGTGTGTTCTTGGGGGATGAGGGGCTGGAGCGATGGGGGCTGGAGCATTGGGATTTGGATTTTTGAATGATGAATTATGGAATTGATTGCGTCTTTTGCCGAGGTTAGAAGGTGACACTGAGTTTAAAGTTGAGTTGGCGGGCAGTGAGGTAGTTGGGAACGGGATAGTATTGGTTGGTGTAGTCGGCCACCCAGATGAAAGAGACGACGTTGTGGTAGTCGAAGAGGTTGAAGACTTCGATACTGACGGAGATGTCGTCAAAGAGTTGGCCGATACGCGATTTGCGAATGCGGTCGAAACGAGTGAGCTGGATGGTGTTGCCCCAGTCGGCACGGAAGTAGGGCGGGATGTGGTATTCGACAGAGCGGTCGTTTTGGTAGGGGTGTGTGGTGGGGGTGCGGGTGCCATAGATAAAACTGAGGCTCATACGCCACCAAGGGAATTCGGGCAGGTAGTCTTGCAGGAAAATCTTGAAGCTGAAGCGTTGGTCGGTGGGTCGGTTGATCCAGCCGAGGTTGTCGCCCAGTATGTCTTCCTGGGTTTTCATGAGAGAGATGCTTGCCCACGACTCCACTCCGGGGACGAAATCGCCGTTGATGCGGAGCGAGACTCCGGTGGCGTAGCCGATGGCTTGGAGGTCGGGATTGTAGCGTATGCGGAGGTTGTCGATGGTGTAGGGGATGAGGTGGGTGATGTATTTGTAGTAGATGTCGGCGGTGAGGCGGAAGGGTTTGTTCCAGATGTGTAGATTCCAGTCGGCGGAGGCAGCGGCTTGGTAGGAGCATTGAGCCGGGATGTTTTGGCAGAGAGAGCCATCGGTTCGGCGCAACTCGCGGTAGAGCGGGGGCTGCTGGTAGATGCCAGTGGCAAGACGATAGAGGATGTCGGGGCCTGAATGGGGTTTATAACTAAGCGACAGGCGGGGGGAGAGGAGTATCTGGCTGTTGAGGGGGAGGGAGTCGGAACGGGTGTCGTAGTACTGTCCGCGGAGGCCGGCGGTGATTTTGAGCAGGTCGTCGTGGCGTGAGAAGATGTTGATTTCGCGCTGTGCGTAGGCGATGCCCCGGAGGGTCTGCACACGGCCGGAGGCGTTGCTGAAGAGTTGCAGAACGGGGTTGTAGACATTGGTGTCGTCGACTCCGGGAAGGTGGTGGTCGGTGGGATAGGAGTAGTCGGCGCTGTCGACCCATTTCCATTCGCGCAGGTGGCCCGAGATTTGTTCGACTTGGGCTTTCAGACCGAAGTTCCAAGAGCCGAGGAGTGCGTAGCGCACCATTTTCAGTTCGGAAGAGTAGATGGTCATGTCGAGCCGGTTGCGGGCGTGTTCGAGGAAGGTACCCACCCCTTGGTCGAACTGGTTGGTGTCGCCGGCGTTTTCGCCCACGCCCACGGCATAGAGCCAGTATTGGCTTTGGATGTCGTAGTTTTCTTGTTCGCGGTTGGAGAGAGCGGAGGTTATCCATTGCATCTGGAAATCGTCGTTGGGGTGGTAGTTGAGGTTGAAGGCTCCGAGCAGGGTGCGGTAGCGGTCGTCTTCCAAACCGTCGAAATAGACGTCGAGCTTGAGCGACTCGTTGAAAGTGCCGAAAGTGGTGGTGCGGGTGTAGGGCACAAGGCCGTAGACGTTACGTGTCCATACGGTGAGAAGGCTGAGGTCGAGGCTGTCGTTGACTTTATAGCGGAAGATGCCTTGGAGGTCGGTGTAGGAGGTAGTGTATCGTCCTTCAGTGTCAAGGCTTTTGAAGATGTATCGGTTGTTGTGATGGCGCAACCCAACGCCGTAGGAGAACCGGTCGCCCAGGGTACCCTGTGCGGTGGCGGAACCACCGAGGAGCGAGAGGGAGACGTTGAAACGCTGTTCGAGAGGACGGCTATAGATGATGTCGAGTACAGAGGACATGCGGTCGCCGTAGGTGGCGTCGAAGCCCCCGGGAGAGAAAAGGAGGTGGTCGACAAGGTCGGGGTTGATGATGCTGAGGCCTTCCTGCTGTCCGCTGCGTACCAGTTGGGGACGGTAGATTTCAACGCCGTTGATGTAGACAAGGTTCTCGTCGAAAGAACCGCCTCGGACAGAATACTGCGAGGAGAGTTCATTGTTTGAGTTGACATCGGGCAGCGTTTTGATGAAGGATTCGACACCTTGGGTAGGACCGACGCTGTTCTCGATGCGTTTGATGTCAATTTCGGTGAAGGTGGTGGAGCGTGTGCGGTCGTCGCTCACGGTGACGGTTTCGAGTTGCCTGGCCGACGGCTTCAGGTCGATGTCCAGTTGTTTGTGTTCGTTTTTGGAAAGGAGGACACGTTTCTCCTGAGTTTCAAATCCTGAGCAGGAGAAACGGACGGTCACACTGTCGGTCTCACGTATGGTGAGCGTGTATCGGCCGCGGTTGTCGGTAGCGGTGCCGTAGGGCGATGCTGCACTGACCACCCCTACGGTGGCATATTCAACGGCGCCGCCTTCGGTGGAGAGGACCCTCCCGTAGAGAGTGCCTTGTGCCCGAAGAGTAAGGGAACAACATGGCAATAAAGCCATTAGAGTTATGAAAAGTTTCTTGTTCATTAAAAATAGTTGTCAATAAACGAAGTATTTGAAAAAAAATTGTATCTTTGCAAATTATTTTGACATTAAAAATATTGACAAAGGAAGTAAAATCAAGCTTGCGGATTGTTTCCGCTAAAACACATAAAATATTGTATATATGAACAGCAAGGTTGTTTTATTAGTGCTTTTGATGGCAGGTTTGGCCTGCCAGGCACAGAATCAGATTGACAAACAGGGACGCCGTCAGGGCCATTGGCTCAAGACCGACAAGCAGGGTGCGAAGGTGTATGAGGGCGATTTTGTCGATGGTATGGAGACGGGTACGTTTACCTATTTCTATCCCGACGGTAAGGTGCGCATCCGCAACGAGTACAGCGTGCCGGGCAAGATTTGCAAACATACCGTCTATGATCAGGACGGGAACATGCTGGCTCAGGGCTCTTTCAACCAAAAGAACCGCGATGGGCTGTGGCAGTTCTATTCCAAGAAGGGCAAATTAATCAAGATCACCAATTATAAGATGGGTGTCCGCGACGGACAGCAGGTGATTTTCACTTCCAACGGCGACACTGCCGAGGTGAGCACTTGGAGCGACAACCATCGCAATGGCCGCTGGTGGAAACGTATTGGCGAGAAGGGCTACATCACCGCCAACTATGTGAATGGCGGCATTGAGGGCAGAATGGTGGAGTATGACGACAACGGCTTGCTGGTGCGCGAGGGAAATTATGTCGCGGGTGAACGCGACGGCCATTTCCTCTATTATGAGAACGGCCAGCGGGTGGTAGACGAACTGTGGAGCAAAGGCATCCTGCGCGACAGAATGGTTCGCTTGCTGTTGCCCGAAGAGTCTATGATTTCGGTAAACGACATCAATTATATGGTGCCCCAAGGCAAAACCAAGACTCTTGTCTATCTGCCCGACGAGACAGTGTTGATGGATATGGAGGAGCCTGAACGCCTCTACGCCCATGTGGGTGAAGGCCGTTTTACCCTGGCCAACAAAGAGGCTCGCATCATGGTGGCAACAGAGTTGATTGTCGGCACCACGCGCGACAGTCAGGGACGCGAGATTCTTGACCTCGACCCCAAACCCGACTTCGATGTCTTCCCCGACGAGGATTGTTTAAAGATGCTGCATAGTTTGAAAATGCAGCAGGAAACCCTCGAGGCAGGAGGCTCGTTTGATTTCGAGTAGTACAAAAAAACGGGACGCCATTGGCGTCCCGTTTCCCATTAAACACTATTACAAAATCCTTTTTTTAGGTAAAACAAATAAACCTAAGCATTTGATTTTCGGTAAGAAACACCATTTTTTCTCTCTCAAATGCGTTTGCAAAAGTACTAACTTTTTTCGATATAGCAAGGTGTCAATTTGCATTTTAATTGTTTTTAACAAATATGAAGGTCGCTACACATACCCTCGGTTGTAAGTTAAACTTTGCGGAGACCAGTTATTTACAAAAGAGGTTTGCAGAGGCTGGTTTTAACATTGTCTCCTTCCGCGAGAAGGCTGACATATATGTGATAAATACCTGTACAGTGACTTCTGTCGCCGAAAAAAAGTGCCGCAATGCCATCAGGCAGGCTCATTCTTCAAACCCCGGCGCTGTTGTTGCCGTGATAGGTTGTTTCGCTCAAAACGATGCCGCGCAAATTGCAGCTATTCCGGGGGTCGATATTATTTTGGGAAACGACAGGAAACACCAGCTGTTGGAAATTGCCAGTGAATATTTGCAGCAGCGCGGGTTGGGGGAGGAGACCGAGCACCCCTTTGTCAGCACACCCGAACCAACCAGTTTCATCCCCTGTTTCTCCGGTGGCGACCGCACCCGCACTTTCTTCAAGATACAGGATGGTTGCGACTACTTCTGTACCTATTGCGCCATTCCCCGCGCCAGAGGCCGCAGTCGCTCGGCCACTATCGAGGAGACTGTTGCCGTGGCCCGCGAGATTGCAAAGACCGGTACACGTGAAGTGGTGCTGACTGGAGTCAACACAGGTACTTTTGGCAAGAACCAGGGCGAAACTTTTGTTGACCTTTTGAGGCAGCTCGACACTATCGAAGGAATAGCCCGCTACCGTATCTCAAGCATCGAACCCAATCTCATCACCGAGGAGATAGTTGACTTTGTGGCTTCGTCGCGTGCGTTTCTGCCACATTTCCACATACCCCTGCAGGCGGGTAGCGACAAGGTGTTGAAAATGATGCACCGCCGATACGATACCGCTCTCTATGCCAATAGGGTGGAATACATCAAAAAAGCCATGCCCGACGCCTGTATTGCGGCCGACGTGATAACGGGTTTTAACGGTGAGGATGACAAAACATTTGAGGAGAGCAAACTCTTTATCAGCCAGTTGCCCATTTCCTATCTGCACGTCTTTCCCTATTCCGACCGACCCGGCACGGCGGCTTTGAAAATGGGCGAAAAAATCCCTGTGGCAGTCCGCAAGGCGAGAGGCGCCGAGTTGCAGGAACTTTCCGACAGGATGCGCCACTCCTTCATTGTGGGGCAAAAGGGAACCGTTCATCCCGTGTTGTGGGAACACACGTGTCACAACCAAACCGGCACCCCGATGATGCAGGGCTGGACCGATAACTATGTGCGCCTCCACCGCCCCTACGACAGTGCTCTGGTGGGCAATGTTACCCCGTTCGAAGTGACGGATTCAACAATTGTTGAAAACTTCGTTTGTGAAGATTAAAAAAATAATGTACTTTTGTTTCCGTATTCGTAACGACGTGTTTTAACGCAACATGCTGTTACTGAGTTTAATTTTTATTTTTTTGATATATATAATAGTATAATTTTTTCATCATGAGCGGTCTTTTTGGAGTCATTTCCCGCAAACCTTGTGCCGTCGACCTTTTTTATGGCACAGATTATCATTCACATCTCGGCACGCGTCGTGCAGGTCTCAGTACCATCGACAATGGTGTGATGCACCTCAACATCCACAACATCGAGAACACCCAGTTCAAAACCAAGTTCTCCAGCGACATCCACGAAATGCTGGGCGACAAAGGCATCGGTGTTATCAGCGACACGGATGCCCAACCCATTGTGTGCAATTCGCACCTTGGTCGCTTTGCCGTGTGCACAGTTTCCCGTATCAACAACATTGCTGAGTTGGAACAGATTTGCTTGTCCAAAAACCAGCAATTCACCGAACTCAGCATGGGCAGTACCAACCCCTCCGAACTCATTGCTCTGCTTATCACGCAAGGCAAGACCTTTGCCGATGGCATAGCCAATGTCTACAATCATGTGCGGGGCAGTGTCTCCTTCCTCATCCTCACCAACAACGGCATCATCGCTGCTCGCGACCGCTATGGTCGCACCCCCCTCGTTGTCGGCAAACGCGACGGCGACTATGCTGTGGCCTCCGAAACCAACAGCTACGTCAATCTTGGCTACCGTACCGAATACTTCATCAAATCCGGCGAGGCGGTGATGATCACCCACGAAGGCATCCAGCAGCTCATCGCTCCCAGCGACAAGATGCAGATTTGCTCCTTCCTCTGGATTTACTACGGTTTCCCCGCCGTTGAGTATGAAGACATCAATGCCGAGGAAGTGCGTTTCCGTCTGGGCCATGCCATGGGTGAGAGCGACGATGTTCATGCCGACTACGTGTCGGGCATCCCCGACTCGGGCGTGGGCATGGCTCTGGGCTATGCCGCCGGCAAAGGCATCCCCTACAAACGCGGCATCCTTAAATACACCCCCACATGGTCGCGCAGCTTCATGCCCGTCAATCAGGAGTCCCGCAGCCTGGTGGCAAGGATGAAACTCATCCCCTCGCACAAAGTCCTCGAAGGCAAAGAAGTCGTCTTCTGCGACGACAGCATAGTCCGCGGCACCCAGCTCAAAGACCAAGTGCGTATGCTCTACGCCAACGGTGTCAAGCGCATCCACGTCCGCATCAGCTGTCCACCCCTTCTCTATGGCTGCAACTACCTCAATTTCTCCACGTCCAAAACCGACAAGGAACTCATCACCCGCAGGGTGATAGAAGAACTCGAAGGCGGCGAAGTGCGCAACCTCGAAGCCTACCGCGACGAAACCTCCAAGCAATATGCCACCCTTGTGGAAACCATCCGCAAAACCGTGGGTGTCGACACCCTCAAATTCAATAGCCTTGACACCGTATGCAAAGCCATCGGTCTCCCCAAGTGCGACCTCTGCACCCACTGCTTCGACGGCAGTTCCTATGGCGAATAATCAACAACCCTTTCAACAACCCTTTCTAATGACTAAAAAGCTGCACATCATCCTCATCGCTCTTCTCCTGTCGACAGGACAACTCTGGGCGCAGGACACCCTCATGCTCTCCGTTAAAAACGTTGCCCCGGCTTTTGGCATTCAGCCCCGTTTCATGGACGACACTCTGGTGGTGGCCCGCTATCTCGACAGCCTTGGCTCCGACAACCAATCCCTCACCGACACCTGTGTGGCCCTCAATGCCCGTGTCTTAGCCTTCCAGAATGTCATGCTCCACGACTACCGCCACACCGGCGACTCGGTGTGGATGGACAGCCGGCGATGCCTTGTCGACTATGAACACTACCGTCAAAAACTCAACGACCTCTCCTCCTTTGTGCTCCACCGCGCCCACAGCTATATCGAGAATGCCCACCTCCACCGCGAGACCGTGCAGCAAAACTCCTTCATCCTCCGCAAAGACACCATCGCGCGCCTCCACCGCACCATTGTCAACGCCTGCGAGGGCTTTGGTGTCAACGATGCCGACCGCAAGAAGGAACTGAAAGAAATCTACTACGCCTACCTCTCCGTCTACAACCGCTACGACCTCTCCAACAACCGCTATGGTGACTCTTACCTCGACGAACTTGACGAATTCGTCACCTTCCAAAACCACCTTATCAACAACCTCCTCGGCACAGGCGGTTTCCGCAGCCGCATCAAGAACTTCCCCAACACTCTCCGCATCCGTTGCGGCCACACCCACAGCGATGTCCTCCGCTCCTACCAGAGGGTTTCTGCCCGTCCTGCCGCTCCCGTATCCTTCTCCACCATCGGAGGATACTATCTCTACATCGACAGCCTGCAGCGTGTCCTCCATGTTCAGGACTGCTACCTCACCGTTGTCGACCTCAGGGAGAAAATAACGGCCAACTCCGAACGCATCAACACCCTCTACGGCTCCCGCTTCCGTCAAGTGGTCAAGACCTATCAGGAAGTGGTCGGAAGCATCAATGTTGTCCCGGCCTTCACCACCCAGCAGGCCGCTGACAACTTCATCAGCACCATGAAAGAGTTCATCAAAGTCCAGGACTGCTACCTCAGCGACTACAACCGACTCTCCCTCATCAAGGAACATGGCGACACGATAGCCCGCCGTTGTGCGGTCCGTTACTCCGATGTGTCAAAAGCCTACAACAAAATGGTCGAAGAGCTTTACCCCAAATCACAAACCCCCATTCCCGCCTACCGCTCCATCGACGATGCCGCGCGTTTCGGCAAAGAACTCGACTATTTCGAACACCTTCAGCGACAATACGACACCGTCATCCTTCTCCGCAAGCAAATCACCGACCTCGGCGACTCCGTCTCGCGGGGCTGGATGACCCACATGACCGTCTACAATGGTTTCCAAACCATCCGCAAGCAGGTGGTACTTACGCCCTCCTTCATCAACCCCTCCGAGGGGAGCCGTTTCATCCACGACTTGAGCGACTTTGTCGAAACCGGCGAAAAATGCCTCGAGGCCATCCGTCTCCTCGACGAGAGCAAACGCCTCGACAACCTTGTCACCGTTGCAATACAACCCTACCGCAATATCCGTAAAGCCTATTCCCGACTCGAAAAAGCCTACCTCACCATCAATGCCATCAACCACGCCTCCGAGGTCTACAACTATTGCCGCCAGCTCGACGCCTTTATCACTGTCCAGAAAGGCCTCCTCGAAACCGCCAAAGGCATCGATGTGCAAGGCGTCGACACCCGTTTGCGCAACATCTCCGACATTGATATTATTGAACAAATATTAGGATTATGAACATTGCAATCATTCTTTCCGGTTGCGGCAACCGCGACGGAAGCGAGCTCCAGGAAACCCTTTCCCTCTTCCTCGCCATCGACCGCCGGGGATGGCACTATCAGTGCTTTGCCCCCGAAGACCTTTACACTGTTGTAAGCCACCTCGACGGCAACGAACACGGCGACCGCCGCGACCTCCTCACCGAGTCGGCGCGTGTGGCCCGCGGCGAAATCAAACCGCTCAAACTGTTCAATGCCGCACAATTCGACGCCCTCGCCCTCCCCGGAGGCATGGGTGCCGCGCGCAACCTCTCCACATTTGCCTTCGACGGACCCTCGATGAAGGTCCGCTCCGACGTCGAGCAGGCCATCCTCTCCACCGTCGGCCTCCACAAACCTGTCCTCGCCATGTGCATTGCTCCCATGGTGCTGGCCAAGGTGCTGGGCAAACAAGGTGTCAAAATCACCCTTGGCGGAGCCAATTCGGCCTCGCAGGTGGCCGAACAACTCGGCGCCCATGTGCAGCACTGCGGCGTCACCGACGTATGTGTCGACAGCCAGCTGCGTGTTTACACAACACCCGCCTACATGGTCGGCACCCGCATCAGCGAAATCTTCGCCGGTGCCGAAAACATGATTGCCGCACTCGAAAAAGACTGCCGATAACGCATCTCGTCTGTACAAAGAAAAGCCTGCCACACATCTTTTTGCGTGGCAGGCTTTTTTTTCGGTTGCACCCTCGGCGCATCCCGTCGGCTCAAAAACCGTTCTTTCCACGGTTGTCTTACACTTTTTTCACGGTTGTTTTACACTTTAAAAGTGTAAAACAAGTGTAAAACAAGTGGAGAAAAAGTGTAAAACTGACCGACTTTCTTAGTCAGGCCATTCAAATTTTACAAACAATTCCTTCTTCGGATTGGATCCCCACTGGTTGTCGCCGGGTTGCGAGTCGGTGAACATCCATACCAAATAGATGATGCAGACTGCCAGGCTGACACAGGTGAGGAAAATGAACAGGCCTATGTTTGTCTCCTCTAACATACTCCCTACCGAACCCAGGATGGAGCCCCCTGCAAAGAGGAAATACCAAAAGCCAGACCTGCCCGTGTCGTGCAGACGTCGCACGGTGACAGCGATTGAGGGAATCAGCATCGCCAGATAGTACAGCAGGTAGATGTACAAAAACGGACTGCCCAGCGTGAGGCGGAACAACTCCATATCATCAACCTCCCCCGGGTCAAAACCCATTTTCACAATAGGCGCAATCCAGCAGACAAACAGAATCATCGAAATGATGAAGTTGATAAGAGTGAACCACCAGAATTCGCTCCTTCGGGCACGGCTGTTGAAGTCCGTGTACTGCTTCAAACATTTAATAAACCATTTCATGGTTTATGCTTTTAAAAGGAAGTTGAGGTTGTCCTCGAGGGCATACTCTTTGGTGTTCTCCATCTTGGTCTTGAACACCTTCATCTTGTTGGGTTTGCCAATCAGTTTCAGGTCACCGTTCTCAAGCAGCAGGGCGGTAGCCTCGCGGATGGCAGCTACGGTGGCCTTGGGGTTCACCATGATGTATTCCTTCAGACGGTCGTCGCGGGTCTCGCCGCCATGTTTGGGGTCGAAGAAGTCCGTATAGTGCGGGTTGATTTGGAACGGCACCAAACCCATGCAGTCGAATGAGTCCGGCATGACAATAGGCATGTCGTTGGTGGTGCAGAGCGTCGGGCCAGCCACGTTGCTGCCTGCACTCCAGCCCATATAAGGCATACCGTCGAAAGCACGCTGGCGGATGGCCTGCATCAAGCCGGTACGCTGCAGTTGGCGCACCAGATGGAACGTGTTGCCACCGCCCACGGCCACGCAGTCGGTGTCGTACACAGCGTTGATGGGCAACGCCTTGTGGTGAACGCTCGTCAGTTTCACGCCAAATTCGGCATACACTTTGGCCACCTTGGCCTCGTAAGCGTCGTAGCTCTTGGTCAGCCCGCCCTCGGCCAGGCTCACGCCGGCATACGGCACAAAGAGTACCTTTTTCACGTTGTGCCGACGGCAGAAGTCGGCAATCATGTCCTTGCACCATCCCAGGTAAGCCTCGCCCCGCATGGTGGAATTACTTATCAGCAATAAATTGCGTTTGTCCATAGGTTTTGTAAATTATTTTAATGGTTAATACTTTACGCGTCGATAGTGGCGTACGTTGCGTTGCGCTCGATGAATTCGCGGCGGGGCGGCACGTCGTCGCCCATCAGCATACTGAACACGCGGTCGGCGCTGGCGGCGTTCTCGATGGTCACTTGGCGCAGCTGGCGGTTCTCCGGGTCCATGGTGGTCTCCCACAGCTGCTCGGGGTTCATTTCACCCAGACCTTTGTAGCGCTGCACGTGCACACCCTTGTCGCCCACGGCTATCATTGCCTGTTCACGTTCCTCCTCGCTCCAGCAGTAGTAGCTCTTGTTGCCTTTCTTCACCAAGTACAGCGGAGGCGTGGCCAGATAGACGTAGCCGTTCTCAATCAGTTCTGGCATATAGCGGAAGAAGAAGGTCAGCATCAGTGTGTCGATATGGGCGCCGTCTACATCGGCATCCGTCATGATAATCACTTTGTGGTAGCGCAGTTTCGACAGATTCAACGCCTGGCTGTCCTCCGGAGTGCCCACCGTCACGCCCAGGGCGGTATAGATATTGCGAATCTCTTCGCTCTCGAAAGCACGGTGGCGCATGGCCTTCTCCACATTCAGGATTTTACCCCTCAAAGGCAGGATGGCCTGGTAGCGGCGGTCACGTCCCTGCTTGGCACTTCCGCCTGCAGAATCACCCTCGACAAAGTATATCTCGCACATGGCGGGGTCGCCGTCTTGGCAGTCGGCCAATTTGCCTGGCAGTCCGGCACCGCTGAACACGTTGCTGCGCTGCACCATCTCCCTTGCCTTGCGCGCTGCCTGACGGGCGCGGGCCGCAAGGATTACCTTCTCCACTATGGTGCGGGCCTCGTTGGGATGCTCTTCCAGATAATTCTCCAGCATCTCGCTCACTGCGCTGTCCACAGCCCCGCGCACCTCGTTGTTGCCCAGCTTGGTCTTCGTCTGACCCTCAAACTGGGGCTCGGCCACCTTCACGCTGATGATAGCCGTCAACCCCTCGCGGAAATCGTCGCCAGCAATCTCTACCTTCGCCTTGGCCAGCATACCGCTCTTGTCGGCATACGCCTTCAGTGTGCGCGTCAACCCGCTGCGGAAACCCGCCAAATGCGTGCCTCCCTCGTGGGTGTTGATGTTGTTCACATAGCTGTGGATATTCTCGTTGTAAGTATTGTTATACTGCATTGCAATCTCGATAGGGATACCGTTGCGCTCCCCCTCGATATAGATGGCGTCGGGCATCAGCTGCTCGCGGTTCTCGTCCAGATAGGCGATAAAATCCCGCAGACCCCTCTCGCTATAGAAATGGTCACTCTGCACAGGGTTGGCCCCACCCTCCGCGTCAGCCTTATCATTATCACCCCCGGCGGTTCGCCGGTCTTCAATGGTGATGTCGATACCCTTGTTCAGATAAGCCAATTCGCGCATACGCTCCAGCAACGTATTGTAGTCATACGTCGTCGTCGTGAAAATAGTTGCGTCGGGTTTAAAGGTGATGCGCGTGCCTGTCTTGTCCGTCTCGCCCACCGTCTTCACCTCGTACAGGGGTTTGCCCTTGCTGTATTCCTGCTGGTAAACCTTTCCGTTGCGGAATACGTTCACCGTCATGTGTTCGCTGAGGGCATTCACGCAGCTCACGCCCACGCCGTGCAGGCCGCCGCTCACCTTGTAACTCCCCTTGTCGAACTTTCCTCCTGCGTGCAGCACCGTCATCACTACCTCCAGGGCCGAGCGGTGCTCCTTCTCGTGCATATCCACAGGAATGCCGCGCCCGTTGTCCTCCACAGTCACGCTGTTGTCCTCGTTGATGCAGACGTAAATCCTGTTGCAGAACCCCGCCAAAGCCTCGTCAATCGAATTGTCCACCACCTCGTACACCAAATGGTGCAAGCCGCGGAAATTCACATCGCCGATATACATGGCCGGACGCACCCTGACGGCCTCCAAGCCCTCCAGCACGGTGATATTGCTCGCGCTGTATTCATTCTTCTGTAGTGTCGAATCGTTCATATAGTGTTGAAATGTTTATCTGTTGATAAGTTTTACTATTCGAAATGAAAATGCAAAGATACGAAATTTTTCCGACATATCGTCCACTTTTCTGTCAAAAAACACCCCTTTTTTTCACCCCCGTTGTTAGAAACCTCCAACTATCCCATAACTCTCTTTCCTACAACCCTATAGGTTCGTCCCTTAGTCGCTCGTTCACCGCTCGTTGTCCGTTGGTATGACGGACAACGAGCTAGGGAATGCCTTGCAGCGTGCAAGGGTGTGAGGGCGTTACATGGTAATTGACGTTTCCGGGGTGGCAACGCGGAGCAGCGGATTGCCAAGGTCGGCTGGGGACACGGCCAGACATTGCACCGTGGCCGCGGGTAGGTGGAAATGCCCGTGGCGGTCGGTTACTACGGTGTACATCAGCGTGTGGGTGCCGGCGGAAAGTTCTTCGATGTATATGTCGAGGCAATTGACGGGTTCGGAGGACGAGGCGGCAACAGAGCCGAGGTTGGCATCGAGGCTTATGACTTCTATCCAGTTTCTGTTTTCAGCCGTTGTGGCGACAACACTGACTTGGCTGTGCGAGGCGAAGCAGGCGGCCATGGGGGCGCGCAGATAGAGGCGGTCCATGGGGCGGCTGAGGGTGAGGGTCAGCTTAATGGTGAGTTCGCCGATGGTCGAGGTGGTGTCGGCTTTGGCCGAGGTGTTGATTATTTCGCGGCTGAGGGTGATGAGGGGTTCGTCATTCTGCAGCGGTGTCTGGTCATAGTCCCCAAGCGACGAAAGGGTGGGTTGCCCGGCAGGAAGCAGATGGCGGGCTACAAGGCGGGCACGGTGCATGTCGTCCCAATGAGTGGTGGGGGCTAAGTAGCGTATGCGTTGCCGCACTTGGTCGGCTAAGGCGGTGTCGTGCAGCACCTCTTCGAATATGTCGATGTAGAGGTTTATCAGCATCGAGTTGTGGTCGAAGTGTTTCCAGCGGCGGCCTTGTTCGGGATGGGCAGGGTCGTAGACTGATGACTGTACGATGTTCTTGGCCATTTGCAGTGCCGATGCCGTGTCGCCGCTGCGGTAAAGGTAGGGGATGACCCATTGGTCGGGGTTTTTCTTTAGGATGTTGGCATGTAGGCTGTCGCGCATGGCGTAGTAGGCGGTGTCGAGAGGATATTGGGCAAAGTGGCGGCGAAGGGTTATCCATTGGGCGGCGTTGTTGGTCGTGTTGGGGAAGTGTTTCCAGTATTGGAACATCATACTGTCGGTGGTTTCTACTGCCCGTTTGATGTTGAAGGCGGCGGGGATGTTGAAGTGGGGACAGTGTTGTTGCAGTTGCATGATGATGTTGAGGTTGTGGATGGCGGAGCTTTCGTTGAAGAGGGACTTCTGACCTCGGATGCAAGGCCAGCCGCCGGAGGGCAGTTGGGCATCGGTGAGCACCTGTACCAGCGAGTCGGCGTTGGGGCGGTTGAAGACGACGGCATAATACAGTGAGTCGAAGAGATTGTTGATGACGTCGGGCTTGGCGCGGTCGTAGGGATAGAACATGCCGCGGAAACGGCTGGTGAGGGTGCGGTAGTCCTTGGCGACGGAGGGATAGGCGTTGGCGTGCAGGCGGGGATGGCGCAACAGGTGGAGGGTGGAGGTCTGGGCATCGAGGACTATGTCGTTGTGCAGCGGGTCGCCGATGGCGAAGGTGAAGGTGCGGGACTTTGGCGCCAGCGGGAG
Source organism: Bacteroidales bacterium (assembly GCA_017530105.1). Lineage (GTDB taxonomy): Bacteria > Bacteroidota > Bacteroidia > Bacteroidales > P3 > Colimorpha. The sequence goes on from JAFXMW010000132.1 coordinate 16,181, forward strand.
GAGGGTGCGGGGTGCTTGGATGGGGTATTGCACCGTGGTGGCTCCGGCAAGCAGGGTTTTGGCTTCTGGTGTTCCTTTCATTTTGGCGCCGTTGTACATACGGACGGCAAGGCCGTTGGTGGTGGAGCTGTCCATGCGGTCGACGCGGAGGGCTATGGCGGTGCTGTCGCCTGCATAGAGGAACGGCGGCACGTTGGGCATGAGCATGATGTCGCGGTAGGTATCGAAGAGGTTGGCGCGATTGACGAAGGTGCCGTCACCCGACATGGCAACGAGGCTGAGCCACCAGCGGGCGAGTCGTTGGGGAGCGTTGAAACGGATGTCGACAATGCCGTTGCGGTCGCTGTGCAGGCGGCCAAACCAGGGGCCGTAGGGCGAGAGATTGTTTCGGATGGTGCCTTGGGGTTGCGAGAGGTTGTCCACTTTGCCCCAAGACATGTCGGGAATAATTGACGCTGACGCACAATATAAAACATCGTAGCCGTGTGTGCCTACCGAGAGGAGCGCCATGACCCGGCGCTGGTCAAGGTATTTTACCATCGGCGTACGGTAGCGGTAGCTGTTGGACAGACTCAGGCGGTAGAAAGGTTGCTGCTTTTCTTTAGTCTGATTGCCAATAATTGTAAGTCTACTGCGATTGTCTCTGTCCCCACTGCCGATAAATTCGTATCGGGGAGAGTGGTGATAGCGATATGCCTGTTGGGGGTAAAAACTATGTTGGCCAACATGTTCGAGATGGTTGATGGCTTCGTCGAAGGCGGTGAGAGCCATGATGGACTGCACGGGGTTGCCGAGGCTGTCGGTGACACGCAGCCGCCAGTGGACGGGGGCACCGGCAAAGAGCTTGTGAAGGCGAAAGCAAGAGTCGGCCGGGGTAAGGTTGAGGGCTTCGGGTTCGAGCCATTGCAATTTCAATTGGGGTGCGGGTTGCAGTATGTCTACGTTGGCTGAGCCGGAAAAGCGTTGCCCTTGGTGGTAGGCAAGGATGGAGATGCATATTTTGTCCGACCATTGCTTCTTGATGGGGAGGGCGATGTGGGTGAAGCCATGGTCGAGGCGCAGGTGGCGGAGCATGACGATGTTTTCACCGCAGTTGATGAGCAGCATGGCCGAAATCTTCTTGGCCGAGCCCACACGCAGGCGCAGGGTGTCGCCCGGGTGGTATTGTTTTTTCTCGGTCGAGGCAAAGAGCGTCAGGCTGTCGAGCGGCATGGGGGCGTTGAAACTGAGGTGCGACACGTGCAGGGTGTCGGGGTGCAGGTGAGGATTGGCTGAGGAGAGGATGAGACGCAGGTGCCCGTCGGGCAGCTGGATGGGCGGAACGAGGCTGGAGAGCGGCACGAAACTGGTCGTGGCGGGGATGGATATTTCGCCCTGCCACACGCGGGAGGGGTTTGAGGGTATGGGCGTTCCCGATGCTGTGACGTTCTCGATGGTGAGGAGTGCGGTGGCGGACAATGGACTGTTGTTGAGTTTTTGGCAGCTGACATAGATGTCATCGAGACTGCCGATATAACGTGAGTTATAGTCGCCAGTAATATTGTTGGTTGAAGAACTGTATTGGTTGATTGAGAAAGACCCTGTATAGTCGCCCACGGCTATGGTCATGCTTTTTTTGACCGTTTCGCCCGTTGGGTCGGTTGCGGTTACGGTGAAGAGATATTCGGCATATTCGCCGTCGAGATAGGGGAGGAAGTTGTATTTGACGGGGGTGAATTGGAAGGTGAAGTCGCCTGTCTGTGCACCTTGGGTGTTCTGCTGGGTTGGCAGTTCGCCGGAGCTAACGACGAACGAGCCCCCGTCGTGTTCGGAGCCGACATTCTTCATCCAAGGGGCGAAACCGAAAGACTGGGTCAGGGTATAGGTGACCGAGGAGGGAGCCACCGCAGAGCCGTTGCGGGAGGTGAGCCTGCCTTGTAT
>JAFXMW010000133.1 GCA_017530105.1 Bacteroidales bacterium
CGCTGAACACACTGGACGGGCTGATTGGGTACGACGACGGGAAGGCGCATGACTATCTTCAACGGCTCGCGGGGTCGTACCGCTACATCATGCAGCAGCGGCGCCTGGTGACACTGGAGGAGGAGTTGGCGTTTACGGATAATTTCATCGCGATGATGCAAATCAGATATGGCGACAGTTTCGGGGTGGTGAGGCATGTGGACCCGAAGTGCCTGGGGGCGCAGGTGGTGCCTATCAGCGTGCAACTGCTGGTGGAGAATGCGCTACAGCACAATGTGGCAAGCCGGAACCATCCGCTGCGGGTGACTATCGAGGCGGGCTACGGCACGGGACAGGACAAGGCTCTTTGCCTGACGGTGAGGAACCCTTTGCAGCCCAAAGGCGACTGGGAGCCCGACCAGCATGGGAGCATCGGGTTGAAAAATCTGAGCGGCCGTTGCATGCTGACCATGCACCGCGATATCGCCATCCGGCAGCGGGACGGTTGGTTCGAGGTGGAGATACCGTTGGCTGCCGAACCACAAGAAGGAAAAAATACGATTCGTTAATGATTTTTGATATCTATTATGATTGAGGCTTTGATTATCGAGGATGAGTATGTAGCCGTGGAGCATCTGCGACGGCTGCTGGGACAGGCGGCTCCGGATGTGGAGGTGTGCGGGGTGCTGCAGACCGTGGAGGAGGCTGTGGATTGGTTCGCCCACGGGTCTTCGTCGCGGATGCCCGATGTGGTGTTTCTGGATATCCATCTCGCCGACGGGCTGGCGTTCCGCATTTTCGACCAGGTGACGATACCCTGCCCCGTGGTGTTCACCACGGCTTACGACGAGTATGCCCTGAAGGCTTTCGAGGTGAACAGTGTGGACTATCTGCTGAAGCCTATCAATGCGGGGGATTTGCAGCGGGCTTTGCAGAAACTGCGCGGATGGCTGGCGGGAGGTCACGGTCAGGACGGCGCTTTGCTGCAGCGTGCCATGGAGATGATGCAGCAGCATTACCGCCATTATCGACGCTATTTCCTTATCCCCGTGCGCGACAAGCTGGTGCCGCTGGATGTGGAGAGCATTGCCTGTGTGTGCGTCCGCGAGGGTGGCACGGTGGCCCTGACTGCCGACGGACACAGTTATATGTTAGACAAAGGGCTCGACGCCGTGATGACGCAGCTCGACCCGCGGAAGTTCTTCCGGGTGAACAGGCAGTATATCGTGGCGCACCGAGCCATCAAAGAGATTTCAATGTGGCTGCCAGGGAAATACTGGCTGAGACTATGTGTGGACACGGGCGAAAGGGTCGTGGTGCCAAGGGCAAGGGTGAACGAGTTCAAGGAGTGGTACGCCGGGGAAATGGAAATTATTTAACACGAATTGCCGTGTAATGACCATAAATTAATGATAATTATCTTCGATGACGTTGCTTTGGCTCGGCATAATAAGCAAGCTTATTATGCTCTCGCTTTGCGCAACGCTCGTGTTAAAACTATGATGGCAATTCATGTTCAATCATTGGGGAATTGATTTCGCCTCTTTTTTTCAGAATCGGAGCTGGGCGACGGGGAGCAGGATGTCGACGGGCGGCGCGGCAGCAGTGCTTTGCTTTCGGCTGCAGAGGGCGTGAGCAAGGAGTGCGCTGCAGGTGCCTATGACGGCTCCCGCGAGGACGTCGGAAGGATAGTGTGCCCCGATGTAAAGGCGGCTGTAACCCACGGCCGATGCCCAGAGCGCGGCGGGCAGCACAACGTACCAGCGGGGATGGAGCAACGAGAGGGTTACAGCAGCGGTGAAGGCGAAGGAGGTGTGGCCGGAGGGGAAGGAGGCACTGCTGACACGCTGGAGACAGACGAGGCTGTCGGGGTAGGCCACCCATGGCCGCGGCCGCGCGAGGATGTTCTTAAGCGCCATGGTGGCGGCGGCGTTGATGGTGAGGGCGAGGCCGGACTGGAAGGTGTAGCCTAAGAGGGTCTGGCTTTGCTGGGCATCGGAGACACAGGCGGAGCCTACGGCATAGCCCACCGTGGGTAGGACAGCAAGGGGAAAAGAGTTGCTGACGGAGACCCAGAGAGGGTTGGCGACGGGTGTGCGATGCTGCTGCAGGGTTTTGAGTATGCGGTAGTCGAGGCTGTCGACGGGCGAGGTCTGGGCATGGATTGCCCCGAAGGCGAGGGCGAGGAGGAGGGCGAGGAGGGCGCGTTTCATGGTCAGGGGAGTTTGGAGTTTTCGAAACGAAGGGCACAGTCGGGTCGGGCAAGGTTGAAGATTTGGTCGACGGGCTGCGAGAGGATGTCGAGGAGGATGTGGGTGTTGTCCTGATGGTCGATGGTTTCGAGCTGGGAGGTGATTTGTTGCCAGTCGTGGCGCGAGCACAGGAGAGGGACGAAGTTGTAGAGGTCGAAATTGCGCACGGTCATGTTGTCGATACCTTCGGTCTCGATACGGCTGTGGGCACGGGCGAGGCGTATTTCGCCCACTTCCTCGAGGACGTGGGTGTATTTTTCGTACAGGACGTATTCGTTGAGGAGGAAGGCGACGACGCGGCTGTCGAGCCGGTTCCAGACGGAGGTGGAGATGGGTTTGGAAACGAAGCGCCCGAGCATGAAGGAGCCTGCCTTGAGGCCGGTGAGGTGACGTTGGATGCAGATTTCGGACACGGTGCGGAAGAAGTGGACTTGGCGGCGGGTGGTGAGGAGGTTGAAGACTCGCGACTGGTCGAGGTGGGAACCCATTTTGCTTTCGAGCACCTGGCGCACGTATTGGTCGGAGTGGTTGTCGTACCAATTGTTGACGATACCTTTGGCGGTGTCGGGGCGGTCTTGGAGTTCGCAGCGGATGAGCCGGGCGAGTTTGTCGAGGTCGTCGATGACGGAGGCCTGCTGGCTGGTGACGATTTCCTGGTAGTCCTCGTAGGCGCTTTTCATTTCGGAAAAGAACCGGACCTCGTCGGGAGAGAGGGTGACAGGTTTGCCGCGGAGGTATTTGGTGAACCGGGCGGGTTTGTAGTCGGCGGTGCCTTTGTAGATGGTTTGGTGTTTGGAGGAGATGGTTATGTTGTCGAGTTCGCGGAGTTCGAGGCCGTCGGAATTGACCACTTTGAGGGTGCCGTCGGGGTCGCGCTGGAAGGAAATGCCGTAGCTGTGGAGGTCGAGGAGTGCGGGGATGCCGTAGCCGCGGCATGCGGTGACGACGTGGATGGCGGCGGGGGTCATGCTGAGGATGGCGTCGATTTCGTTGAGGGTGATGGTGTCTTCGGGGACGAAGCGTTCCTGACAGAGGCAGACCTGATGCCCCCGGGCGGTCTCTTCGGCGGCTTTGGAGGCGGAGAAGCAGAGCACGGCGGAGATGGCTGTGCGGGGAAGGACGCTGATGCCTTTGCCGAAGAATTGGAGTTTCTGCATGGAGCGGCCGTCGATGGAGGCGGAGACGATTTGGCGGAGGTGGTAGGGTTTGATGATGTCCATGACTTGGGAGCGGTCGATGCGTCCTTCGCGGAGAAGGTCGATGGCGGAGATGAGCGCGGCACGCCCTGTCATTTCGGACATGTTGAGCTGGAGGACGGAGAAGAGGCTGACTTGGCGGGGTCGGGTTTCGACGGCGAATTCGATGGTGACGGGGGAGTGATAGCGTTCTTCGAGTTTGACAAGAAGGGGGTGGAAATGGTAGACGGCGGGGAAGTCGTGCTTGATGGTGTCGCGGTTGGTGTAGGCGAGGTCGTCGGAGGTGACGTCGCCGGTCATGATTTCTTCGCCGAAGATGTTGCGATAGCTTTCTATCTGCGAGCCTTTGCCTGTGCGGCTGTGGCGGCTGTAGAGGACTCCGGGGTAGGACTCGTTGTTGCCGATGGTCCAGACCATGCGTTGGAGGATGAGCGAGGGCGAGGCTTGTTTGCCCTGCATGAAGGTGAGGATGAGGTCTTGGTTGTTGGTGTAGAAGGATAGGACGTGTTCGACGAGTTTGAGGGCTTGGTAGAAGGCGTCGTTGAGGAGGCGGTCGCCGTCGGGGCGGCTGGCGCGGATTTCGTTTTCCATGGAGAGGATGCGCTGCTTCTGAGCCTCGAGGTCGAGAGCGATGTCGGAGGTTTGGTATTTGCGTTCTATCCCCACCATTTCGCCTATGGTGTGGAGGGTGGAGAGGTAGACGCGGTTGCCCATGCCCTGGTCGTAGATGGAGCAGAGGCCTTCGTAGGCTTTGCGTGTGACACCGATGTTGAGGAGCGTGGGCATGAGGCCGGGGATGTATTGCGGCATGGCGCAGCGGATGGCGAAAACGAGAGGATGGGACCTGTCGCCGAGACGCTGGTTGGTCATAATCTCGAGGTAGTGGATGGCCTGTGTGAGGCGTTCTAAGAGGTGTTCGGGATGGCGGAAAAGCTGGGAGGTGAGAATGACAAAGTCGGGGACGGGATAGCAGTTTTGGGTGAGTTCGAGGAGCATACGGCCTTTGTAGCTGATTTCGTCGTCGGTGAAGGTCTTCTCGGTGAGAGCGGTGATGAGCTCGTCGTTTTCGGGCATGGGGTTGCTGTTGACGTAGTCGATGATTTCCTGCCTGAATGTGGCACGACTCGAGGCGAGCCGGCTGAGTTGTTCGGGGGTTGCGGAGCCGTCGCGCTCGGCGATGAGCAAGCGCAGGAAGTCTTCTTTTTTAGCTCCGCGCGATTTAAGAAGGAGGTACATGTCGTACCATCTGGGAGGGATTTCGCGCTGGGTGGTCTCGCCGTCGAGGGTGTAGATGACGGTTCCGGGTTTGTTGCCTTCGAGGGTGTTGTCGACATCGTCGACGTTGCAGTTGAAGACTTCGGGTCCTTGGAACGCATAGCGGCGTACCATGTGGTAGTTGGGATAACTGGCTCGGATGAGGATTTTCATAGTTCGAGAGTATTGATTCAAAATGTTTGTTTCGGTGAATTGTTTAATGAGCCTGAAAGTATGATGGAACAGGCTGAATCGATGATATTGTCGCGATGATGCAGGAATGCGTTCTCGCGGTCGAATTTGAGGAGTATGTCGGGTGGGACTCCGTTTTCGTAGTTACGTCCATCGAGGGCTAAGGTGCGGGTGGAGGAGAAGCGGCAGATCCATCCGTTGGGGAGAGCCATCTCGGCGGGCAGACCGAGCCCCCCGCCTGTGGTGTCGCCCATGAGGCGGATGTTGTCGTAGGCAAAGGTGGCTATGGCAAAGGTGCTGGCCGCGCTGAAGCTGCCCCGGTCGGTGAGCACCAATACTGGCTTGTTATATACATCTCCGGTATTGTTAGGCGCATAGGTGGGTACCAGGGGGGTGAAATCATCATGGTCGGGACCGGCTTTTATCTGACTGTTGTAAATCAACTGTCCGTGGGAGGGCATGATGCTGAGCAGGTTGACGATATTGGTGGTCAATCCGCCCCCGTTGCCGCGAATGTCCAGTATCATGCCTTCGGCATCGGGATAGGTGGCGACGATGTGACGCAAATGTCTCTCGGTAATATTGACCCCGCTGCCGAAAGAGCCATAGCGCATGTAGATGACTTTGCCGTCGCAGAGTGCGTTGTGGGCAACGCCGCCGGTGCTGTGGTAGTTGCCGCCCAGATAGTTCAGCACCAACACGTCCACGTCCATCCCGTCGTCGGTGTAGAAACGGTTGTAGACCGAGTCGGAGCGCGACACGTCCCATGCACTGTAAAGGTTCACATGGCCGTCGTGTAGGGTGTTGAGCATTGTGGCACAGAGGGCGAAGAGACTGTCGGATTTCATGCCGTTGCGCACCTGCGGACGCAACGTGTCGTAGACCTGCTGCCAGTCCACGTTCTTTACATCAAACATGGAATAACGTTGGTCAATCTGTTGCCACAGGTAATCGAAGACATCGGTGGCACGCGCCGAGCCGCTGTCGGGGATAAAGGCTTTTTCGCACGATGTGGCAAAAAGCAATATTGCGACGGATATTATTATGTAGCGTTTCATTCTGGCAGGATATTACTGGATGTTAAACAAAAAATGAACCATCAAAGCATGTGATGACTGGTCAAAGCGGTAGGGAGCCGTGACACCGTCGGGGGTAGAGCGGGATGTGATATGGTGCCACCTGTAGGACAGGCCGAACTCGTTGCCGTTTGCAAGCTGGCGAGTGACGCCCAGTTGGGAAGAGATGCCCGTGGCCGCCGCACAATAGAGGTGGTATTGGTCGAAGAAACAATCAACGAAATTAGATATATTCCGCTCATAGTTGGGCATATAAGCAAAACCCGGACGGTACAGCAACGCTACAGGAGTGAACCCCAGCTGTCCCCAAGCCAACCAACCGCGCATCTGGACCTCGGCACGCGCCAGGACATTCAGTCGGGCAAAGTTCGATGCCCCCACACTGGCATTCTCGAACTGGGGATTGCAGCGGATGTCAAAGAGGTCGTCAATCCCCACACCGGCCCATAGCCTCCAGCACCCTGCACTATAGACTTGCTGCAATGCATTGAACGCAACCGACACCTGCCCCCCAAAGGCATGGAATCCCGTAGGGGATAGTGTGAACCCATAGGCGCCTCCGTCTATTGACACCAACGCTTCATAGCGCCAAAGAGGCTGTCTCACCTCAACCGAAATGGAGGGATGGATCTCCAATCCACGATACAGCAAGGGCGACAAACCCTCGTCGCGATACACCCCTACTCCGGCACCTCCATTCAGACCCAACAAAACATGAGTGGAACTATCGACGACAGAGGCTGCTGCAAACATACAATTCAGCGTCATGAAAAACATTAACAACAACCGTTTCATATTTTTTTTACTAAAAACATTCTCTATTCAAAAAAAAAGATTTATCTTTGCATTTTGATTACAAAAGTACAAAATATTTTTCACATAGGATAAATTAAAAACATAAATACAATGAATACAATGAGAAAGGTATCTATTATCAAGGTAGTTGCACTTGCATTTTTGACCGTCGGCTGCCTTGTTTCGTGCAATCAAAACGGACAAAATGGACCTACCGTCAACGAAATGCAGACCCGTCTGAACGATATTATGAAGGAGTATCAGGAGATGCAGAGCACCTGTGACGAGTACAGCCGCCAATTGGCCGAAAAGGACAGCTCCATCCAGGCACAGGCTGCCGAGATTCAGCGTCTGATTGACCAGCTCAACAACGCCGGCACCAAAGCCACCGGCACCAAGGCTTCCCGCACCAGCTCGAAGGTCAGCAATGCCAAGATGAAAAAACTCAATGCCGAACTGGCTGCACGCAAGGCCGAAATCGCCCGCCTGCAAGAACGCCTGAACCAGCAGACTTCCGAACTCAACGCTCTCAGAGCTGCCGACAACTACGCCGACCGCGAGGCTTTGGCCCGCCTGCAAATGCTGGTTAAGGAACAGGAAAACCGCATTATTGCTCTCACCAACGATAAGGTAGCCCTCACTTGCATCAACGACTCTTTGGTTGCACATGTGGCTTATCTGCTCGGACAACGTTCCGAAAACGAGGGTCGTGTCAACGCTGAATACGCCGCCCAGGTTACCATGCTCCAGAACCAAGTCTCCTCGCAACAGGCCGAAATCAACCGCCTGCAAGAGGAACTGGCCAAACAAACAGCCCTTGTCGCCGAAGCCAACGCCAACAACGCCAAGAACGCCAAGGCTGACGAGAGCAAGGCCAATATCGCCAAGACCAAAGGCTCCATCAACAAGAAACTGGCACAACTGCAAGCCCAGTGCGACGAATACTACGAAGAACTTGAGCGTCTCCGTGCCGAGAATATTATCCTGAAGAACGAAAACGACAGCCTCCGCAACGAGGTGGTCTCGATGAAAAAGAATGTTGAAAACGTTGCCGTCGAGAATGCCAAGATGGCCGCCAAGGTAAGCCGTGCCTCGGTTCTCTCAACCTCCGACCTGACTGTCACCCCGCTGAAACGTCTCTCCAACGGCACCGGCAAACCCACCTCGCGTGCTTCCGCCACCCATGCCTTCCGCATCGAAGGTTACCTTATGGGCAACTCGGTTGTTGAACCCGGAACCATCACCGTCTACGCTGTCATCACCTCTCCCTCCAACACCACCCTCCACAATGGTACTATGGAACAGAAGTTCGACGCCAACGGTGTCCGCACCACCTACACTATGGTTCAAGCCTACGAATTCACCGGCCAGACCAGACCTTTCGACATGAGCTGGAGCTGCGACGATCAAATCGAACTTGAATCGGGTGTCTATCGTCTGAGCCTGTACGCCAACGGCAACCTCATCGGTGTCACCGAGTTCAAACTGAAATAATACAACCAATGCTTAGCCATTGGTCTTTAACACGAAATGTCAAATCAGGCAAAATATAACTCTCTCCGCCAGACATTCTCCGAGTTTGTCTATGAG
>JAFXMW010000134.1 GCA_017530105.1 Bacteroidales bacterium
CGGTCGCCGGGCAGGGTGTCGCGGGTGTAGGTGCGGACGCTTGGGGTGTGGTAGTCGCCGGTTAGGCCCGCCTCCAGCTCCCAATGCTCGGCAAAGGGCAGCGAGTAGCCCACCTCGGCCGTGAGACCTACGCCGCCCCTGTTGATAGTTGAATGGCGCACGGTGTAGTCGAGGGCCGGCAGGCTGAGGTGTTGGCGTTGCTCGGTACCGTCAGAAGTATAGTTGAATCCATTGGCAGCGGTGCGTATCCACAGCATCTGCCCCTTGTCGTCGAGACGGTGGGAGAAATGCAGCCCGCCATAATAGCCCACCTGTGGGATGGACGATGTGTTGGTGGAGCGATAGCTGAAGTCGCCCGGATTGTAGATAAGTTCATGCCACTGCATGTCGGCGGTCGATTCTCCACGGTACCACGACGGGTATGCCCCGCCCCAGAAGCTGAGGGAACGCATCGTGTCGAAATCGTAGTTCCCGCTCAGGTAGAAATAGCTGCCGTGTCTCCAGTTGTCGCTATGGGCGGTGTAGGACTTCACGGTGGAAGTGTCGCCCTGCGGAGTGAGCAAGGCGGAGCGGCCCGACTGGTCGCTCCACGTGTGGCTGTAGTCGTATTCGGCATAAAGATTGACGGTGAACTTCTTGTTGCTATACACATACGACAGCCACGGCGACACCTGGGGGCGGTGATTGCCCGTGGCTCCGATGCTGATGAACTCGTTGCGCAGAATCTTCTTGGAGGTGATGATATTGACCACGGGGCCGCTGCCGCCGTAGCGGGCGGAGGGGTTGGTAATGACCTCGATGCGGGCGATGCTGTTGGCAGGGAGGGTCTTGATGTATTGTCGCAAGCTCTCGCCGCTGAGGTTGGAGGGTCGGTCGTTGATCCACACCTCGACACTCTGCGAGCCACGCAGGGTGATGTTGCCTTCGGCATCAACCTCCACGCCCGGGGCGTTCTGCAGGGCGTCGCTGGCGGTGCCGGTCTGGACGCTGGGGTCGTCAGCAGTGTTGTAGATATTCTTCTCGCCATCGACTGTATAAAGCGGTCGGTCGGCGGTAATCTTCACCTCTTCGAGTGCCTTAACCGAAGGCGAGAGGTAGAAATTGGTGTCGGAAACGGTGGCGGTGGTATCCTGCGAAACCCTTACGGTGTCGTTGACCTGGGCGTAGCTTACGCCTGCTACTGTCATCAGTGACAGCAGCAACATGAATTGCTTTGTCATAATATTATGGGGTTATTTTATTGTTATAATGGTATTTGGAATATGAAAACAATGGGTATCGAGCGTGTATTTGCAGCGGGGTGAATAATACTGGTCTGTGGTATCGCCGTCCTTATTCTTCTGGACAATGCAATCGATTGCGATACAGCCATGGCGGTCGGCAATGAACAGCTGCGGCGAGCCTTCGTACTGGCAGCGGAAAGGATGGTCGGCGTGGAACATGCGGTTGACCCAAGGTGTGAACACCCCGGTGTCGGTGTGTTCCCATGCGGGGTTGTAGTGCATGTAAACGTCCTTCATGTCGTAGCCCAACGAGGGGAGCAGGTCGCGGTAACGTTTGGCGAAATGAGCGATGTTGCCGAGGGTGTCCTCCACCAGGTTGCCTACGGAATCGGGGGTTAGACGGTGAAGCCAGTTGAATCCCGCCACAAGATAGAACCGCCACAGTGCGGTGTCGCGGTTGGCATACATCGCGGCCAACTCGTTGCGGAGGTGTTCGAGGCAGGGCTTGCACAGGATGTCGAAGAAATAGACCACCTTGTTGTGCGTTGTGTCGTTCTTGACAAGACGGGTAATCTCGTCGGTAGTGAGCATGGAGGGTTCCACGGCCTTGACCTGTTCGAACGACAGCACTGGCTTGTCCTGTTCCTCGGCCGTGCGGCTGTTGCACCCGATAAACATGAGCGCAACAACTGTCAGCAGTGTGATATACTTTAATGCTTGTGCCATGGCTTTCAAGGTTCTATTTGTTGGGCTAATGAGTCGGCATAGCGTTTGTTGATGGCCTTCAGTGTCACTTCCAGAATGAAACGGTCGCCCTCCATCAGGGGGTTGTAGTAGCTGGTGGTGTCGTAGAGTTGGCGGGCGTTGGTGTTGATGGTGTTGTTATCAAAGTGCCACCCTTTGTAGAACTCCCTTTCGGTCTCACCTGATTGGGTTTTGTACTCGTGTACGGCTGTGTAGTCGGCAGTAGTGGTCGATCCCAGCAGACGGTTCTTGTTGCTCCAATCGACAGGATACTCTGAACCGTATGATACCTCCACTATGGGATAGATGGTGTCGTTCTCAGTGCGTATGTTGAACTCAATTATCTCGTCACCCACCTTTTTTGAGTTGGAAACCGTAACGGTGTCAATGCGGTAGCGGTACATGGGCAGGCCTTTGAGTGCCTTGACTATCCCTTCAATCGGGTCGGCGTTGACAAAACGCAGCTTGATGCTGTCGCCGTCGCAGTGGAGGGTTTCGAGCGTCATGTCGAGCCACGGATTTCCTGTGCTGTCAAAGAGATGGAGGCCGTTGTCGTCAATCGTGTAGGAAAAGAGCTGCGCGCTTCCTGCTGTGTCGCGGGAAAGCATGTGCAGCCGTCCGTCGCGTTGGAAGCAAAACAGACGGTTTTCAAGTCCCATGAACTTAATGCATTGGAGGGTAGGTTCGGCAGGGTTGTCCGACTTGAGTTCAATGGAGCTTACTTCGTAGAAGCCTTCCATCGTTTGACGTGAGACACATCCCGCCAGCAGCACCACAAACGCAATGGGCAGCACGACGAGCGGCAGTAGCCCTCCGTGGCGAGAGCGGCGCCGCGCCATCATGGCGATGCGTTTCTTCACCAACGAGTAGTCGAAAGTGTTGCCTATGGCGCTATACGGTTTGCCGCTCACCTGATGGTAGAACAACTCGGCATAGGCTGCTCCGTTGTCGGTTGCCAGCATCGCATTGTCGGCCTGGTATTCATGCACACGCTTCAATTCACGCTGGTAGAGATAAACAAACGGGTTGAACCATAGGACAACTTTGACCGCCTCACACAACAGGAGGTCGAAGGTATGGCGTTGGCGCACATGTACCATTTCGTGTCCGATAAGCTGCTGCATCTCGGTTGGGTTGAAGCCGTTGCGGCCAAAGACGATATGTTTGCCAAAGGAGTAGGCTGGAGTGTCGTCATTCAGTACGCTGACCTTGACACCGTCCTGCATCTTGTATGGCAGTCGGACAAGGCGACGTTGTAGCCTTGCCAGCCTTAGGGTCAGGAGTGTCATCGTGACGGCAAGACCTATCCAATAGATGATGGGCAGAATGTCCATCACTTTGTCGAGGATGTTCGGAGTGGTCTCTCCCTCGGACAGGCTGATTCGTCTCATTCCGTTATTGTCTTGAGTAAGCTTGATTTCTGACACGCCACTTTTAGTATTGGAATAAGTCATAGCCATGCCGTCAGGCGTGGTGTTGTAGGCCAACTGAGCCGTTTCTGCGGCATCGTTGCCGTCATAGTTGGCCTGCCGTAATAGGGGCAAATGGATAAGGGGAAGCAGCAGAGACAGCAATAGGGTACCCAGCAAATAGTAGCGCACCATGGTGAAGCGGGTTTCTCGCCGCATCAGCAGCCAGTAGGAGCCGAAGAAAAGCACAGTGCCAATGGTGGCAAGGAGGAGGTATTTCATTGTTGGTCCTCCTTACCTTTGCGCTTTTCCTCAATGATGCGGCTCAAGGCCTCCATTTCCTCATTGGTCACTTCTCCCCCGTCGAGGAAAAAAGAGACAAGCGAGGTGTAGGAAGAGGAAAAGTAGTTCTTCATCAGCGTGCCCAGCATCCGCCCTTTGTATGCCTCGCGGCTGACGAGGGGATAATACTGATTGTTGCCGTTGAAATCTTTGTGACCCACATAGCCCTTTTGTTCAAGGATGCGGATTTCGGTGAGTACGGTGCGGTAGGCGGGCTTGGGCTCTTCCACGGCGGCGGCAATGTCGCCCGCAAAGCCTTTGCCTATTTGCCACACGGCTTGCATCACTTGCTCCTCGGCCTTGGTGAGGGTGTTGGTGGTTTCTTGTTTCTTTCTTGCCATACATTATAGTGTTAAAGATTAAACCATGGATTAAATATTTAATCACCCGCTAAAACGAAAAAAGAAAAATAATATTGTGTCTTTATGATTATTTTTTTAATCCAAAAGGCTGTGATGAAAGCAATGAATTGTATAACAACTGAATAATATGCAAAATAAAATGAAAACCGCGGCAAAAAGATAGTGTATTTGCCGCGGAAATTGATGTGGTTTTGTGTTAAAGAATGTGGAAAGTGTTTTGTATTGTTGGGGCTGTTTTACCATTGTGGACGGGGCTAGAATCTTTCTTTAGGTCATCCTTACGACGAAATTGCAGTGTGCCGCCGATGTTGACTGAGGTGCCGTGTAGGCGCGTGTTGTAGTCGAGCGTGAGGAGGTCGGCTACGGGATCGTAGGTGAAGGGACGTCGTGTGCCGTTGATACGGACTGTGCCGGAGTGTGTCGTGCTGTCGTATTGCCAGAGGAAAGAGGTGCCTGCACAGGTGCCTCCTGCACAATAGTTAATCTGGCCACCCCAACCATACTCCCAAAAGTCTAACCCCCATTCCACAGGCATCAGTGTGTCGCTTACCGTCAGTCGCTGCTCTGCCTCCCATGAAGTTCTGACAGGGAAAATAGAAGGTTGCTGACCTTGAGGATAGAACACGGTGACACCTCCAAGGGTATCTCTGCCGTCGGTGACCAGCAGTTCCCATGTGATGGTGCGATTGGTGGAGTCATACGTAAAGTAAACTGGCCCCGTGAAGTTATCGCAGTAAGCCGTGCCCTCGGTCCCGTCGAGGGTGTAGATGAAATCGAAATCGTAGGATGGCTGTGGCTGTGCGGCAATAACCCCATCGGAGTGCAGTGTGCAGGTACTGTCGGTGAGGAAGTCGAGGCTCCAGATTAATGTGGCGGGATAACCCCGATAGTTGTCATCGTAGCTTCCCTCCCATGAGGTTCCAGCCAATGAGACGGTTGGTGCAGTGTCGGTTTGGGGCTGCGGTTCGGGTGCGGGCTCTTTTTTACAGGCAGCGAAGAGCAAGAAGGCCGCCATTGTGATGAATGCAATTTTTTTCATTGTTGTGTGTTTATTGATGTGACATGATTAAGTATCTGTTCTTTTTCGGTAGGGGTCGTGTAGAAAAATAGCCAGAGGGTGAGTGCATCGCTGTCGTTGTGGATGATGTAGCCGCTATGGCCATTGTCGACGGTGGTGTTCATCAGTTGTTTGTTCCATGCAGGGATGGCGGTGTCTGGAATGCCAGCCGAGTCAACCAATACGCCGTGCTCATAGTGGAGACGTTTGGATACAGAATAGCATGTGTCGATTCGTATGGAAATGGGACGGCTGTTGGGAGTAGGACTCTGTCCAGTCAGGCTGTCAAAAATGTGAGTTACCGCTTCGCGAATGGTGCTGTTTGAAATATGAGACACCGCTTCTC
>JAFXMW010000135.1 GCA_017530105.1 Bacteroidales bacterium
CGCTACTACAAAACAAAACTCCTGCCTCGCCAACGCACTAACCGCAACATGCACGACCTAATGAACGCTGCTACCGACCTCCTCTGCATCAAAGAAAACATCTACGAAGAGCAAACCATCAAAGACCTTGCCATCAAAAACATCTCTCGGTATGTACGCCTTTTCAGCAATGGCAACCGCTACATGCTCGTCATCTACAACGAAGAGGCTATCCCAAGGGTAGTTCCATGGATAGCCACAAGCGACTCCCTGCCCAAAGAGCGCATCAAAGTCTACACCTTTTCCTACAACAACTACGCCTACGACGACGACTTTGCCGAAGTAGAAGACCGCGTGCAACTCTGTGCCTTGCCCGCCGCCATCTACGAAGCCTACCGCCGCGTGCTGCCCAAAGAAAACCGCTACTACGATGACGAACCCATCGACAGAAAGGAGGACGTGGCATGAAGACTTTCGACTACCAGCAAGAGGCCGTCCGAGACCTGCTGCGCCACACCATGCAGATGCTCACCCTCAACGGCACTCGTCACACCCTTGTCTTCCGAGCCCCCACAGGCAGCGGCAAAACCGTGATGACCACCATGGCCTTGGAGCAAATAACCCTGCAAACCCGTGGCAATGGGCACGAGCTTGTCATGATATGGATTGCCCCTAATGCCCTACACGAGCAGAGCTACTTCAAGATGAAGAGCTACTTCAGCGAAACTCGCGAACTGCGTCCCGTAATGTACGACGAACTGGACCACACTGAGGGACTGCTGCACCCAGGAGAAGTGCTGTTCGTCAACTGGGAAAGCATCAACAAGGAGAAGAACATCATGGTACGCGAAACAGAGCAGGGATATACGCTCTTCGAGATAACCCGCCGCACCCGCGAAGCCGGACACCCCATCATCGTTGTCATCGACGAAGAGCATGACTTCTGGTCCGCTACTGCCGACAAGAGCAAACAGGTGTTGGACAAGATAGACCCCAAGATAGAGCTTCGTGTCAGTGCCACCCCACGCACTACAGGCGAACAGTTGGTTAACATACCCCGCGAACGAGTGGTGGAGGAAGAGATGATTAAAGAGGGCATTGTCCTCAACGAGGAGGTACGCAAAGACATCAACGACGAGAGGAGCCTGACGCAACACCTTCTCGAGCTGTCATTGCGCAAGCGGCAGGAAATTGCCGAGGCCTACCGTCAACTGGAGGTAAACATCAACCCCCTGTTGCTCATCCAGCTGCCCAACGACAACAACGACAAATTAACCGACGACGACAACCGTTTGATAGAGTCCATCAAGAACTATCTTGAGTTGACCAACTGGAGCATGACCATCGACAACGGCCGCCTGGCCGTATGGCTCAGCAAGGAGAAAGAAAACCTCAACGGCATAGAGCAGCCCGACAGCATGGTCAATGTGTTGCTTTTCAAACAGGCAATAGCCAAAGGCTGGGATTGTCCGCGTGCCGCCGTCCTTCTTATCTTCCGCCGTCTGAACAGTTCGGAATTCACCATGCAGACCGTTGGACGTATCCTGCGTATGCCCGAACAGCACTTCTACCCCACCCCGCTGCTCAACAAAGGTTATGTCTATACCGATGTCAGCAGCGACCGCATCGAGATTGTACAAGACGGCATAGGCTACATAAGCCGACTGGTAGCCAAGCGGCGAGACGACATCACCCTTATCTCCCTTGATGGGAAAGCCTCAAGCCGTCTCAGCGAGACCCGCAACCGTCTGGGCAGCGACTTCAAACAAACCCTGCGACAAACCTTCATCGACCACTGGGGATTGGCACAAACCAGACTTAACTTCGACGACGACCCCTTCCCCTGCGGCGACGAAAGCCCTTATGCCGTCAACCGACGCAGTGCCGAACTCAAAGCACACGTCACCTTCGACGTGAAGCAAGTGCAGGTGGAGATTCCCGAAAATGTAGATTTAAACCTCGAAGGGGTTACCGAACTTGCAGGACATAAAGTGGGCTTTGCCCGACGGGGCAGCGAGTTGCGTCAACTATTCGGGATATTCTGCACCAGTCATATAGGGCCTTTCGAGAAACTCTCAGCTGCCACTTTGGGACGCTGTCTGTTAGAACTGATGGAAGAGTTGTTTGAATGTTATGAGAACGAAGCCGTGAAAATCATCCTCAGCACCAAGAACGACAACAACCGGAAATATGCCGACATCGTGAACAAAGCCATCTCAACTTATGCACGACACCACGACGAACGCAAACGCAAGGCCGCCGAACGTGCCATAAACGACATACATTGGGAACTGCCAGCCGATAGGCTCTACGAAGAGGAGACCAATGAAGCCATCAACGGTATGGACAGCCACGCCCTGCTCCCCTTCATCCGTCAACGAGGAGCCTCCAGTCCCGAAAAGCGGTTTGAAACTTTCCTCGAAGAGCATAAGGAGTATCTAGACTGGTGGTACAAGAACGGTGACAAAGGCCGTGACCACTACGCCATTGCCTATACCAAAAGCGACGGCAGCAAAAGCCTCTTCTATGTGGACTTCATCATCAGGATGAAAAGCGGGCGCATCTTGCTGTTCGACACCAAGAGCGCCAACTCTGACTCCGAAGCACCCGCCAAGCACAACGCCTTGATAGACTATGTGCGCGCACACCAAGACATGGGCGGTGGCATAATCGTAGAGAACAGCGGCAACTGGCTGTACAGCGACACCTATATCAACAACACCACCGACCTCAGTGGCTGGAAAGCCTTCTTCCCCGACCAAGAATAGACAAAAAAGCAAACACCATGAATAAAGGAATCGACACCACCTTTGTACACTACGGCATCCGCCGCGAAGACCTCGACACTATCGAACAGATTTGCCAACGCCACGAGGTGGACTTTGAATGGCTGAAAGAAGAGCTGCTACGAGCCTACCACACCCACCGTGCCGAAAGCATTGAGATGAGCGATGACGAGACATCCAATATTATCGAAGCCGCCATCATGAAAATAAAACAGAGCTAAGCCATGATAATACAACGCATCAAAATCAGGAACTACAAGACATACCTGTCGCTCGACCTCGACCTTAGCGTCGACGACGAACGCAGCATAGTACTGATAGGCGGGCAGAACGGCGGTGGCAAGACCACCCTGTTCGAAGCCATCTGCGGTGTCCTCTACGGACTCAAAATCCAAAACCGCGACCAGTTCACCGAACTGCTCAACGACGGGGCACGAGGACGTGAGACACCCAAGATTGAACTGGAGCTCTCTTTCTCGGGGCAGGTGCTGTCGTCCACAAAGCGATATGTGATGCGTCGCACCTATATTCTCAACAACAGCGGCAAACCCGTGGAGAGTGTCATGCTGAACATGGACGGCACGATGTTCACCTACGGCAGTGCCTCGTCAGCCCGCGACCGTGCCGAAGGAGAACAGCAGGTGAACAAAATCATACGTGCCAACCTGCCCGAAGAGCTAAGCAAATACTTCCTCTTCGACGCCATGCAGACCAGCGAGTTGATGAAGAAAAACGTCTTTGCCCAAATCATACAGGATAACATTGAGAATGTGATGGGCTTTAAGAAGTTTGTCCAACTGCGCGACTGCTCGGAGCGGGTGCAGCAGCAATGGGCTCAACGCCGCCTCGAAGCCCAGCAGGAGGCCGAAGCCTACGACCGCTTGTGCGAAGAGAAGAAAACCCTACAAAAACAATTGGAGCAGAATGCCGCCGACCAAGACGCCATCTACCGCTATCTTGCCGACATACAGGAACTGTACAACGCCGCCAAGAACGGTGCCGCAGAAGCCGAGGCACAGCGCAACAAACTCCTGCAAATCACAAACCAGATAAAGACCATCGGCGACCGTGCAGGTAACTACTGCGAGGAACTGAAAGCCTTTGTGGACGAGATAGAGCAGAATGTCTTCCTCTCTCACTTAGCCTACTCGATGAAAGAAGAGATAGAACAAATCGTCCACCTACGCGAGACCGTGCGCAAAGAACAGGAGAACAGTTATACTGCCGACATGCTGCGCGACATAACCCACCGCCTGATGCAATATTTGCAAAGCCTCTCGCTCTGCGTGCCGAACATCGATGAACAGAACATTGTGGACCATCTCGTTGCCGAACAACAGTCGATGCAAACGGGCGACCCCTACAGCTATTTAGACAACAACGAAGTGGAGAACCTTGCCACGTTGCAGAAAACCAACTCCTACAACGGCTTCCCGTCGCTTGACCGGATGAGACAGGATATCAACGACCAACTTGACGACCTGGAGAACCTCAACCGACAAAAAGCATCGCTTGAATCGTCGTTGCAACAAGGCAACGAAGAGCTGATTAAGGACTATGAGCATCGCAAGCACCTGATAGAACAGTTGAAAAACGAAGCGCACGAACTGGAAACCAAGATAAAAACCATCGACAACAAGATTCATAAATTCGACATCCAAATTCAGCAGGAACCCGACCCACGTTTCGACACCCTTGTGAAACTGAAACCCATCTTCACCGAAATCAGCAGTGCACTATTGAAGCGCAAAAAGACACAAATCGAGGCCGAAATGAAGCAACAACTCAACAAACTGCTGTTGGCCTACGAAGGGTGTATAGAGCGCGTGGAGCTGAGCGACACATTGGAGCAATTCAACATCCGCCTGTTCCACACCCATGGCAACGAAATAAGCCTCACCAACCTCAACGCCGCCTCGAAACAGATTTTCATCCAAGTGTTGCTGAAGGTGCTACGCAACCTGGGCGACTACAACCCGCCAGTGATGATAGACACTGTGATGGGTGTGCTGGACGAAGCCAGCCGCGATGCACTGATGGAAAACTATTTTCCAAGGCTCTCATCCCAAACAATCCTGCTGTGTACCACATCTGAAATACGAAAGGATAGGGACTATGAACGCTTAGAACCCTTCATCGCCAAGACCTACACCCTAATACGTAACGTTGAAGAGCAATGCACCACAGTAGAGGAGGGCTATTTCGGTGTTCCCCTTGACCTAACCTAATAAAGACTCGACCGCCATGAACATAGAATTTTCAAACCTGAGACAAGCCGAAGGCATAGTTGACGAACTACTGGAATTGAAAAACAGGATAGAGCAGCGCATCAACCTGAAACAGAATTCCGGCAAAAAGAGCGTGCCGCTGAACAACAACATGGTGATGCGCATCTGTTTCCTCACCGGCTTGAGTCTGCGTGCCAAACGTGACATGAAAGCCGTGGAAGCTGTTGTCCTATCGAAAAACGGCCTTCGCATAGTACCCAGTTTCTTTACCAAGAACGACCTTGGCAAGATTTACTCGCCGCTGCTGAAGCTACGCTATGCCGACTGCAACGTGAACTGGGAAGAGCCCGCCACCCTCTCACGCATAGTGGCGCATGAAATACTCTGCGGACGTAACTATCTGATGGACAGCAACCACCTGGAAGAATGTCTTATGGCACAATATGGCAGCCGCAAGGCAACGGTGGGAATACCACGTCTTGACATCGCTATAGGCACCTATGACGGCGAGATGGAGGCCACCCTCGACCTAAACGGACGCAATGTGAACAACACACAGATACTCATCGCAGGCAGCACTGGTAGCGGCAAGACCAACCTACTTGCCCTCTTGGTCAACCGCCTGCGCCAAGAGACAGCGGACACCAATTACCCTGTCAACTTCCTGCTCTTCGACTACAAAGGCGAATTCTCCGATCCCAAAAACCGTAATTGGCTCAATTATCTCGAGGTCGATGAAACATGCATCCTCGACCCCATGCAACATCCT
Organism: Bacteroidales bacterium; assembly: GCA_017530105.1. Classification (GTDB taxonomy): domain Bacteria; phylum Bacteroidota; class Bacteroidia; order Bacteroidales; family P3; genus Colimorpha. The sequence goes on from JAFXMW010000135.1 coordinate 5,763, forward strand.
CTGCCCTTCACCCCTTTCCGTGACTTTACAAACAGTAACATCAACGAGGTAAACCTCTACTCGACGGCACTGGCTACGGCACTGACCGCCTTGGACAACACCAAAATCAGTGCCAACATGGCAAACCGCCTCAGCGAGGCCATCATGGATGCCTACAGTCAGACAAACTACAGACCCATCTCCTTCCAACGGCTGCTCAATTGCTATCAGTCAAAACTAAAAGACCCCGACACGATGGACAGCATCAGCTCGGTGCTAAGTCAGATTGTGCGAGGCAACATCTTTTCCGACAGAGACGAAACCCCGCTGGTCGAGAACAGTTTCATCGTGAAACTGGACAGCTACCCCAAAGAGGGAGTGATAGCCAAAGCCATCGTATATTTCCTAATTTCGAAACTAAACACCATCTACGAACAATTGCCGCCACAGCACGTCACGGAAGAGTGCGTCGAACTACGGCACTTCACCATTATCGACGAAGCTCACTATATGCTCGGCTTCGATAACCAGCCATTGAGGAACCTCATAGCCGTGGGGCGGAACAAAGGCATGAGTATCATCCTTGCCACCCAAAGCATGGACAGCTACCGCAGTAAATACTTCGACTTCTACACCAATGCCCAGTACCCACTCATCATGAAACAACAAAGCATCAACGACAGCGTACTGCGCGACCTCTATGGCCTAAATCAACGCGAGATGCAGGAACTACGGCAAGACATCGCCGCCCTCGGCAAAGGCGAACTACTCATCAAGAACCAAGATGCCTACCTCCTTGGCATGGGTAAGAAATGGAAGAAAATCAACGTAACACGATTGATATAATTACACCGAGGGAAAAGGAAGGGGAATTGCCAAAGCACTCCCCCTTCCTAAATTGACATTGTCAATAAACACTTTCCGACAACTCCAGCTTGAATTATTTCTTCTTTATCAGAGAGATAATCCACAGCAGCAGGCAGGCACCTATCACCGAAGTGACAAGGCAACCAATAATGGTCGTTCCCCAATGAATACCAATCCATGCAAGGACATTTCCTCCGATGAAACCGCCTACAATTCCGACGAGAAGATTAACAATAAAGCCGAAGCCAGAACCTTTCATAAGCCTGCCAGCCAGAAAGCCGGCCAAAGCACCGATAATGATACTAACAATAATATTCATAATTTAACAATTTAGAATTAAAACAAACACATAACGCAGAATATGCCAAAATGTTGCAGCGTCTCTAAATTTTAACATTTCAAGCAAAAATACACCATATTTAACATTCAATATGAAAAGAGCACCAACAATGGATATTCTGCCAGAAGCAACAACATCCCCTTTCAAAGGTCATTGGTCACAGCAAAAAAAGGTGCAGGTTCGCTCGTTATGCGGTAGTACAGGGTCAGTTCTCCCATATTTCTCCCATACAGCATGGGAGAAATATGGGAGAAATATGGGAGAACTGAGGCCGAACGAGCGAAGGTGGGCAGGAAAAAACGGGAGGACGGCGTGGACTATTTGGCGAACTGCCTCACGACATCCTCGGCGTAGGTTTTGGATACGGGGATGAGTCGGTCGCAATAAGCAATTTCGAGCACCAACCCGTCCTTCTCCTTACGCAAATACCTGACATTCTCGAGATTGACGAGATAGCCTCGATGGCAGCGCACCATGCCCTGCGAGGAGAACGTTTCGGAGATGTTTTTGAGCGAGTTATGGAGAACCAGCGAGTCCTCTTTATCGCCACTGAGATAATGAATTACCGTATAGTTGTCGGCTGCCTCGATATAGAGAACATTGCTGCGTTTTGTTACAAAAACAAGACGTTCACCCTTGTCGAAAAACTGAATAACATCGTCGCGAGACTCTTCTTCGGCCTGGGTTTGTGTTTCGAGCAACTGGTTGGTGAGGGAAGCTATTTCGAGACGTTTCTGCTGAAGGAGAAAAACGAGAGCGGTGACGATGTAAGGGACTGTCAGCAGTGCAATAATATCGACAAAGACACGACCCACAAGGTCGGGAAGCCCAACCGAGTCGTTTTCGTTGAGAAGCCAAGCAGCGGTTGAGAGGGAAGCCACCAGCACGAACAGTTCAACGCCAATCCAAACGAGATAGGAACCGAGCTTCATACTGATACGTTTCTGCGTGTTGAAGAGAAGCCAGCGGCTGACAGAGAAGACAACAAGCCCGATGAGGACAAGGATGATGGAGTACAGCCGATAGTCGAGGGAGCTGAGCAGTCCGGTGGGTTTTAACAATCCGATAGGCCTATAAACAGCGACAAAAAAGATACAAAAAAGCACCACAAGGGCAAAAAAGAGCATGATGGTCTTTTTCTGTGTCAGGAACTTCGGAATATATATTTTTAACTGATTTACAAGTGTCATCCAGTGTATTTATTTAACATTTTTCACCCAATATAGGTGTTTTTCGCCCAAAATAACGCCATTTAGTCAACATTATTGCGCAAAATGCTAAATTTAACATTAAGGAATGAAACTTTCGTCGTTTCTTTGCAATTTGATTCAAAGAAAAAAAAGGCCGAAAAAACCTTTTTAATTAAAGAAACTAAAACTAATTTATGAAGATTATTGGAACCGGTAGCGCTTTGCCTAAGAAAGTCGTGACAAACGACATGCTTACAGAGTTCTACGACACCAGCGACGAGTGGATACAGGCCCGTACAGGCATTGTAACACGTCGCATCATGACTGACGAAAGCTTATTAGATTTAGCCATCACAGCCGCTCAACGCGCATTGGAAGCCTCCGGACTGAAGGCGGAGGAGCTTGACTACATTCTTTGTTCGAATGTGAACAACAATTATGTGTTTCCCTCGCTGAGCAGCATGGTTCAGGGAAAAATAGGAGCCACCTGCCCCTGTATGGACATTAGGAATGCCTGCGCAGGGTTTGTATATGTGATGGACTTGGCCGACATGTACATAAAGACCGGCCGTGCAAAGAGAATTCTTCTGCTCACGGCAGAAGAGCCCACCCGTTTCTGCAGCTGGAAACAGAGAGAGACCAGCGTGCTGTTTGGCGACGGAGCCGCCGCCGCAGTGGTGGAAGAAGGCGGGGAGTATCTGGGCGCCCGAGTGACCACCATCTGCAACACAGAGGTCTTGTACCAACGCAGACGTTTGGAGCCGACCCCGTTTGAGGTGGAAGGCGTATACATCGACCAGCCCATGGTGATGCAGGGACGCGAAGTGTTCCGCATGGCGGTTACCAATTGCTCGAAAGAGATCAGCACCCTGTTGGAAGACACAGGCTACAAGATTGAGGACGTGAAGTTCTTCCTGCTGCACCAAGCCAACATGCGTATCATCAAAGGCATTGAGCAATATTTGGGTGGCAAGCCCGAACAGTTCCCGACGACGGTACAGAAATACGGCAACACTTCGTCGGCGAGCATGGCCATATTGCTCGACGAGCTGGTGAGGGAGAACCGGATAGAGCGCGACGACCTGCTGGTGATGAGCGGGTTCGGCGCCGGGTTCACCACTGGTAGCTGTATGTTAAAGTATTAATACCTTATAAAAGGCATACCAAGACGCCGTAGATACGGCGAGAATAAAACAAGTTTTATCAACCAAAAAAGAGAACATCATGAATAGAGTATACATCACCGGCCTGGGATGCGTTACCCCCCTGGGCAACAACATCGAGGCTTTGTGGAACGGTCTTATCGAAGGCCGCTGCGGAATAGCCCCCATTGCCGCACCTCATAGCGAGGCGCTGCCAATACATGTGGCTGCGGAAGTGAAAGATTTCAACCCGGAGGATTTTGACATAGACAAAGGAACCGTGCGCCGCAACGACATGTACACCCTTTTTGCCCTTGCCGCTGCACATCAAGCTATGACTGACAGCGGGTTGCAGGTAGGGAAGGATGTCGACCCGATGCGCATTGGCTGCACTGTAAGTTCCGGTATCGGAGGCATCAAGACCTTCAACAACGAGCATACCAAACTGATGGAAGAAGGCACCCGCCGCGTGTCGCCGCATTTCATCCCGATGATGATTGCCAACATTGGTTCGGCCAATGTGGCCATTAAGTATAACTGCCAAGGACCTAACCTGCCCGTGGTGACGGCCTGTGCCACCGGCACCAATGCCGTGGGCGAGGCTTACCGCCTGATACGCGAGGGTCGTGCCGACGCAATGATTTGCGGTGGTGCCGAGAGTGCCATCTGCGACATTGCTCTTGCCGGTTTCAACAACATGAAAGCGTTGACCCAGAACCCCGACCCGCTGTCGGCATCGGTGCCTTTCGACGCCCGCCGCAAGGGTTTCGTGATGGGCGAAGGCGCCGGCGTGCTGGTGCTGGAGAGCGAAGAGTGCGCCCGTAAACGCGGAGCCAAGATATACTGCGAGGTGAGCGGATACGGCAACACTTGTGACGCCCACCACTACACAGCTCCCCATCCCGAAGGACGCAACGCCGCCGAGGCCATCCGTCTGGCCGCCGAGGAGGCAGGGTTCCAGCCTAATGAAAAGATGTATATCAACGCCCACGGCACGAGCACACCACTGAACGACGCCAGCGAGACAATGGCTATTAAAAAGGCATTGGGCGAGGAGATTGCCCGCAAAGTGGAAATCAGCTCGACCAAATCGATGCTGGGCCACATGCTGGGAGCCGCCGGAGCTGTAGAACTGATTATCTGCGCCCTGGCCATCAAGAACGGCATTCTGCCCCCGACCATCGGCTACAAGGAGCCCGACCCAGTCTGCGACCTTGACTATATTCCCAACACGGCACGCAAGAGCCAAGTAGACATCACGCTGTCGAACTCTTTCGGCTTTGGCGGACAGAACGCCTGCGTGGCACTGAGAAGAGTAAAATAAACTGTGAAGGGTTGCCCCGGAGCCCCCGAGGCAACCCCATAAAAACCCATTGCACACACAAACAAAAAGCGAATAATCATGATGACAAGAGAAGAAATAAAAGAATTCCTGCCCCACCGCGAGCCGATGCTGTTGGTGGATGACATGGAGATGGAAGGCGACATGGCCATATCTCACTACCACGTGCGTGGAGACGAGTTTTTCCTGCAAGGGCATTTCCCCGGCAACCCGATAGTGCCGGGAGTCATCCTGTGCGAAATTATGGGACAGTCGTCGGCCATTTTGGTGCTTGACGATCTGAAGAACCGACTGACACTGTACAGCGGACTGAACGACGTGCGTTTCCGCCAGCCTGTACATCCGGGCGACACCATCACCGTGAAAGCCCGCATCACCGCCCGCAAAGGCCTTATCTTCTTTGTAGATGCCACCGCTTACGTAGACGACAAAGTGGCTTGCAAAGGGAAACTGTCGTTTGTGCTGGTAGACAAAGAATAAATGCAACAAAGCGCACAATAAAAAAGGACTTTGTGCGTTGTGAAAAATAATATGGAAAAGCCAAAGTGGCTTTATCCATACAACAATTAACGAACAACACTGTAAAAATGAATCTGTTAGAAAACAAAATAGCCCTTATTACAGGTGCAGCGCGCGGCATAGGCCGCCGCACGGCAGAACTTTTTGCCGAAGAGGGAGCCACAGTGATAGTGACTGACTTGAAAGAGACCGAAAGCAGCATAGAGCTGATGAAGAAACTGAAGGACATCAATCCGAATTGTGCCTTCTACACCGCCAATGCCGCCGACTGGGAGCAGACCGAGGCTTTAGCCAAGACAGTTATTGACACCTTCGGCCGCGTGGACGCCATTGTGAACAATGCCGGTATCACCCGCGACAACTTGTTGCTGCGCATGACCCCCGAAGACTGGGATTTGGTTATCCAGATAAACCTGCGCTCGGTGTTCAACTACTGCAAGGCTTTCATCCCCTACATGATGAAGAAACGCAGCGGTAGCATTATCAACACCAGTTCGGTGGTGGGAGTGAACGGCAATGGTGGCCAGTGCAACTATTCGGCAGCCAAGGCCGGCATTATCGGTTTCACCAAATCGTTTGCCCAGGAGTTTGGTTCGCGCAACATCCGTTGCAACGCCATTGCTCCCGGTTTCATCCAGACAGCAATGACCGATGCCATTCCCGACGAAGCACGCAAGAAATGGCTTGATGACATACCCATGCACCGTGCAGGCACCGAACTGGATGTGGCCCGAGTGAGCCTCTTCCTCGCCTCTGACTTGTCGGAATATGTCACCGGACAGGTAATCTGCATTGACGGAGGTATCAGCTTATAATCGACACAAAAAGCGTATGCCCTGCAGAGGCAATACGCTGAGAACTAAAAACAACTATACATGAAAGCATACGTATTTCCCGGACAGGGAGCCCAGTTTGTGGGCATGGGAAAGGATTTATACGAAAACAACGAACACTGCCGCGATCTTTTTGAACGCGCCAACGAGATAATAGGGTTCCGAATCACCGACATGATGTTTGCCGGCACTCCCGAGGATTTGAAGCAGACCAAAGTCACACAGCCCGCTATATTTCTTCATTCCGTAATTCTTGCCACCTATATGGGCAGTGAATTCATGCCCGACATGGTGGGAGGCCACTCGCTGGGAGAGTTCAGCGCATTGGTGGCCACGGGAGCCATGGACTTTGAAGACGGCTTGAGACTGGTGATAGCCCGTGCCAACGCCATGCAGCGTTGTTGCGAGATGCAACCGTCGACCATGGCTGCCATCCTGAAACTGGACGACAAGACAGTGGAGGATGTGTGCGCCGAGGTTACCGCAGGGGGCAACGTGGTGGTTGCCGCCAACTACAACACTCCCGGCCAGCTGGTAATCAGCGGCACCATGGAAGGTGTGGCACAAGCCTGCGAAAAGGTGAAAGAACTGAAAGGCCGTGCCGTACCCCTGGCAGTGGGCGGAGCATTCCACAGTCCCTTGATGGAACCCGCCCGCGTGGAACTGGCCGAAGCCATTGAGCGTACCCAATTCCATACGCCCATCTGTCCGTGCTATCAGAACGTGTGTGCCACGCCTGTGGACAATCCCGACCAGATAAAACGCAATCTGGTGTTGCAGCTCACCTCGCCGGTGCGCTGGACCGCCACAGTGCAGAACATGATAGCCAACGGCGCCACCGAATTTATCGAGGTGGGACCGGGAACGGCCTTGCAGGGAATGGTGAAGCGCATCAGCCCCGAGACCGACGCCCATTCGGCCTATTGAAAGCAGAAAAAAGCATTGCCGTCTACTCATCGATGCACAATGCAACACATTGATACACTGCGGTGAAGGGAAACGCAACCACTGCGTTTTCCTTCCCTTAGTTAAAAAGACACCAAAAAATTGAAATATAAAAGAATATAAATATGAGTATAAAAATCGTTGTATTGGCCAAGCAGGTACCCGACACCCGCAATGTCGGTCCCGAGGCCATGACCCCCGAGGGGACAATCAACCGTTCTGCCCTACCCGCAGTATACAATCCCGAAGATCTCAATGCCCTTGAGATGGCACTGAGAGTGAAGGAGCTGCTGCCGGGTTCCACCGTCACGGTGGTTACCATGGGACCTCCCCGCGCCGAGGAGATCATCCGCGAAGCCATCTACCGCGGAGCCGACGACGGCTTTGTGCTGTCCGACCGCCGCTTTGCAGGTGCCGACACACTGGCCACCTCCTACGCCATTTCGTGCGCCGTGAAGCGTCTCGGACACGTTGACATCGTTTTCGGCGGTCGTCAGGCCATCGACGGCGACACCGCACAGGTGGGACCCCAAGTGGCCGAAAAAATGGACATTCCGCAAATCACCTATGCCGAAGAACTGGTGAGCGTTAGCGAAAAAGAAATCCGCATCAAACGTCGCCTGTCCAACGGCACCGAAGTGGTGGAAGCCCCCCTGCCCGTATTGGTAACCGTGTGCGGAAGCGCCCCACGTCCCCGTTTCCGTCATGCACACCTGCTGCTGCAGAACCGTCACCTTGAAATACCCGTGTGGACTGCCGACGATGTAAATCCCGACTTCGACCGTCTCGGACTCTCCGGCTCCCCCACCAAGGTGAAAAAAGTGGACAGCGTGGTGCTGACCCAGAAAGACAACATCTGCGTCGAGAACACACAGGAAGCCCTCAACAGCCTCATTTCAAATCTTGTTACCAACCATATCATCGGATAAGACATGAACAGCATACTTGTATACATAGAAATCAACGAATCAGGCCGAGTGGCCGATGTGAGCCTTGAACTCTGTTCGAAAGGCCGTCGCTTGGCCGACCGACTGGGAGGCGAGCTCGAAGCCATCGTGGCAGGAAGCAACCTTGCCGACCTCGAGCAACAGTTATACCCTTATGGTGTCGATACCATCTTATATGCCAACGACCCGCGACTGTCGCCCTACCGCACACTGCCTCATTTCAGCATTGTGGACGGCATCATCCGCGAGCGTCAGCCCGAGGTGGTACTTTACGGAGCCACCAGTGTGGGACGCGACCTTGCACCCCGCATTGCATCGCATCTGCGCTGCGGTCTCACCGCCGACTGCACAGCCCTTGAAATCGGCGACCACACCGACGCCAAAACAGGCAAAGACTATCACGACATCCTCTATCAGATACGTCCTGCCTTCGGTGGCAACATTGTGGCCACCATTGTCAGCCCCGAGACCCGTCCCCAGATGGCCACCGTGCGCGAAGGCGTGATGCGCAAAGAGGTAATCGACGAGAACCGCAAAGGTACCGTTGTCAACCTCGACGCCAACAAATACCTGCGCAACGAAGACGACTGCCTGAAAGTAATCAGCCGTCAGATTGACCCGCAGGGCGTGGACATCAAGGGAGCCTCCATCATTGTTGCCGGAGGCTACGGCATGGGCAGCCGCGAGAACTTCGAGATGCTCTACAAGTTCGCCAACATGATTGGTGGCGAAGTGGGAGCCAGCCGTGCCGCCGTCGACGCCGGTTTCTGCGACAACGATCGCCAGATTGGCCAGACCGGTGTTACCGTACGTCCCAAACTCTACATAGCCTGTGGCATTTCGGGTGCCGTTCAGCACCGCGTGGGCATGGAGCAGTCGGGTCAAATCATCTCCATCAACACCGACCCCGACGCACCCATCAACGCCATAGCCGACTACACCATCATTGGTGACGTCTGCGAGGTAATCCCCCGTCTGATGAACGCCTACCAGTCGTGCAAGCAATAACGGATAAGTAAATTGAAAAATTGAAGTGTCAACTATTTCAGTTTTTAGTTTATAGTTTTTTAGTTTAAAAGAACCATGAATTATTACAGCGATAACGAAAGCTTGAAGTTCTACCTTCAGCACCCCGACATAGAAAAGATAGCCACCCTCCGCGAGAACAACTTCGAAGAGGCCGGCCAATACCCCGACGCCCCCGCCAACGTGCAGGAAGCTGTGGAAGGCTACCAGCATGTTATGGACCTGATAGGCGAAATTGCCGGTGAAGTGATTGCCCCCAATGCCGCCGAGGTCGACGCCGAAGGTCCCCAAGTGGTGAACGGCCGCGTGGTCTATGCAAAAGGCACCCAGCAAAACCACGACACCCTCACCCAGTCCGGACTATACGGCATCAAACAACGCCGCAAATACAACGGACTCAACATGCCCGGCACCGTAACCACCATGGCCGGCGAAATCGTCGCCCGTGCCGATGTCGGCTTTGCAACCATTTGGATGCTTCAGGACTGCGCCGACACCATCGAGGACTTTGCCTCCGAAGCCATCAAGGACAAATACCTCCCCCGCATCTATCAGGGAGCCACCTGCAGCATGGACCTCACCGAACCCGACGCCGGTTCCGACCTCCAGTCCGTGCGTTTGAAAGCCACATTCGATGAAACTGCCAACTGCTGGCGGCTGAACGGTGTGAAACGATTCATCACCAACGGCGACGCCGACATCCACCTGGTCCTGGCCCGCTCCGAAGAGGGCACCACCGACGGACGCGGACTCTCCTACTTCGTCTACGACCGTGCCGACGGAGGTCTCACCGTGCGCCGCATCGAGCACAAAATGGGCATCATCGGCTCCCCCACCGCCGAACTGGTCTTCACCAACGCCCCCTGCCAACTGGTGGGCGAACGCCGCCTGGGACTCATCAAATACACCATGTCGCTCATGAACGGAGCCCGTCTCGGAGTGGGAGCACAGGCTGTGGGTCTTTGCGAAGCGGCCTGCCGCGAAGCTGTGGACTATGCCGCCGCCCGCGAACAGTTCGGCAAGACCATCGACCAGATGATTCCCGTCCAGGACATCCTCCACACCATGCGCGCACGCACCGACGCCGTGCGGTCGCTCCTCTACGAAACCGCCCGACAGGTCGACCTCGCCAACTGCTACGACCGTCTCTCCAAAATCCGTCCTCTCAGCGGCGACGAACGTCAAGCCATGAAGACAGCCCTGCGCAACGCCGACTGCCTCACCCCCATCACCAAACTCATGGCCAGCGAATACTCCAACCAAAACGCCTACGACTGCATCCAGGTGCACGGCGGCAGCGGATTCATGAAAGAATACACCTGCGAACGGCTCTACCGCGACGCCCGAATCCTCAGCATTTACGAAGGCACCTCACAGCTCCAAGTGGTGGCCGCCACCAAAGGCATTAGCAACGGCAACTATCTGAAACGAATAGCCGACTACGACGCCATGCCCATCAGCGAAGAACTTACGCCCCTGCGCGAAGTCCTGCGCCAGATGACCACCGACTACCAAGCCATGCACACCCAGCTCACCGTCGACGGTGCGGGCGAGGCCTTCGAACACCATGTGCGCCGCTTAGCGGAAAGTCTTGCCTACATAATCATGAGCTACCTGCTGCTGCTCGATGCCGAACGAGACCGCAAATACCTCGACTCCTGCCGCCGCATCATCGCCATCGGACGTGCCGAAATGGCCAAACACCAATGCGCAATCAACTGCACATTGTAACTTTTTTGTAGATATAAAAAAAATTAGTATTTTTGTATCATAAACAAAAAACACAACATCATGAATAAGAGTAAATATTTCAAATCGTTATGTGTGGGCATAGCCCTGCTTTGCGCAGGCTATACTGTGAAAGCCCAACAAATCGAAACTTCGGTTTTCTTGAACGGAACACTTCCCGTGGCACAATTCAACGACAATGTCAACCTCGAACCCTTTGGCTCATTCCAGGTGATGAACCGTAGCGACATCGGCAAAGGAGCCGCCTGCGGATTGGGAGCCACTGCCCGTTTCGGACTCTGGTTCGACGTAGGTGTCGGCGAACTCCAGCCCTTTGTCGAAGTAAGTTTTCTGTGGAACAACTCCGGTCCATCCATACGCAAAGCCTACGACAACAACAAAGACTCGCTGAATCAGTACCCCACGGCACCGCAGTACCTTAACCTGCCCGTCATGTTAGGTCTGAAATACCGCTACAAACTGATGCCCGACCTGCAGCCCTTTGCCGAGCTGGGCATAGGCTACGACTTCCTCTTCATCACCAAAAACGGCTACCCCGCCCACACCTACTACTACAAACCCAGCGGCGGGCTGGCATGGATGGTTGGTCTCGGCACATACCTCGGCGAGCATGTTTCCGTCAGTCTCAACTTCACCGGACTGGGCAACCATCTCATCGATCCCACCTCCAAGTCGGCCGACGACCCCAACGAGTACACCGAACGCACCCGTTCCTCCATCGGAACCCTGGGGCTCCGTGTAGGATTCCACTTCTAAACTATTAAAAGAAACTAAAACGATAGCGGGCGGCCATCCAGTCGCCCGCTTATTTTTTAGTACACCACCCTGTCAATCAATCCAGGCATAGTGCCAAGGCTGTCGAATTTCAACTTAGGCGTAATAAATGATTGATACAACGGCTCGGAACTATTCGAAGCCGTAGTGTCGTCGCGGGAATCGGCAAAACGGATTACCTCCTCTTCAGTAACACCGATGAGGTCCATGCTTTTCAAATTAGAATAACGAAAACTGGCAGCCATAAAACGCAAGTAACATATCCACCCGTGTATTTCACCGATATTGTCTCTAAACTCATTGTCTTGCATACACTTCATGCAAATATCACTGCCTGGGAAATCCTTCGCGTGCCTTTTTATCCATTCCACATGCCTGGCAGCTCCCAATACAAATTCGTTATACTGGTTTTCGCAATCATTTATCTCGGCAAAACACTGACCCACCCTGTCAATGAAATTGAAATTGCCCATGTTTTTCCACGTTTCAATCGAATTTGAAAAAATATTTTCCGCAGTGCGGTCATGGCTAAGTTGCGGAATGGTAATTACCGCGTTTATTGCTTCAACCATCTGGTCGTGGGGAATCCTTTCAAGCGAATCCAACGACAACCCCAGCAGCCACGCCGAGATGGTGTCGCGTTGAGTCAAGTCGTCTGCCAGACCGTCAAGCACACGGGCAAAACGTTCCACATTGCCGGTTACCATCAACGCCGACATTTTACGGTCCCGGTTTCTTTGCCGTATATCCAGCAAATGTGCTGTACCAAACGTTAACACAATAGAAATAGTGGTTCCAAGGAAAGTGAGCAGAAGTTCTTTCCACATGCTCTTATTCGTCAGCGTACGACGGAACTTTGGCATCTTAAACTTTATATTCATGGCTTGACAGTAATACTTTTTGGGGGGGTAAAATATTATTTGATGGCCAACGACAAAGCGGCACGGCCGCAGAGGGTGCCCTGAAGGGTATCGCCAATGGCTACCGGACCAACGCCGGCGGGAGTGCCGGTGAAAATCAAATCGCCGGTACGCAATGTCATAAAACGTGAAATATGGGCTATCAGACTATCCACCGGGAAAATCATATCTCGAGTGTTGCCATGCTGCACCGTCTCGCCATTGCGACTGAGCGAAAAATCCAACTCATCAATCCTACATCCAAGTTCCTCCAACTCAAAGAAAGGTCCCACCACAGCGCTACCGTCGAAGCCTTTCGAAACAAGCCACGGCAGCCCCGAAGCCTTGGCCTTGCGCTGAAGGTCACGGGCGGTGAAATCAATGCCCAACGCCACCGAATGGTAATATTTATGTGCAAAACGGGGCTGGATGCATTTGCCAAGCCTTTCGATACGTACAACAACCTCCGCCTCATGCTGCAGGTCTTGGGTAAAATCAGGATAAAACAAAGGCAGTTGCTTAGGGTTCAAAGCACTGTCGGGTTTCATAAAGAAAGTGGGTTCTTCCGGAACCGCGGCTTTCATCTCTCCAGCATGGGGAGCATAATTACGTACCACACAAAGAATTTTCATAGCCTCATCAATCCATAAAATGATAATCCACAATGTCGATTCTGCGGGCGCGGGCAGCTTCAAGGCTGTATACAGACTTCAAGCTATGCGGATTGCGCAAAGGACTGGACGGTGCAACCTCGTTGGTGTCTGCAGCCCCGTGTGCCACCTGAGTCAATTTAAGGCTCCCGTTGTTCAAAAATGGGAGCAACGCCTGGTCGTTCCAACGGAGCAATTGGTTGCGGAAACTATCTATACGGCGCTTGGAAAGATTGACATTATACACACTTTCAAACAGGGGGCTTGCAAATCCGTCAATCGTAACACACACCTTTCTGCCCGCCTTCAAATCCTCATACATCAGTTCAATGAAAGTCATCATATCATTGTATCCCCTCTTCAGTTCATATTCAAAAAACATATCAACCGCCCCTTGTATCGAATCCCATTTGCGTTTATCCACCGGACTGGGTTGGGCACCCTTGTATTCATCAATCATTTGATAGTAACGCTTGAAAGTGGCGGCATAATCAAGTTTTGTCACCGTGTCGAGAGTACAAGGAGTGGGCTCGTCGTTATGAAAATAGAGACTCAGCGGCAACAAATCCAAAGCACTGCGTACGTATGGCGTTTCGGGATGCACCGGGACTACATCCTCAGGGCGATACAACCTGCGCCAGCGAAACAAATCGTTACAGCAATTACTGTCCGACTCGAACAACGACCCTGGACGGTTGGAAGAAAAGAAACCGCACGCCATCACCTTGAAAGTGGTGTCAACAACCTTCTTGCCCGAAGGCGACTCCACCATAGGGGGTTCCGTGGAGCATCTGCACCGGCAAGGCTGTTGGGTAAAAAACAAATCGTCATAGGGACTATTGATTTCTCTCCCCAAAGTGCGAGGCATCTGCCAGCTGTTGCGGAATCCCTCAGCCTGGTAAATATCAAAACCGCCCATACCGCCTGACCTGTTGCTCGAAAAATACAAACAACCCTCCTCATTCGAATAGAACGGCGTGATATCATTGCTGTCGCTGTTCACAGGCATACCCAAATTGGTGCAATTGCCCGGCTTCCCCTCGCCAATAAGCACCGTATACCAGATGTCCATTCCACCCATACCGCCCGGACGGTCGGAACTGAAATAAAGAATGGTCTTGCCGTCGGGCAGATAGCCCACCGCGGGATGGGTGCTGGAATACCCTTTCAGATTCACATCGCCGCCGAGAGGCTGGGCTTTACGCCACCGCTTGTTGACCCGTTTGGTATAGTAAATATGGTTCACATTCTCCTTGCCGAACTCTCCGCGGGTGAAATAGATGATGTCGTTCTTAGCGTCATAAGTGACATTCCCGCAATTCATACCGCTGGTATTCAAACCCCACTGGTTAACCTTGCTCCCGCTCAAAGAGCCGTCCGCAGCCACATCTGCCTGAAACACCTGTGTCAGGATGGGAGTGAAATCAACCAAATAAAGCCTGTTGGCCTCCTGGCTCTGCATAGTAGTATAAAGCAGCACGCTGTCATCCACCATCACACCGCCCGTCTCGCTTCCCGTGGTGTTAATCGGTGGAGCCACATGCGTTACCTCATAACGAACCTGCCCCTGTGCCACAGCGAGCAAAGGAATCAAAGAAAGAACAATAGCAAAATATCTCATTTTATTATGAATTAACTGTCAATTTTCAATATTGGGGGCATTTGATACGTTTGGTTTTCTTGCTGTCGTGCACAAAGCGGTAAACCAGTCCCAATTCAAACGCACCGAAACCCTTGCTGGCCGCTGAAAGTCCCGACACATTGGCATCGTAGCTGAACGAAAATAGAAACGCATCGTACTCCATCATCATATTGGCCACAACCGCGTCGGCATGTCGCACGGCCAGACCCGCCCGCAGACTCACCTCCCGTGACCCTCCTTCCTCAATATACCACTTAATATCGGCACCATACAGCAGCTCCCTGTACTCGCCCTGCATCTGCCATGTAGCAACAGGCAGCAGCGAAACATTCTGCCAGCAACGATATTCAGCCCGTGCAAAAAGGCTCAACCTACGTTCCATAAACGTATTGTCCAGACCCATATAAGAGATATTGGGACGGTTGATATTACGGGCCGACAGTCCTGCCTTCAAATGAAAGTCGGCCGTGGGTTGCCAATACCAAGCCAACCCGGCGGCAAACAACGGATAGTTCACCTTCTGCATGGCGAAACTCTCCGACCCGTCCTCCATCTCGGCACGCGAAGGGTCGAAGCCGCTCTGTGCCCATCCCCCGTCCACACCCACCGACAGGATGCTCGTGCCCGCGCGGTTAAGCGCACAGTAATAAGCCAACGACAAATGTCCCGACACAGTGCCGTAATGCAACGTACCCGCATGGTCGTTAAAAAACGACACACCCGCACTCAGTCCCTTTCTGCTGCCGCCGCGCCACAGAGCCATCTCGCCCGTCAAAGCCAACGTCTGGTAAGGGATACTCACACTGGCCCACTGATTACGATACAACACACCGAAACGCCCGTCACCCTGATAGAAACCCGAGTAAGCCGGATTCAGCAGGACAGGGTCGGCGTCAACCTGCGAAAAATGGATATCCTGCCCTACGCCCGACAGCATCGGCAACACCAAGCACAATATGGCAAACACCCGTTTCATATCAATTCTCCCTGGCGTAAGGTGGCAGCGAAATATCGGCAAAATCCCCCTGCAAAAATTTAAAGTAACCCGCAATCCCCACCATAGCGGCATTGTCGGTACAGAACTGCATCTTGGGGATAAACACCTGCAAGTGCCTCCTCCTCCCCAACCGTTCCACCTCGCCCCGCAACAGACTGTTGGCCGACACGCCGCCGGCAATAGCCACCTGCCTCACCCCCGTCTCCTTCACGGCACGCTCCAGTTTCTTTACCAGAAAGCCGACAATGCACCGTTGAATCGAAGCACACAAGTCAGCTTTATTCTTCTCGATAAAATCCGGATCCTCGGCCAGACGGTCACGCAGAAAATATAGGAAAGATGTCTTCAGGCCGCTGAAACTATAGTCCAGCCCCGGGATGTTAGGCGTGGCGAAATGGAATGCATCCGCATTGCCCTCTTTTGCCAGCCGGTCAATAACGGGGCCACCCGGATAACCCAAATCCATAATCTTGGCGGCCTTGTCAATGGCTTCCCCTGCAGCGTCGTCAATAGTCTGCCCCAGCACCTCCATATCGAAATGGCTCCGCAGCAGCAGAATCTGTGTATGCCCACCGCTGACGAGCAGGCAGATGAACGGGAACTGCGGCACCGCGCTCTCGTCCGACTCCTTGATGAAATGTGACAAAACATGAGCCTGCAGGTGGTTCACCTCCACCAGCGGGACACCCAACGACTGGGCGAAGCCCTTGGCAAACGACACCCCCACCATCAGCGACCCCAGCAGACCCGGGCCGCGGGTGAAAGCCACCGCATCCACCTCTCTCCTGTCGACACCTGCCCCGTGGAGGGCAGCGTCCACCACCGGGACGATATTCTGCTGATGGGCGCGCGAAGCCAGCTCAGGCACCACGCCCCCATACTGCTCATGCACCTTCTGCGACGCAATCACATTCGACAGAATCCGGTCACCCCGCAGCACCGCTGCGGAAGTGTCGTCGCACGACGACTCTATCGACAGAATCAGCGGGGACACCCCCCTGCAATTATTTCCTACAGACATCATAGTTTTTACCGAAAACCCCCGTGGGGTTTTGAAATGCAAAAATACAAATAAATTCCCATATATCAGAAAAAAAACAAAAAAGTGTTCCTCTCAGCTAATAACCAAGAAAAAGTTTCAGGTGCAATAAAATATTTTCGGGCATGGGACGTTATAAAATAACTTATCGTAAAAAACCTTGAAAGGCAAGGCGGCAAAATACTCTGTGCGGCGCGTCCTCGGTGCCGTCTTTACGGCGGTGTATATCTTCGTTGCGTTGCTCAACAGCACTGTGGTACAATCATATATCGGTGCTGCTGTGGGGTATTATTTCTCTAAGGAGTGGGGCGGCAAGGTCCGCATCGGCGCCCTCCACGCCAGCCCTTTCAGCCATGTCATCCTCGACAAGATAGAACTTATCTCCCCCACGAACGACACGATTTATTGCGGCGACCGCATCACGTGCCGCTTCAAGCGTTTCCCCTTCCACGGCGACGGCCTGAGTTTCGACCGCGTGTCGCTGCGCAACGGCCGCTACCATCTGCAGACCTTTCGCAACGAGGAGGGCAGGGGCGGCATCAATCTCGACTTTATCATCCGCTATTTCGCCGAGCGTTCCACGCCCGACACCACCTCGGCCCCGAGTCCTTTCACCGTGGAGGTGGGTGAACTGAGGCTGCACCATGTTGACTATATCCAGGACTTGCCCGAGCCTCCCGGGCGTAGAACCTTCCCTCACGGGGTGGATATCCCCCACATGCGTTTCAGAAACATCTGCGGGGTGTTGCGCAACATCTATGTGTTGAACGACCATGTGAGGGTGAGAATCGTTTCGCTTTCCACCACCGAGGCATCTGGCTTGCATATCGTCGACCTTTCGATGGATGCCGAGGTGTCGCCCCACGGCATCCGTGCCACGAACATGGACCTGCAGACCGACGACAGCCGCGTCTTTATGGATGCCCGGCTGGATTTCGACGGTTGGGACGAGATGGGCGACTATTGCAACACGGTAGTTCACGACGTGGTGCTGAAGGAGGGCACAGAGGTGAACCTGTACGACGCCGCCTACTGGGCCCCCACGCTGTGGGGAATAAACAGCAGGGTGGCTGTGCAGGGTCATCTATACGGCCCGGTGGCCGACATGAGAGCCGAACACCTCACAGCGTCGTTCGGCGAAAGCAGCAATCTGTTTATGGACGCCCGTATCACAGGTCTCCCCGACATCAACCATACCCGGCTCGATGTGGTCATTCACCGGCTGCATACCACCTATGGCGACCTTGCCGCCGTGCAACATCCCGAGCCTATCAAGATGCATGCCCCCGACCTTGTCCGCCAGATGGCCATCATCGACCTGAACGGCTCGGTGACGGGTGGCTTGAGGGATTGCGAGGCGTGGCTGAACGTCAATTCCCTGGCCGGGGACGTGGAAACCCACGCAAGGCTCGCCTACGACACGGTGAAGGGGGAGTATGCCTACTGGGGCGATGTGGACTCGCGGTGGATAGGTCTCCACGCCTTGCTGCCCAACGAGTGGGTGTCGCGTACGGGGATGCATCTCTCGTTCCAGGGCTCGGGACTGAACCCCGAGCAGATGGAAGCTACCGTGGAGGGGCGGTTGTACAACACTGTGTTCCGCGGCCACACCCTGGGGCGCGCCACTTTTTCGGCCGAGGTTGCCAACGGCATTCTGGCTGCTGAGGTGGGACTGAACGACTCTCTCATAGGTCTCGACCTTTCGGCCTCGGCCAATCTGGCCGACAACAGTTACCAGGCCGACCTCCTCCTGGACGATGCCCATCTCACCACTCTGAACCTTGTGAAATCGGATTCGTCGCTAAGACTTTCAACCCGTCTGCACGCCCACGTGAGGGGCAAGGATGCCGAGCATCTGACGGGCTCGCTGAGCATGGACAACACCCTGTTGCAAATAGGGAGGCGCGAGGTGGAGATGAAGAGTCTGCAACTGGTCGCCAACGAGGCCATGGGAAAGAAACAACTTGCGATGGACTGCGACTGGATGCATTTTGCAGCAGAGGGGTGGTTTGCATATAAGGACTTCCCCCTGATGGTGCAGGATTTCTGCCGCCGTTTCTTGCCCACCTATTACAACCCATACCGTCACCCTGTGGGGAGCGAAACAGGGTATGGAAGGAAACCCGCAACAGGGGAGATGCTTCCAGCGCCCGACGCCAGCCTGAGCCTTGAGATGGTCTGGCACGACGAGGGGGGCACGTTTGCCAACCTTTTCCCCAATATGGGCATAGCCGACGGCACCCGTATCCTGGGCAACTACAATCCCGCCGAGAGCCTGAAGATGGTGCTTACGTCCGACTCGTTGAGAGTAAACAGCATCACCATGCACGACGTGGGGGTAGACGCCGGCACGGTGGGCGAGAGCTACCGCATGAACCTTCACTCCAACAGTCTCACGGTGGGCACCGTCCCCCTGATGAACAACATGAACCTTACCGCCGGAATGGGACGCGCCATCTCCACCATGGCCCTGAAATGGGGCGACAGGCAGGCTCCTCTGCCCCCAGGCGACCGAAGCAACTGCGGCGACCTGGAGCTGGTGATGACCAGCACGACCGTGGACAACCGCATCATGATCACCCAACCCAATTTCTATGTGCTGGGCGGGAGATGGAGCGTAGTGTGCCCGTCGGGCTTGATGGTCAACAATGAGCGTCTCCAACTCAACGAATTGAAGGTCTACGGCATGAACCAGTCGGTGACGGTGAACGCCTACGTGGCCCATGATGAGAACGACTATGTCTCGGCTCTGTTTAAAGACTTCTCGATGGGGCAGGTCTGCACCCTGCTGCTGGCCGACAAACCCATCGGCATCGAAGGCACCCTCGACGGGCAGCTTTCGGTGAAGGGGCTGAACCAAACGCCCCGACTGGACGCCAACCTGTCGGTTGATAATTTTGTGTTCAACGGACAGCCCCTCGGCGACATGACCCTCGACACCCGCTATTCCATAGCCGACGCCCGCATCGACGCCGACATCGTTTCGCGGCTGGAGGGCTACAACCCTATCGAACTGCACGGCTACCTTTCGACCGTGGGAAAACAGCCCAAGATGGATTTCCTGCTGCAGGCCACCGCGCTCCCGCTGCGCGCCGCACGGCCGTTCCTTTCCTCGGTGGCCGAAAACATCAATGGGACTGTGGACGCAACCATCCATGCAGGGGGTACGCTCGAAAAACCCGACATCGAAGGCACCCTCGCCCTCCATCAGGCACAGATGCAGATTGCCCCCACGGGGGTCACCTATTTCATCAACGACTCAGTAACCCTGCAAGGGCGTTCGCTTCGTCTCGACAACCTCTGCATCAACGACAGCGAAAAGAACCAAGCGCGGGTCAACGGAATATTGAACATGGACACACCGGGAGGATTTCTCGATCTTCAAATTCACACCGACCGACTCATGATGCTGAACAAGCCCGCAGGGAGTGAGTCCTTCTACGGCAAACTCATGACCAGAGCCGACGGCACGGTGTCGGGACCCCTCGACAAGCTGCTGGTTGCCGTGCAGGCCACCGCCGTGGAGGGCAGCGACCTATACGTGCCTATCAGCAACCGGAAACAGGTGAGCGAGAACGAATTCATAGTCTTCATCTCCCCGACTCCCTCGCAACGCCGCCGAGCCACACCGCGCAACAACACCCCGACGGGAAAATTCTCGCTCCAAGCCAACGTCAGCGTCACCCCCGGGGTCACCGTCCACCTGCCCATGGACTTCGAGCAACTGACGGCCTACGTCACCGCCGTGGGACGCGGCGACATCCAAGTGACCATGCAGGGTGGGAAAGAACCCAACATACTGGGCAACTACGAATTCACCTCGGGCAACTTCTCCCTGTCGCTGCTGCAGCTCATCAACAAGAACTTCGACATCGAAGAGGGCAGCACACTCAACTTCCCCGGCAACATCGACGACGCCCGTTTCAACATCAACGCCGTCTACAACCAACGCGTCAACCTTGCCTCGCTCACTGGCAACCAATCCACTTCGGGCGACACCTACGTGCAGGTGCAGGATGTCATCACCCTCGCCGGAACCCTCCGCGACCCCGCCATACGCTTCGACATCCGCCTGCCCTACGCCGAACAGAGCGTCAACGACCAAGTGTTCTCCTATATCGACCGCACCAACGAGCGCGACATCCTCAATCAGTCCATCTCGCTCCTGCTGCTGGGGCGTTTCTCGCCTGCCGGCACCGCCGAGGGCAACGACAACCCCCTCAGCGACGGCAGCAGCATCAACCTCCTCACCTCCTCGGCCAGCAGTCTCGTGTCCAATCTGGTGAAAGTGGTGGACGTCAACTTTAAATACCAAGCCGGGACAGGCTCGAACATGGGGCAGATAGACGTGGGCATCAGCAAACAATGGGAGAAATTCTACTTCGAATCCACCTTCGGCTACGGCAACACCCCCGGCGCCCTCGACAACAACACCGCCAACGTGCTGGTGGGCGACGTCGAAGTGGGCTACAAATTCAACCCCTTCTTCCATTTCTACGGTTTCCACCGCTCCAACACCAGCTACTACACCCGCACCGAAATGCCCTACAAACAGGGTGTGGGAATCAAACTGTCGAAAGACTTCGACAACATCAGCGAACTTTTCCCCTGGCTCAGGAGAAGGAAAAAGATGTAAGACATTTTACCCACACATAACATATCAGTAATAATATAAAATGAGAATTCCCGAACAATACTACTCTGTCAAAAGCAACATCCTGTTCTGCATAGCGGTGCCGCTGTTCATGATGCTCTTCATGGTCATTTACCAGCCCCGGTTCTTCGGCAACGAACCCATTCTCCGAGCCGAATGGGAAGAGAACGACGGTTTCTGCCTGCCCATAGTCTGCGCCATCACCCTGGGGGTGCTCACCCTCAGCCGCGCCATCCTCTGCTATGCTTTGGTGCGGCACAACCTCTCGCGCAGGGAATGGATTCTCTGGCAAGCCACCGAATGGGTTGTGGCGTGTCTTTTTGCCGACCTCTTCCTCTCGCTCTTCTTCCACATGGGCTACTTCACGCTGCTCCCCCGCATACTCCTCACCGGTTTCGGCCTCGTCGTCATTCCCTACGTCATCTACTGGCTTGCCATCGAATACACCGACCGCGACAACCGCCTTCGCCAAGCCGAAGAGCTGATTCAAGACCTCCGCAAGGGAGTGGAACGCAACGAGACAGGCATGGTGCGCTTTGCCGACGACAAGGGCAACGTGAAACTCGTCGTGGGAGCCGAGCGGGTCATCTCGCTCGAATCGGCCGGCAACTACGTCACCATCCTCTACGACGACGACGGGAAACTGGTGCGCTACAGCCTGCGCAACACCCTCAAAGCCATGGAGACCCTGGCAGGCTCAAGCGGACTGGTGCGCTGCCACCGCTCCTTCTTCGTCAACCTCAGTCACGTCCGCACCCTTCGGCGCACCCCCCAAGGGCTCTACGCCGAGATAGGGCATCCCGGAGTCGACGACATCCCCGTCTCCAAATCCTACACCTCCGACCTGCTGCACCTTTTCGGCAACTAAAACCACCCCGCCCATGAACCCACGACTGCTGACAACCCTCGCCCTCCTCCTGCTCCTTACCCTGCCGACACGTCATGTCGCAGCCCAGCGCGACTACACCGCCGACTCCATCGCCTTCGTCAACGCCGACTGGCACACCGACACCCTCGACGGCTTCCGCTTCATGCACCACCACTTCATGCAACGCCAAGTGTTCAACTCCAACCAATATTTCAGCATCATCGAGATACCCTCGGGTTCCAGCTCGCGACTGGCCTTTGTAGCCGACAGCCTGCTCACCACCGTCGCCTCCTTCGCCACCCGCGACAGCGCACTTGCCGCCATCAACGGCTCCTATTTCGACATGCGCACCGGAGTCCCCGTATGCTACCTTCGTATAGCGGGTCGGGAACTGGGCGAAAACACCCCTGCCCAGCACGACAGTCTCCACCGCAAATACTATCAATACGCCACCATACGCCTGCTCCCCTCCCGCCGACCCCGCTTCGTGGTGCCCGACAGCCTACGCACCTTCGAGCGCACCATGCCCGACAGCAACATCATGACCGCAGGCCCCATGCTCATACGCAAAGGCATGGACATCCCACAACGACTCGACCGCCGATTCGTCTATGCCCGCCATCCCCGCACTGCTATCGGTCTCAAGCCCGACGGCACCGTGGTGATGCTTGTGGCCGACGGGCGGCACAGAGGTGAAGCCGAAGGGCTCAGCCTGCCCGAACTCACCCGCATCCTCCACTGGATAGGGTGCTGCGATGCCGTCAACCTCGACGGAGGCGGCTCCTCGACCATGTACATCAAAGAACACGGCACCGGAGGCATCGTCAACCACCCCGCCGACAACGGCCGTTTCGACACCGGGGGACAACGCCGAGTGGCCAACGCCATCCTCGTAACCAAACGCTGACAACCCCGACACCACACCCGAATGTAATAAAGTAATCTCCTACGTCGGTCGCAACAGCATCCCCTCTCGAGGGAGCGGCAGGGGTGGTCTGCGGGGATTTGTGCGGACATTTGACTTCCCGCCCACACTCGGGTTGCTCGCAAAAGGGGGACAATATAGTAAAACCGATGTGAAGCAGGTATCGTTTCACACCGGTTTTACTCTTGTTTTAC
Organism: Bacteroidales bacterium; assembly: GCA_017530105.1. GTDB lineage: Bacteria > Bacteroidota > Bacteroidia > Bacteroidales > P3 > Colimorpha. The sequence continues at coordinate 29,284 of JAFXMW010000135.1, forward strand.
ACTTGCTTCCCACTTGTTTTACACTTTAAAAGTGTAAAACAAGTGTAATACAAGTTCAAAAAAACCGCCATTCCTTCGCCTTCAGGCTGGCTTAGCCGCATGGCGGCGGGAAGGGCAGCGGAGGGTTACTTTTTCTTGTAGTCTACGCCTATGTCGTCGGGGTTGATGATGGGTTCGTCCATCTCGATGCACAGACGGGAACGGTTGTTGAGCGTGTTGCAACGGGTGCCCTCGGAAGCATACGTGGTGGTGGGACCCGTCCAGCGGTCATTGACACGTTCATAGCAGCGGCAGTTCTTACCGCCGCACGATGCCAAGCTCATGAGGCTTAAGGCGGCTAATGCTATAAGGAGTTTTTTCATGGTTAATTATTCTGTTTCGTTGGTTGAACTTTCGGATGAAAAGGAGGAGACAAAGGTTGCCAAATGGCTGCCCACCTCAATCTCGTCGACAAAGAGCCATGCCTGTTCGCCGGCACTGATGTGCCAGTCGGGCATGGTGCCATAGTTGACGGCTTTGATTTTGAGGTAGCGCGCCGTGGCATAGGGACCGTGGCAGGTGAAGGGATGTTGGACACTCTCTTCCTGCCGCTCGCGAACAACGGGGAATTCGGTGTTGTCGACCGAAGCCCACGGCCTGTAGGTCTTTCCGTCGCTGGAGATGCTGACTTCTATACGTCGGGGGAAGAAAATCCAGGCACGCATGTTGTCGAGACAGTCGACGGTGACGGAGGTGAGGGTCTTGGACTGCAGGAGGTCCACCACCACGACCATGTCGCTCTGCCATCCCTGCCAGCCGCCGATGCGGTAGTTGGGTGTGCCATAGAGTCGGTCGATGAGGCCGTCGGGGCCGTTCTCGCTGTATTGGGGTGCGGGCTGGGTGATGTAGCGCAGCTGCTTGTCGGCAATGAAGCGGGTGAGGGTCTGGCTCACCACAGGGCTGTAAACGCCGGTGGCGGGGTTGTAGGAGACGGCCTTGAGTGTGATGTCGCGGTTGACCAATATGGGCTGGACATAGCGGAAGGAGTTGGTGTCGGGGGTGCGACCGTCGGTGGTGTAGTAGATGCGGGGCTGGACATTGGCAGAGTTGTTGTTGTCGGGCTGTCCACAGACGGGCTGGCGGGCACTGAGGGTGACAAAGAGAGAGTCTTTGAAACATTGCTGCCAGTTGCTGAACCAGGGTGCCGGCGGGTAGCGAAGCTCGTCGGGGAAGGACTGGCGCGACTGAGCCGTGAAGCTCTTGCCATCCCAAAAACGGCCAGGTTCCCAGTCGGTTTTGTTTATCACAATGTCCTCTTTGCCAGTGTGGATGGTGACGCGGTCGAAGAGGGGTGTGACGGTTACATACTCGCCGCTGCCCGGGCATACGGGATAGAATCCCATGGCACTCATGACATACCAAGCACTCATTTGTCCGCAGTCCTCGTTGCCGCAGAGACCATCGGGATGGGGTGTGTAGAGGTCGGAGAGGATGCGGTGGACCACATCGTCCAGTTTGTCGGTGGCGCCGAGGTAGGCATAGAGGTAGGCGGCATGGTGAGAGGGTTCGTTGCCGTGGGCATATTGGCCAATCATGCCGGTGATGTCGCTTTGGTCGCGGCCGGTGGTTTCGCTGCTGGTGTTGAAGAGCGAGTCGAGGAAGGCCTCGGCTTTGGTGCTGCCGCCCAGTTGGGCAATCCACCCCGCCACATCGTGCGGCACGTAGGAGCTGTATTGCCAGCTGTTGGCCTCGGTGTAGTGGTTATTGACCTCGGTGGGGTTGAAGGGGGTGACAAAGCCGCCGTTGCGACGGGCGTGCATGAAGCCTTCGGGGTCCATGATATTCTGCCACGACTGGGCACGGCGCATGTAGGTGTCGTAGACCTGACGGAGATAGAGGCGGCGCGACGTGGTGTCGGTGGCAGCATTGCGGTTCATCTCGTTCAACGCATATTGGGCTATGCACCAATCGTCGTAGGAGTATTCGAGGGTCTTGGAGACCGTCTCGTTGTCCAACTGACTGTCGAGGTAGCCCTGCTGGGCGTAGGCCTGATGGGCTTCGGTGCGGTTGGAAGTGGCAATCATGGCCTCGAGGAGTGCCAGACGGCGCGCGGGAGTCCATTTGTCGAGGATGCCGGCACGCTGGGCTTCGAGGATGACGGGCACGCTGTGGTAGCCAATCATGCAGTGGGTTTCGTGGGCGGCGAGTTCCCACATGGTGAGTTCGCCACCCGACTCGTATTGGCGGAGCATGGTATTGATCCACGCCTCGGTGGTTTCGGGTTCGATGATGGTCATGAGGGGATGCAGGGCACGATAGGTGTCCCAGAGGGAGAAGACGGTGTAGATGGGTTTGTCGGAGGTGTAGATGGTGTCGTTCATGGCACGGTAGCGGCCATCGACATCGCTCCAGAGATAGGGAGAGGTGTAGCAGTGGTAGAGGGCGGTGTAGAAATTGCGGCGCTCGGCACGGGAGCCGCCTTCCACTTGAATCTTGCCGAGAGCCTCTTCCCAACGCTGGTGAGCGGCGGAACGGATGGCATCGAAACCGGCACCGTTGCGGGTGGCAAGGTTTTTGCGAGCCCCTTGGCTGTCCACTCCCGATATGGAGACGTAGACTTCGACCTGCTTACATTCGTCTGGCAGGATGACAAGGGCTTTCTTGCCAGCATCGAAAAATTTTAAATCCTTTATTGGCTGACTACATTCCAATGCAAAGAAGCACTTTTGGTCGGGATTCCAGGCATTGCTTTCGCGCCAGCCGCTGATGGTGCTGTCTTCGCTTTGGTCGAAGCCGGCACTGATGACTTTGTCGCGGTGGCGCAAGTCGACAACAAAGCCCTTGGCACCTTTGCTGGGGAAGGTGTAGCGGTGGCAGGCCACACGCTCGGTGGTGGTGAGTTCAACCATGACGCGATTGCGGTCGAGCACCACACGGTAGTAGCCGGGGACGGCTTTCTCGCCACGATGGCTGAAACGGGAGCAGAACTCCTCCTGAGGCATGGTGGGGGTGAAGCCCCATTGACCGCCCCTGCCCACGACAGGCATGAGGAGGATGTCGCCATAGTCCTCACAGCCAGTGCCGCTGAGATGGGTATGGCTGAAGCCATAGACGGTGTCGTCGCTGTAGTGATAGGCACTGCAGCCGTCCCAGCCCTCAAGACGGGTGTCGGGCGAAGGCTGAATCTGCCCGAAGGGGACAATGGCACCGGGATAGGTGTGGCCGTGGAAGTCGGTACCCACCAAGGGGTTGACATAACGTGAATAGCCGTTCTGACACCCTGTGGCTACGGCAGCCAACAACAGGCCACACAAAATGAGAGAAAGATGTTTTTTCATAAACAGAAAATGGATTTCGCGATTAACGTATTATTTAAGCTTTATCAACGCCGCAGCACCAAGGATGGCGACTTCGTTGGCCGCAAGCTGAGACATGATGATTTCGCACTTGCCTTTGTAAATGTTCAGCAGATTGGCTTCGAACGACTCGCGCAGGGGGCCGAGCAGGGGTTCGCCCACCTTGGTAGGACCGCCCATAAGGAAGATGGCCTGGGGGGCAGAGAATGTGCAGGCGTTGGCGCAAGCCAGACCCAGCCATTCGCCTACGCGGCGATAGGTCTCCTTGGCAAGGGTGTCGCCGGCGTTGGCGGCATCGCCTATCATTTTGCATGTAACATCTTTGTCCTCGATATCGGGGGAAATCCAGCCAGCCATGTGGCTTGCCTCCTGTGGAACACCCATTTCTTTGCGCAGTTCGTTATAGGTCTGCACAATGCCACGAGCCGAGGTGTAAGCCTCCAGACAGCCTCTGCGGCCACAGCTGCAACGGCGTCCATTGGGGATGAGTATGTTGTGTCCCAGTTCGCCGGCAGTACCGGTGGAACCGTGAACAAGGCGGCCGTCAACCACTATGCCGCTTCCCACACCGGTGCCGAGGGTTATCATGATGAAATGGTTCATGCCCTTGGCTCCGCCATAGACATATTCGCCGTAAGCGGCAGCATTGGCATCGTTGCTCAGAACCACGGGGATGTCGACATATTTGTGGAACTCCTCTTCGAAATTCAACAGACCTTTGATGGTCAGATTGGGAGCCCATTCGACACATCCGGTATAGAAATTGCCGTTGGGGGCACCCATACCGATGCCCGTCAGCTCGCTAATCGGGATAGCTGCCAACCCTTTCTCGGGGTCGCCCTTTTCCGTCATGGCTTTAATCTGTTCCATAATGTCGGCCACGTATGGCTCAAGCAAGGAGTAATTGCCCGTGGGCAAACTGCACCGTGAGATTATTTTTGAATCATCCCTGACAAGTCCGATGTCGGTATTTGTGCCTCCGACATCGATTCCGATAGCATAAGTGTTCTGCATGATATAATGATTTTATGTTCTATATTGAAATGCAAAAATACACATTTTTTCTCAATTAATATGTACATGTCGGTTTTCTTTTGTAACTTTGCATCATGGAAGAACCTATCACAGAAAAGATATTCTCTCTCGAAGAGATTGACTACACACGCTTTTGGGGCGATAACGACAAGATTCTCGACTTTGTGAGAATTCTTTTCCCCAAGTTGAAACTCATTGCCCGCGGCGACATGTTGAAGGTGGTGGGGAGCATGGAGGACATCGACCATTTTGACGGCAAACTGCAAGCCATGAAGACTTACTATGACAAAGTGGGCCGCCTGAATGAAAATGTCATTATGCAGATTTTTGAAAACGGGGGTTCCTCTCCCGAGGCGGAGACCAACGAGGAGATTCTTGTGCACGGGCGCAACGGGCTGCTGGTAAAGGCCCGCACCCCCAACCAGCGGCGACTGGTGGAGGCCGTGAAAGAGAACGACATGGTCTTCGCCATCGGCCCTGCAGGCACCGGAAAGACCTACACCGCCGTGGCCCTTGCCGTGAGAGCATTGAAGAATAAAGAAATACGACGTATCATCCTCACCCGCCCGGCAGTGGAGGCGGGCGAAAACCTCGGTTTCCTGCCCGGCGACCTGCGCGACAAACTCGACCCCTACCTGCAACCCCTCTACGATGCCCTGCGCGACATGATACCGCAGCAGAAACTCCTCTCCTACTGGGAGGACAACACTATCGAGATTGCCCCGCTGGCTTTTATGCGCGGGCGCACCCTCGACAACGCCTTCGTCATCCTCGACGAGGCACAAAACTCCACCTCGGCACAGCTGAAGATGTTCCTCACCCGCATGGGCAGGAACGCCAAATTCGTCATCACCGGCGACATCACCCAGATTGACCTGCCCCGCCACCAGCAGAGCGGTTTGGTACAGGCCATGCGCATCCTCGACGGCATCAACGGCATCAGCATCATCCACCTCGACAACAGCGACGTGATACGCCACAAACTGGTCACCAAGATTATCCGAGCCTACGAACGCAACACCGACACACCCCATGAAGAGCCACCCCAATTGCAAGATTAACCTCGGCCTGCACGTTGTGGGCAAACGCCCTGACGGCTACCACAACCTGGAGACCATTTTCCTGCCCGTTCGCGACCTGTGCGACGAGCTGGAAATCACCCCTTCCGAGGCTTCTGCCACCGTTGTGAGGCAGGAGGGTATAGTGCTTGATAATGCCCCTGACGATAACCTCTGCATGAAAGCCTACCGCCTGCTGCAGGAGGAGTTCGGCATCCCGCCGGTGGAGATATTGCTGCGCAAGCACATCCCCTTCGGAGCCGGGCTGGGCGGCGGCAGTAGCGATGCCGCCTTCACCCTCAAGATGCTCAACGAGATGTTCTCGCTGGGGCTTGCAACCGCCGACCTTGAGCAACGGGCTGCACGGATAGGTGCCGACTGCGCCTTCTTTATCCAGAACCGCCCCGCCTACGCCACCGGCATTGGCGACCAACTGGAACCCATCCACCTCGACCTGTCGGCATACCACATAGCCATAGAGATACCCCCCGACGAGCATGTCAGCACCCGCGAGGCATACGCAGGACTGCATCTGCAAGGCGGCAGCCGTCCCGACCTGCTGCAAGCAGTGCGCCAACCTATAGAGCAATGGCGGGAAACTATCGTCAACGACTTCGAGGTCTCCGTTTTCCCAGCCCACCCCGCCATCGCCGCGCTGAAAGACGACATGTACCGCCGTGGCGCACTCTACGCAGCCATGACTGGAAGCGGCGCCGCTGTGTTCGGGCTGTTGCCCCTCTGATTTTCTTACCACCTGTCAGAGCCACCTCCGGCAGGGGCTTTGCCTTTATCCCCAAAAAATAATTTGTCCATACGAAAAAAAGTTAGTATCTTTGCAAATTCAAACATTGGCAAATCATGGACAATAACGACCCCACACTCTTGGCATCCAGCGGTGATTA